>JAIXZD010000398.1 GCA_027489895.1 Planctomycetaceae bacterium
CACATCCCAAGCCGGATCGTCCTCTTCATCGTCGTCATTAGGGCCTCCGGTGTCGACGGAGTGGCTGACCACGTCATCGAGCAGCCCGGCCCGCAGTTCGGGCCAGCATTCATCGGGCGTGAGTGCGGACACCGATTGAAACAGCCCCCAGAGGAGCGCGGCGCAGACCAGAATTAATCCAAAAACGGTCAGAAACCCAAGGCGCAGCGCGAACTGCGGAGCGATCAGCGAGGCGACGATCACCGCCGGAATCGAGACGCCCAGGGCCTTGTTGGTTCCGTGTGGACGCGGCGGCCACTCGTCGCGCTCGCGCGAACCGGCCACGGTGGCATCGAGCCAGACCCGAATGTCCGCAAGCCAGGCTGCGAACGCCGCCCCCAAGGCAAAGATTGCCAGCAGCGACAGCCCCAGCCCCGCAGTCACCCCCAGGCCCTTCAGTTCCTTGGGGGGCCGTTCTCCCACGAGCGCCGCGACCCAGAGAATCAGTCCCGCCCCCAGAATCGCCGCCATTGTCACTTTCGAGGTCGCCGCCGCCAGGTAGAACAGTCCACACACGCCCCCACGCACCGCCCGAGGATCGCGGCGGATGAGCCAGCCGGCGATCCGCAGGTCGCTCCAGCCAAACTTGGCGCAGACAATCGCCAACCCCCACGTCGGTCGATGTGTCACCTCGTAGACCAGCAGCCCCAACCCCAGCAGAATCCCCCACGCAAACGTCGACAGGCCCAGGGTGAGGACCGGCGCGTCATCCGCGGGAACATCGCTCGTGTCGTGGGGGACGGACATTTGGAAGCGGGAGAGAATCCAGGTTCAGACGGGTGACGAACCGATCCAGACAGTGACCAGATGCAGATCAATCGCCCCCTGACTCTATCCCCGGACGCCGGGGGATCAAAGGATGTGTCCTGCTTGCACCGCAAAGCCGGCGCTGCATGGCACCTGGGAGTTGCTCCACCGACCTCTTATAGGGTCGGCTCGTCTGGTCGTTAACGAGCACTCCCTCCGGGCGATTCAATCGCGGCGGCCCGTTCCTGAAGAAAGTCGCGCACGCTGGGGTCTTCGGTGAGCGCCTGGGCACGCCGGTAGGCAGCGACAGCCGCAGCGTGGTCGCCAAGCTCCGCCAGAAAATGCGCGCGGGTCGACCAGTAGGGCTGGTACTGGTCTCGAACCTGAGGGTCGAGCCTGTCGAGCGCCTCGAGAGCCAGTTCCGCCCCTCTCCACTGACCGATCGCCGCAGCCCGACCGACCAGCGCCCCCAGGGACGGCGCCAGCGCAATCAACCCGTCATACAAACCAACCAGATGCGGCCACGGCACCGCGCCCGTTCGTCGGCGATCGGAATGACACGACTGAATCGCCGCCTCGAGTTGAAACCGCGCGGGCCGGCCCAGCGTCGCGGCAAACGCCAGCAGCCGATCGGCTTCCTCAATCAGCCCCGCGTCCCACTGGCGCACGTCCTGGTCGAGCAACGGGACGAAGCGACCCCGCGCATCCCGCCGGGCCGGCCTCCGGGCCTGAGCAAACAACAGCATGGCGAGTAAACCGAGAGGCTCCGGCTCGTCGGGCAGCAGCCGGACAACCAGACGCGCCAGCCAGACCGCTTCATCAGCGAGCCCTCCCAGGCGGTGACTGGTTTCCAGGCCAGCATCCCAACCCGACGAAAACGCGGTGTAGATGGCATCGAGAACCGAGGACAGCCGCTGCGACAGTCGCTGAGGTTCGGGGAAGTCGAAGGAGATTCCGGCCGTCCGCAGCCGCAGCTTGGCGCGCACGAGGCGCTGCGACATCGTGGCCGGCGAAACGAGATACGCCCGGGCAATGGTCTCCGCGTCGAGTCCCAGCACCGCCTGCAGCATGAGCGGCGCATGCACGTCCGGCGCCAGCGCCTCGTGGGCGCAGGCCAGCATCAGTCGCAGGCGTTCGTCGGGCAGTTCGTCGATTTCCCGCTCGGGGACCGTGGACAGCATGTGGGAGAGCGCTTCCAGGTGCGAACGCTGCCGGGTTTCACCCCGGCTCGCGTCGCGAAGCTGCCTGCGCGCGGTGGTGAGCAGCCAGGCGGCGGGCGACTCGGGAATTCCATCCCGCGACCAGGTCCTCAACGCCGCGAGAAACGCTTCGCTCAGGGCATCCTCGGCCCGGGCCACGTCGCGGGTCTGCACCGACAGATAGGCCAGCAGACGCCCGTGCGATTCACGGGCGACCTGCTGGACGACATCGGGAACGGTGTCAACGGGCATCACGTCGCCTGGGGGGGCGGGGGGAGGAGCGGGCGAATCTCGATCGACCCGGTGGGCGCTCCGGGGCAGCGGGCCGCCCAGTCCAGAGCGACATCGAGCGACGGCACATCGAGCAGGTAAAATCCACCCAACTGCTCTTTCGAATCGGCGAACGGCCCATCATGAATCTGCCGCTTCCCGTCGGCCAGTCTGAGGGTCGTCGCGGCGTCGGGCGGTTCCAGTCCCGCCCCACCCACCATCGCACCCGACGTCCGGAGGGCTTCCGAGTAAGCCATCCATCCCGCCCAGTAGGCGCCAGCCTCGGGGCCTTGCCGTTTGGCGAATTCACTGGCCGGTTCATGAATCAGCATCGCAAACTTCATCGCCTGGTTCCTTCATCTGAAAATGGTCGTGTTGATCTGGTCCTGACAGCGCGGTCGCGGGCGTTCATTGCCATCGCAGGTCCCCCGCACCGTCCTTCGGGGAGATGACGCCGGTCAAACCGTCTGTTCGACAATCATTTTCCGCTTTTCCAGATTCCCCCTGAGAACACCCGGCTGTTGTTGTTTTGAACTGGTTCCTGAGACGGGTTGTTAACTGGAGACGTGAAGCCTCCGGGCGCTCATGCTTCCGGCTCCCTTGACGTCTGATCATCGTCTGAAACGCAACCCGCGGCGCGAGGACTTGGCTGGCCATGGGCGCAGCGGCGGCATACAGTCGAGGGACGGTGACGACCGATCGGTCGCTCGCGCGGTGTCTTGAGGGTTTCCGTCTGGCGGTGTCATGTCGAAATGTCTGGTCACGGGTGGGGCGGGGTTCATTGGCAGCCACCTGACAGAGGCGCTGCTCGCGGCCGGCCACGAGGTGACCATCCTCGATAACTTTTCGACCGGTGCCACCGGCAACCTGGTCGCCTTCGAAGGCCACGCCCGCCTGCGGAAGCTCGTCGGATCGATTACGGACCCCGTCCTCCTGGCCGAGGCTGTCCGCGGGCAGGAGATCATTTTCCATCTGGCCGCCGCCGTGGGAGTGAAACTCGTCGCCGACGACCCCGTCCGCACCATCGAAACCAACATCTACCCGACCGAGTCGCTGCTGCGGCTGGCCATCAACAACAAGCAGCGGTTCTTTCTCGCCTCGACCAGCGAAGTCTACGGAAAGAACCCGAAGGAACGCTGGACCGAAGACGAAGACCTCGTGTTTGGCGCGACGAGTAAGCCCCGCTGGGCCTACGGCTGCTCGAAGGCGATCGACGAGTTTCTCGCCCTGGCCTATCACCGGTCGTATGGGTTGCCGGTGGTGATCGGGAGATTCTTCAACGTCGTCGGGCCGCGGCAGGTGGGCCACTACGGCATGGTGATTCCGCGCTTCGTGGATCGCGCCCTCGCCGGGGAACCGATCACCGTCTACGACGACGGGTCGCAGGTCCGCTGCTTCGCCCATGTGCGTGAGGTGGTGAAGGCCGTTATCGAATTGACCTTGTCGCCCAAGGCGGAAGGGCAGGCGTTCAATATTGGCAGCGACCAGCCGATCAGCATTCGCGAACTGGCGGAACTCGTCGGGCGGCGGGCGGGCAGCAGCGTGCCCGCGCGATTCGTGCCGTACAGCGACGCCTACGGGCCGGACTTCGAAGACATTCAGCGCCGCGTCCCCGACCTCTCCCGTCTGGAGCGGACGCTGGGCTGGAAGCCGAAGATCGAATTGACCCAGATTCTCGACGACATCATCGCTGAAAAGCGACGGGAGCAGCGCTGATGTCCGCTGCGATTCCCGCGGTCGAGCGGTCCCTGCCGACGGACGGAGAACTCGCGCGGCTCGCGGCCAGTCCGCCCCGCCCCCTGCTCCGCTGGCTGGATCGCGCTGCCGCCTACGAACCGGGCGTCATCCCCCTGCTGGCGATTCCGATCCTCGTCGTCATCATGAACCGCTCGCTGCACCCGTTGATGGCGGCGTGGGGATTGCAACTGCTCAGCGGAATGTCCCGCGACCTGCCGCTCTCGGGAATTCTCGATCCAGCCGCACGTCCCGACGCGATCGCCCTCTATCAGCCGCCGCTTCTGGATTGGCTCGCGCGACTTGTGGCGCGGGGCATCCCGACGCAGACCGACCTCTGGTGGACCCCCATCAGCGCCTTGACAACTGCCGGGTTGCTCTTGGCCGTCTACGGACTGGCGCGGCAAGTCGGCGGGGGGCGCCTGGGGCTGTTCGCCGCGGCGCTGCTTGTTATCGACGTCCCGATAGTCGGCCTCGCGGGTCACCCCTCACCGGCCGCCCTGGCCAACATGCTGGTCGTGTTCACGCTCTGGGGAGGGGCGAAACATCTCCGCACCGCCCGCGGGCTGGCCTCCTGGCCTCTGCTCGGAGCCGGGTTGTCGCTGGGAGCTTTGGCCCTCCTGCACGGGGGGCTGACATTGCTCACGTTTGCCGTGCTGATCGCCTATTGGTTGCTGCTGGTTGTGGAGCGCAGTGGATCGGAACCGGTCCGCAAATTCCGCCCGAAAACCGTCTGGGAGCGGCTGCTGCAACCGGCGAGTCTGTTGCTGTTGGCGCTCACCGCGTTTGCCGTCGCCGGGTGGTGGTGGCTGTTCATGCTGGGCCGACATGGTGCGGAGGTCTGGTCGCAGGGGGCGTGGCAGGAACCGCTGTTTCCGGGGGACCTCGGGACGGTGGGCCGGGCCGACACGTTGCTCGACCGCATGGCGTTCGGGCTGGGGTTTGGAGCAATGCCGCTGGCGATTCTGGGGCTGATCAGCCTCGGGATTCCCCGCGATGCGAAAACCGGTGGTTCGTTCGGACGACGTCTACTATGCGTCTGGCTGGTGGTGGGGACGATTCACTGGCTCTGGCTCCGCTCGACCAGCCGTCTGCCGCTGCCGGAATTGGAACTGGGGCTGATTTTTGCCCGCTTGCCCTGGCGGCTGATGGCGGCCGTGGGTTTGCTCGCCGTCTGCGATCGCCGCCTGCCGAATCCAGCCATCTTCGCCGGGCTTGCGGCCTGGGCGGGGCTGGCCCTGGCCAATCGCCTCGCGCTCGATGGCGTCGCCCAGAGTACCGACCGGTTCGTCGGCTGGTTCGCTGGTGTGTTGCTCGTCGCAATGATCGCGACCTTGATTCTCCGCGCCAGAGCCTGGCCCGCCGAACGCCGCCGACATCTCGTCTGGAACGCGCTGATTCTCGTCGCCGCGGTCACCTCCTGTGGGACGGCCTATCGCGCGTTTGCCACGCGGGTCAGTGACGATGTCGAATGGCGCCGGCTGCGCAGTTATTTGATTGATCTGGGCGAGATCGACCGCTGCATCCTTGTCGTGCCCCACACGACGATGCAGCGTCAGGCCGATTCCCCGATCCAGCTCCGATTCGTGCTGCGAAGCATCTGGCCCGAACTCGTCCCGACGTTGACTCAATCGTGGACGACCGCTGCATCGCTCGCGGCCCAGGACGCACGCGAGGGCCGCCGCACTCTACTGATCGCCTGCGCTTCCAGCGGCCTGAGCGCCGTGCCCGGAACGGGGGTCACCTTGAGACCGGTCGTCCCCAGTTGTTTCCCCCCCGGTTGGGAAGTCACCGGCTTTACCGTGGCCCCCTAACTTGCTCAATTCATCGATTCGTATGTGGGGGCTGCGGAACGGAGCAAGGCAAAAGTCAAGATGCAAAAGTGAGGGTGTCAGGCGTGCCTGACCCGTTTTTTACCTGAACATGGATCGATCGATGGCCCAGGACCGGATTGCCACCCGCCGGAAAAAGCTGATCAGCCAGCTCAAGGCGCAGCACCTCGACGCTCTGCTGGTCACCAGCGTGACCAACGTCCGGTATCTGACCGGGTTCACGGGAGACAGCTCCTGGCTGCTCATCGGCCCCAAGCTCTGCGTGCTGATCAGCGACGGGCGGTACCGCACGCAGATCGAAGAGGAGTGCCCGGGGCTGGAGGCGGTCATTCGCGCCGTCGACGAGAAAATGTCCGCCCGGGCGGCCGCGGAACTCGCAAGCGCGAAGGCCACACGGGTCGGGTTCGAGCAGGATGTGCTGACGATCGGGCTGTACGACACGATCTCGACTGCGTCGAAAACGCTGGAGCTGGTTCCGACCCAGGGCGCGGTCGAACAATTGCGGCAAGTCAAAGACAGCGAAGAGATTGCGGAGATTCGGATCGCGATCGGGCTGGCCGAGCGGGCGTTTGCCGCGCATCGGGCAACGCTGCGTCCGGATTTGACGGAACGTGAAATCGCCCATGGACTTGAGCACACGATTCGGGGACTGGGCGGTGTGGGAGCGGCGTTTCCTCCGATTGTCGCGGTGGGCGACCGAGCGGCCCTGCCTCATTACCGGGCCGGCGCGCTGCGGGTGGGGCAATCGGGATTGCTGCTGGTCGACTGGGGCGCGGTCTCGGCCGGTGGGTATCACAGTGACTTGACGAGGGTGATAGTCACTTCTAAGCTTTCGCCAAAACTTGAACAAGTGTATGGAGTTGTGTTAAAAGCCCAGCTTGCGGCGATCGCCGAGATGGGGCCGGGAGTATCGAGCCGCAAGGTCGATTCTGCCGCCCGGTCGGTGATCGAATCGGCCGGGTTTGGAAAGTACTTCTCCCACGGGTTAGGACACGGCATCGGCCTTGAGATTCACGAGGCGCCGCGAATGAGCCCGCAGGGTGAGACGACGTTGCAGCCGGGAATGGTGATCACGGTCGAACCGGGGATTTATCTCCCCGGAGTGGGCGGGGTCCGGATTGAAGACGACGTGCTGATTACCCGCGACGGGGCCGAGGTGCTGACTTCGGTTCCGAAATCGTGGGAATCGTGTCGTGTCGACTTTGTATGACTTTTGTTTCGCGAATTTGAAGTGTCATCTCGAACCAGTGCCGGCGCATGGGGCGCGTGGTGTTGGAATCGGGCGGGTTTCAGATCGGGCGGACGCGTGGCGGATGGTGTCGTCCGGCGTGCGAATCCAGGCAGGATCACGAGGCATCATGGCGAAAGATAGTGGGTCGGGGAGTAGTCCTTACGAGCTGGACCGGATTCGTGAGCTGGTCGCGATGATGGAGAAACACGGCCTCACGACCGTGGACTTGCAGGGTGGCGATGGCACGCGAATTCGCTTGCGCCGCGGTGGCGAACAGGCGGCGTTTGTGCCGCAGATGATGATGCCCCAGGCGTTTGCGCCGCAGCCTGGCGCGGCGCCTGCGGCCCCGGCTGCTCCCGCAGCGGCCGCTGCCCCGGTGGACGAGGGCCTGGCCATCAAGAGCCCGACCGTGGGGACGTACTACGGCTCGCCCTCGCCCGGCGAAGAGCCGTTCGTCAAGGTGGGCAGCAAGGTCACCGCCGCGACGACGGTCTGCATCATCGAAGCGATGAAGGTGTTCAACCAGATTCCTGCCGAAGTGGAAGGCACGATCACGGAAGTGCTCGCCAAGAACGGCGATACCGTCGAGTTTGGCCAGCCTCTGTTCCGCGTGAAGATCGGCTAGTCGGCCGGTTCTTAACGGGTGGTCTTGAACGGGCTGAGTCCAAGTGTTCGCCGCGAATGTGAGGCGACTTCGTCTCGAGAAGGGGTGCGTACCAGAATGTTTGAACGGGTGCTGATCGCCAACCGGGGGGAAATCGCGCTCCGCGTGATTCGTGCCTGCCGGGAGCTGAACATCAAGCCAGTCTGCGTCTTCAGCGAGGCGGATCGCGGGGCGCATTATCTGTCGCTGGCGGATCAGTCGTTCTGCATCGGCCCGGCCGCGGCGAGCGACAGCTACCTGCAGATCAAGAACATCATCAGCGCCGCCGAGATCGGCAAGGCGGAAGCGGTTCACCCCGGTTACGGGTTCCTCTCTGAGAACTCGCACTTCGCCGAGGTCTGTCGCGACTGCAACATCAAGTTCATCGGCCCCACGCCTGAAGCGATGCAGAAGCTGGGCGACAAGGTGAGCGCCAAGGAAGTGGCCCACAAAGCCAAGGTGCCGCTGGTGCCCGGAAGCGACGGACTGCTGACGGAAGAAGCCGTCGCGGTGCGGGTCGCCAAGAAGATCGGCTACCCGGTGCTGATCAAGGCGACGGCCGGGGGCGGCGGCAAGGGGATGCGAGTCGCCAAGGACGAAGCCGAATTGAAGGCGGGTCTCAAGCAGGCCGCCCAGGAAGCGGAGAAGGCGTTCAAGAACGGCGGCGTTTACCTCGAAAAGTACATCGACCGGCCGCGGCATATCGAAGTGCAAGTGATTGGCGATACGCATGGCAACGTCTATCACCTCTGGGAACGCGACTGCAGCCTGCAGCGCCGCCATCAGAAGCTGGTCGAAGAGGCGCCTGGCCCCACGTTGCCGCCCGATGTTCGCAAGAAGATCTGCGAATCGGCTGTGCGGCTGGTGAAGGAAGCGGGCTACTCCAACGCGGGCACCGTCGAGTTTCTCGTCGATCGCGACAACAACTTCTACTTCATCGAAGTCAACGCGCGGATCCAGGTCGAGCACCCGGTGACGGAGATGATCACCGGGCTGGACCTCGTGAAGAGTCAGATTCGCGTCGCGGCGGGCGAAGTGCTCGGCTTCGAGCAGGATCAGATTCCCTGCCGGGGATCGGCGATCGAAGTGCGGATCAACGCCGAAGACCCGGCCAACAATTTTCGCCCGTCCCCCGGCAAGATCACCAAGCTGCGGCTGCCGGGCGGTCCGGGTGTGCGGTTCGATTCGCACGTGCATGAAGGCTACACGATCAGCCCGAATTACGACTCGATGATCGGCAAGCTGATCGTCTACCGGGCGACGCGTGAGGAAGCGTTTGCGACCATGCGGCGGGCGCTCGACGAATTCGTTCTCGAAGGGATCAAGACGACGATTCCGCTGCTCAAGGCGATCTTCCGCGACGAAGCGTTCGCCAAGGGAGAAGTCGACACCACGTACATCGAACGCGAACTGCTGCCCAAGTGGACGCCGACGGCATAGGGTGTGCTCGGTCCGCCGATCAATGTCAGGTTGCTTCAGCACGGAGCAAGGCAAAAGTCAAAAGTAAAAAGTCAAAAGTGATGGTGTCGGGCAGTGCCCGACCTGTTGTTTTTGATTGACACTGATCGGTAGACGGACTGGAAGGGTGGGCAGTGGCCACCCTTAGCCCTTCAGCAGCAGACGTGTTCAACCAACCCAGATTTTTCACTTGATGCCGCCACTCGCGGCGTCCCAACCTCAATGAGACGATTCCCATGAAAGTGGCGTTCCTCACCGGTGGCGGCGACTGCCCCGGCCTCAATCAGGTGATCCGTGGTGCCGTCCGGGTGATTTCCAATGCCGGCGGCGAGTGCATTGGTCTGGTCGAAGGCTGGCGCGGGGCCATCCAGGGCAACACGATGCCCCTCACCATCGAGAACACCGACCCGATCATCGACGAAGGCGGAACGATCCTCGGCTCGTCCCGGACCAACCCGTACAAGAAGCCCGAAGATGTTCTGAAGGTGATCGAAACCCGCAAGCGGCTGGGCTACGACGCGCTGATCGCCATCGGCGGCGACGACACCCTGGGGGTCGCCCGCAAGCTGTTTGAAGAACACAACTTCCCGGTCATCGGCTGCCCGAAGACGATCGACAACGACCTCAGCTCGACCGACGTCACGTTCGGGTTCGACACGGCGATCAACATCGTCACCGAGGCGATCGACCGCATCCGTACGACCGCGAAGTCGCACCGCCGGATTCTGGTCGTCGAAACGATGGGTCGGCATGCGGGCTGGATCGCCTGCTACTCGGCCATTGCTTCCGGCGCGGACTACGTCCTCGTGCCCGAAGAAAAGGCGAACATCGACGAGATGTGCGACCTGCTCGCCAAGCGCCGCGCCGCCGGGAAGAAGTTCGGCATCGTCGTGGTGAGCGAAGGGGCGGAACTTCCCGAAGGGATGGTCACCCAGCACGGCAAGCTCGACGATTTCGGCCATGTTCAACTGGGCGGCATCGGCGAGACGATCGCCAAGATCATCGAAGAGCGAACGAAGATCGAAACGCGAGCGGTGATTCTGGGCCACCTGCAGCGGGGTGGCTCGCCATCCGCCGCGGACCGCATTCTGGGAACGCGGTTCGGCGTGCACGCGGGCCGGCTCGTGGTCGCGAAAGACTTCGGCAAGATGGTGGCGCTGCGGGGCACGGAGATTGTCGCCGTGAAGCTGGCGGACGCCGTCGGCACGCTGCGAACCCTCGATCTGGGCGTGTTGGCCGAGACGAAAGAGTTCTTCAAGTCGTAGAGGCAGTCGACTCGCGTGGACACCGGGCACGGGGAGGCGTCGTAACGACGCCTCCCCGTTTTGCGTGTCTGTCCGCGGATCGAGGAGGCGATCGGCGACTCGGTTGTTGCGAGCCGGTTACTTGGTCAGCGCTCAGGGCGCGGCTTCCTGTCGCTGCGCGACCCGACCACGAGGTGGTCGGGCCACCCTGGGGATGCGGGTGTTAGCCCTTTGCACCGGTTTTCCACCGACCTCTGACAGGGGCGGCTCGCCAGAGATCCGACTCTGGGCGACCCCTTACACGTCGCAGAGATGGATTGCCTGCTGGAGGCCGGCGAGGGCGTCGCGGGTGGGGATGAACTCCTGCCCCACGTACCCCTTGTAGCCCACGTCGACCAGGGCCTTCATCACCGCGGGGTAATTGATCTCCTGCGTTTCATCGAGTTCGCCCCGACCCGGATTGCCTGCGGTGTGGACGTGGCCGATGTAGTCGTGGTGCTGACGGATGCGGCGGATCACGTCGCCATCCATGATCTGGACGTGGTAGACATCGAACAGCAGTTTCAGGCGGGGTGAGCCGACCTGCTTCAGAATGTCGATGCAGTATTCGGTGTGGTCGCCCTGGTAGCCGGGGTGGCCCTTCATGGGGTGGGAATCGTCCCGGCTGTTGAGCATCTCCAGGCAGATGGTGACCTGCTTCTCCTCGGCATAGCCCACAATCTGCTTGAACCCCGCGACGCAGTTCTTGAGGCCCACGTCATCGGGAATCTTTTCGCGCATGCCGGTGAACGAGATGACTGAGGGGAACCCAAACGCGGCGCACTGGTCGATCCGCTCACGAAGAATCTTGAGGCACTCGGCCCAGTGGTCGGGGTTGTTGAAGCCTTTCACGAAGCCATGACTGCCGGCGATCGCGCAGACAAGGTCGTGCTCTTTCAGGAGCGGCCAGAACTTCGGGTCGATCAGTTCGACGCTTTCGCAGCCGAGGGCTTTGGCCACGGGAATGAGACCCGGCACGTCCCACGTCTGGTTGTAGCACCAGTGGACGATCGATTGTTTGATCCGCCCGTGGGCGACAACGCGATTGGGCAGCGGTTTCGCTTCCTTGGGCGC
>JAIXZD010000125.1 GCA_027489895.1 Planctomycetaceae bacterium
CAGCACCTGCCGACCATCGAAAAGAAACTGCTGAAGCTGGGCTTGCCCGGTGTGTTCCTGGAACTCGAGCCGCACCTGAAGGGGGGCGGGCAGTTTGGTGGGTTCAGCGGGCCGGATGGTTTGGGCGTCGCCTGCCGCGCGCTCTGCCGCCAGCTCGACTACGTCGGCATCGACTACCAGCTTCGTACGATGGACCACATCAAGGCGGCCCGCGGCTTCTAACCCGCCTCGCTGTCTCGTTTGCTTTGTCCTTTGCCTTTTTCCATTTTCCCTTTGCCCTGCTCCTCCCTATGTCTTTTGACCAGCGTCTCCTGAAGGACTTGCTCCGGTGTCCGAAGTCGCATCGGCCGCTGGTCTGGGAAGCCGATGCGCTCACCAGCACCGACCCGGAAACGCGGTTGCAGTTTGCGATCGTCGATGACATTCCGAATATGCTGATCGAAGAGGCCCGCACGCTGCCCGTGGACGAGTGGCGTGGAATCATGGAACGAAATGGCGTCACGTTGCCGTCGTAGGGTGGGCACTGCCCACCACGGCTCACCAACACTCATCCGCCTTCGGTGTCCCGACGGGCCTCCGAACTTCCCTCAGGACTCGACCATGCGCCTCTCGCTCTACCGGCTGTTCGATCTCCTGCATGGGACGTGGTTCGTCCTTTTGGTTTTGGTGTTGTCGCGGGCTGCGATCTCGGCCGACAAAGCGGGTTCGCCGCCCCTTAAGACAAAATCAGACGCACCCGCAGCCACCGCCGGCGGTGTTTACGAGTTCCGAACGAAGCACGATCCGAACGGGATCGGCAAGTTTTACATGGGGCGGGAAATCGCTCATGTCATGGGCTTTATCGCGGCCGACTGGCTGGAGCGCCCTGAACGGGAGGACGAAGAGAAGCTGACGACGCTCGTCGCCGCGCTCGACTTGAAGCCCGGCCAGATCGTGGCGGATGTGGGGGCGGGGAGTGGGGTGATCAGTTTTCTGATTGCCGACGAGGTGGGGCCGGAAGGCAAGGTGCTGTGCGTCGACGTGCAGCAGAAGATGCTCGACCTGATCACCCGCAAGATTCGGGAAGGGAAGATCGAGAACGTCGATACCGTCCTGGGCACGCCCAAGTCGCCGGGGCTGAAGGCGGGCACGGTCGACCTAATTCTGATGGTCGATGTCTATCACGAGTTCGAGTTCCCGTATGAGATGCTGCGGGAGCTGTCGGCTGCGCTGAAACCCGGCGGGCGGATTGCGTTTGTCGAGTACCGTCTGGAGGACCCGGAGGTGCCGATTAAGCTCGTTCATAAGATGACCGAGGTCCAGGTGAAACGCGAAGCCGGGCTGCCCGAGCTTGGCCTGCGCTGGAAGGAAACGATCGGCGATCTGCCCCGCCAGCACCTGATTCTGTTCGAAAAGGCCGCTGCAACGCCTTGAGGGATGGTCATCGCGGGGGCGTGGTAGCGGAAGCCGTGAGGCTTCCCACGGGCTGGGGGTTTGGGGCGGCGAGGGGTTTGGGCGGTGAATTGTCGGCCGCGCCGGGGAAGCCTCACGGCTTCCGCTACGAAATGAGGCGGGGAAGCCTCACGGCTTCCGCTACAAACCCGCGGGAGAGCGCTCTGCGGACACTCCGGTTCGAGATCGGTTGTTGGCTGCGGTTACACTATCGGTGTTGAACCACCCACGTCTGCCGTTTCCTGTTTGTCGCTTGTTCGCAGAATACTATGCCGCGCTACACCCGTCGCTCACCAATGCCCGTTTCGGCGGAAACTCTGTTCGATTGGCATTTGCGGTATGGGGCGATTGATCGCCTCACTCCGCCTTGGGAAGAAGCTCAGATTGTTGATCGGGGCCAGGGCGTGGCCGAGGGGTCGCGGGCGATAATTCGCGTCAAGACGCCGCTGGGGTGGAAGGACTGGGTGGCCGAACATCGGGGCATTGTTCCCGGCCGCGAGTTTCAGGATGTCCAGATCTCCGGGCCGTTCGCCAGTTGGACGCATACGCACCGCATGCTGCCGGAGACGGCGACGACCAGCCAGTACGAGGACGACATCGAGTACGTCCTGCCGATGGGGGCGCTCGGGGCGACGTTCGGTTCGGGGATGGCCCATGAGAAGCTCGACCGCATGTTTGCCTACCGGCATCGCGTTGTTCATGCGGACCTGTCTGCACACGCGCGGTATTCGGGGCCTCCGCTGCAGGTGCTGATGAGCGGTGCGACCGGGCTGGTCGGAAAGAATCTCTCGGCGTTCCTGACGACCGGTGGGCACACGGTCACGCCGCTGGGGCGCAGCGGCACGCCCTCGCGCACGGCCACCGAAATCCGCTGGAATCCCGAGGTCGGGTCGGTCGCGGTCGAGCATTTCTCCGGGTTTGACGCGGTGATTCACCTGGCGGGAGAAAGCGTGGCAGGAAGCCGCTGGACGGCCGAGCGCAAACGCCGCATTCGCGACAGTCGGCTGCTCGGGACGCGGCGGCTGTGCGAGGCGCTGGCGCAGGCCGAGGTCAAACCCAAGGTGCTGGTCTGTGCCTCGGCGATTGGATACTACGGTGATCGAGGCGACACGGTGCTGACGGAAGAGGTTGGCCCGGGGACCGGGTTTCTGCCGGAAGTGTGCGTCGAGTGGGAGCAGGCGTGCGACCCGGCCCGAGAGGCCGGGATCCGGGTGATCAACCTGCGGATCGGGGTGGTGCTGTCGCCTTTGGGCGGCGCGCTGGAGACGATGCTGCCGATCTTCAACCTTGGGGGAGGTGGTGTGCTGGGGAATGGCCGTCAGTACATGCCCTGCATCGCGCTGGATGATCTCATCTACGCGATTCACCATGGATTGATCACGCCTGACCTCGCGGGACCCGTGAATGGCGTTTCGCCGACGCCGGTCACCAACTACGAGTTCACGAAGACCCTGGGGAAGGTCATCGGGCGACCCACGCTGGTCCCGGTTCCGCAGTTCGGAGCGAGGCTGGCGTTTGGGGAACTGTCGGATGCGCTGCTGTTTGCCAGCAGCCGCGTTGTGCCGAAGCGGCTCGAAGAGACCGGCTTCGCGTTCTCGTATCCCACGCTCGATGCCTCGTTGCGGCACGTGCTGGGCCGGACCGTGTAGGGTGGGCACTGCCCACCATGGCTCAGCTCACCCGCGTACCGTAACGAGACCCGTTTTTTCCGGCTTCAACAGAGCCTGAAGAAGGGCGGTTCGGCGGGTGTGGTTGGGGAGGTTTGCTTGCGCGGTTGGAGGTCTTGGGAACTCTCACGAGTTCCGCTACGAGGCTGTTCCGCGGATTTTCTCAGGAGCCGCTTTCGCGGAACATCGAATTGAGCCGGTCGCGGTGATAGGCGAGTTTCTGGGCGGGCGTCATGCGTGCGAAATCGGGCTGGCCGTTGGGTTTGGTCGGTGCGGCTGCCGGGGTTGTCGGTGCGGTTGTGGCGAC
>JAIXZD010000453.1 GCA_027489895.1 Planctomycetaceae bacterium
CGAAGCTCAAGACGCTGCCCGCGAGGCCGCGCGGGAGGCCCAGGAACAGCGCGACCAGGCGCCGTTTCTACGAAGAGAACCGGGGACAAGTTCCAACCCGCAATAGGTCGACAGCGCGACCCAGCAGGCGAACCGGTGGAATGCGGGGGCGCTACGTCAGTTCCGGAATCGGGCGACCGCCGTCGACGACGATCGGCGTGGGGCGTCCAGAGGGATTGACCCAGTGCGTCCCGAGATCGATGTCGAGGTGCCGGAAGACCGTGGCGGCCAGGTCTTGAGGGCGGACGAGTCCGTCCTTCACGTCGTACCCGCGCGAGTCGGTCGAACCGACGGCCTGTCCGTGTCGCAACCCGCCACCGGCCATGATGAGCGACATGCAGTTGAGCCAGTGATCGCGTCCCGCCCCCACGTTGAGAGCCGGTGAACGGCCGAACTCGCCCATCATGATGACCAGCGTCGAATCGAGCAGGCCGCGCTGTTCGAGATCGGTCACCAGACCGTAAAACGCGCGGTCCGCCTGCGGGATGAGCGGCTTGAGGCCGCTGACGATGCCCCCCCACGGCGGAATGTGGTCGCCGTGATTGTCGAAGTAGCCCCACGACCCGCTCACCACCGTGAACGTCGTCCCGGCCTCGATGAGCCGCCGCGCGAGAATCGCTTTTTCGCCGATGCTGTTCCGGCCGTAGAGATCGCGGGTCGCGTCGCTTTCGCCCGACATATCGAACGCCCGCTGCACATATCCGCCCGCCACCATTTCGTAGGCCTGGCGGGTGAAGCGGTCGGTCTGTTCGAGCGTGGTTGCGCGGTCGAGGTCCTTGCGGAACCGGTCGAACTCGGAGCGGAGAGCCTCGCGATTCTGCAGCCGGTCGACCTGGACCCCTTCGGGCAACCCGAACTTACCGACCAGTTTCAGGCCTTCGACAGGGGCGTACTTTTCGCCCAACTGCCCGGCACCGTAGACGTCAGCCACCATCGAGGGAGCGATCGCGGCGAAGGCCGGCATATCGGGGTGGTTTGAGCCTTTGTACCGGGCTGCGACCGACCCCATCGAGGGCCAGCCGTCGCCGTCGCGACTGTTGTCGGTTCGGCGGGCGTAGGGGTTGCCCGCCTGCATCGTGATCGGCGTGTGATTGCTCGTCTTGCAATCGACCGAGCGGACGAACGAGATTTTGTCGGCGATCGAAGCCTGGAGCGGAAGGTGTTCGCTGAGGCGCAGGCCGGGCACTTTGGTTTCGATCGACCGGAACGGACCCCGGATTTCGCTGGGCGCGTCGGGCTTGGGGTCCCACATGTCGATGTGACTGGGGCCACCCGAAAGCCAGAACAGAATGACCGATTTCTTCGGGCCCGAGCCAGCGACGGAAGCGTTCGCCCCCGTGGCCGATTCCATCGCCCGGGCGAGCGTGGCAGACGACAGCCCGGCAAACCCGGCCAAACCCGCCTGCAAAAACCAGCGGCGGGAACCCGCACGGATCAAGTCACCCGCTGCGGGGCCAAACGATCGGAACGCCGAACCCGTTTCATGGTCGGGACGATGGCAGACGGCAGGCTGGGATGTCGCAGCGTTTGACATGGGCGTCCCTCACAGACGATGCGGTGGGCGACGAGATTCCCAAGGGGAATTACGCCGGGGCAGTGGCGGGAGCAGTCGGGCGAGCGAAACCGGACCGTGCAGAGCAGCAGGCGTTAAATCGTCGCTTGCTGATGCGTCCGTCGATCATATCCGAAAGGATGGATGCGGCAAGCGAGAACCGATGGCAGAGGGCGGGGTCAGTCCGAATTTTCCGGGGTTCTGACGTGAGGGGCTCTGCGAAGAGGGGCCGCAACGTGAGTTTTCCGTCGCAGAAGGAGGGGAGCCGGAAGCGTCAGCGCCCGGAGGCTCGACCCACGCTGCTCGGAAAATGCAAACCGGCCACGTCTTTCCAGACGCGGCCGGTTCGAGAGTTGATGGTCGTTGACGTATGTCGCTTTCGGGTTGCCGTGTCGAACCGGGGGAAGCCTCACGGCTTACGCTACCACCGAATTCGATCCGCTCTGGCAAACCAGCCCGTGACTGCTACTTGCCCTTCGGATCGAGGTTCTGGGCGATCGAATTCTCTTCCAGCTTCGACTCGACGCCGCCATCGGGGACGTTGGCCTTGGCGACCCACACGAGTGCGTTCAGCGCGACCTTACGAAAATTGTCGTCCGCCCAGTTGGCGTGACGGTGGCCGCCGGTGAACCCGAACCCGCGGCCGCCATCGGCCCGTTCCGCGGCCCAGGCGACAATCTGCGGCTGACCAGCGGTCTTCCGCACATCCGGGTTACCGCTGTGAGGACCATCCGGACGCGACAGTGTTTCCGCGGGCGGCACGGCCGACAGGATCGGCGTCACACCGACCATCTCCGGGCGAAACCGCATGTGGTAGTACCATTCGTCGTTGATCTCGAACGGCTTGACGCCCGCGGCGATGGGATGTGCGGGGAGCTTGTCGAACTTCGCCGTCCAGTGCGGATTGACCGACCAGTGCGTCTCGAAGTAGCCGCCGATCCAGTCGACGAACTCCGCCCCGCCGCGATCCTTCGGCACTTCCACGGCGTAGTGGAAACAGGCGACGCCGACACCGCGTTCCACGTGCTTCTTCAACTGCGCGAGACGTTCCCCCTGAATGGCCGGGTGTCCCCCGCCACCGTCCGCGTAGAACACGATCGCATCGGCATTGTCGAACGCGGTCGGATCTTTCGGCCAACCCGACAGGTACGGCACCGCCAGCACGCCCGGCACATTGTCCAGGCACTTCTTCAGCAGAAGCGTCCCGGCGTTGAATTCGTGATCGCCCTTACCGTGGCTGGGGGTGCCCGCGACCATGACAATCTTCTTTACGCCCGCGACCATCGGCAGCCGCTTGATGCGGATGTTCTTGAATTCGATCGTCATCGGCGGACCGGCGTGCAGTTGCAGCGCCAGAATGCCCGAGGCGACCTTCTTGGCTGATTCCGCGTCGGTCGTCTGCGAGAAGATGTGCCCGTTGATCTGGTGCGTCAGTTCCGGGCCGTTGGCTGTCAGAACGTAGTCGTTCCAGTCTTCCTTCTTCAGCTTGCCCTGCAGGGCGGTCGAGTCGCCAAACGTCCCCACGACGACCGGCTTGTCGTCCTTGCCTACGGTGACTTTCGTCCCGCGCTGGGCCAAAATCCCCCGGCCGCGTTCTTCGTAGAGAATGCCCGAGAAGGTGACGCCCGAGTCGATATCAGCCTGATAGCCGCCCACGACGAAGTCGCCCAGGTCCTTGCTGCGGTACTGAATCCCCGAGTTGCCGTTGATAATGCGATACGACAGCCGCAGTTCGAAGTTGTCGACCGTGCCATCCTTCCAGATCAGGAAGGTGTTGCCCTTGGTCGGGTTCTCCGGCGTCGTCTTGCCGAGGATCGCACCGTCTTTGACCGACCAGAACTCGGGCTTGCCCGCCCAACCGGTCAGGTCTTTGCCGTTGAAAATCGACTGAAAGCCCGCTTCGACGGCCGGTTCCTCGGCCTGAACCCGACTCGCACTGCAGACCAGCCCGACCAGCGCCAGACTCGCGGCCAGCATGGCCCGGCGACCCAATTCCGTTGTTCTCATGCAATTTCCCTAGCGTGCGGAGACTCGCTGACTGCCCAGGGACCAGCCGCTCGCTCGGCCCAACCCGCCGCGAACCGCCCGCCCCTCTCCCCGCGAGTCTATCCCCGAACAATTGAGAATTCACGCATGCGAGAGTAGCCTCGCATCAAAGATCGCCGTTTCCGAAAACCATGCGTGATCTCCTTCAACGCATTTGTTCACCACCAAGGCACCAAGGGCACCAAGGAAAGACAAAGCAAGAAAAACCCGACCGCCTTGCGCCGGTTCGACCTCCGATGGTCCAAACCGCGCCACCGATAGTTCGGACCTTGAACCTGCCTTTCCTTCGTGCTCTTTGTGTCTCGGTGGTGAACGAGCCCCACAGAACCCGCCTCGATTCCTCTTCTGCAGACCGTCCTCCCCAAGGTGCCTCATGTCCCGCCTGCTGCCCTGCCTTGCTCTCTTGTTGATGCCGCTCTCCTCGTTCGCGGCGGACCTGCCGAAGCCCACCGGCGACACGATCGTCGCCCCAGATGCGAAGCTCGAACTGCTCTTCACCCGCTCGCTGCCGATCAAGGGTGGCCTCACCGAAGGCCCCGCCGTCGCCCCCGATGGCAGCATCTACTTCTCCGACATCCCCATGGGGCCCGATAAGGGCAAGATCATGCGGTTCGACCCGAAGACCGGCAAAACCGAGGTCTTCGCGATGGACAGCTTCAAATCGAACGGCCTCAAGTTCGACCGCGCGGGCGATCTCGTCGCCTGCGAGGGGGCCGATGAGGGCGGCCGCGGGATCGGCAAATGGAACATCAAGACGAAGCAGCACACGGTGATCGTCGACCGCTTCATGGGGAAACGGTTCAACGCGCCGAACGACCTCTGCATCGACAGCAAGGGACGCATCTACTTCAGCGACCCGAAGTACGTCGGGGCCGAACCGCGTGAACTGGAAGCCCGGGCCGTCTACCGCGTCAACCCCGATGGCGGCGTGATCGAGGCGACGCGCAACGTCGAGAAGCCGAACGGCGTCTGCCTCTCGCCCGACGAGAAGACGCTCTACGTGGCCGATAACAACAACAACGCCGACGACATCTCCGTGACGCCCAAGCCCGCCCCGGGCGCGATGAAAGTCTACGCCTTCCCGCTCGACGACCACGGCCTGCCCAAAGGCGAACGCAAGACGCTCGTCGACTTCGGTGCCGAACCCGGCTGCGACGGCATGACGGTTGACGCGCTGGGCCACATCTACATCACCGCGAGAACCCCGAAGCGCCCCGGCGTCCTCGTCATCGACCCCACTGGCAAGGAAGTCGCCTTCCTCCCCACCGGCCCCGTCCAACCCCTCGACGTCGCGGAGCCAGTTGGCCTCCCCAGCAACGTCACCTTCGGCCTCGGCGAAGACGCCAGCACCCTCTACATCACCGTCGGCCTCAGCCTCTACCGCGTGAAAGTGAAAGCCAAGGGCTGGCGACACGTAGGCGGGTGAACTCCCCGGCGCCTGGCAGTTCAGATTAACAGTGCGAGGGGATTTTAAGTCGTTTCGGTACTGAATGAGCCGATTGCCCAAGACCTTACGGAGGCGGTGACATGTCCTTTCGATTCGTCGGTGTATCGACTGCGATTGTGCTAGCCGTACTTGCTATCCAGGTTTGTGCTTTTGCAGACGAGAGTGCGGCGGTCGTAAAGCGTGTTAAGTCTGCCACGGCGATCGTGGACACGGGTACGGAGTACCGTGGGGCGGCATTTTGTGTGGGACCTGATGGGTTGTTCCTCACATCGACAAACAACCTGGATGGCGTCTGGCAAAAGACGCCGCTCAGGCTTGTTTTCGATGCAGGCGAGAAGGAAGAACGCCGTGTGCCGGCCCGTGTCGTAAGGACGGATATGGCTACCGGCTTGGCGCTACTTCGCGCGCCGGATGCCAACAAAACTCCACTCGATCTCGGTGTTGCGGACGATGCCTATGAAACCGCACCGGTCACAATTTTCGGATATCCGACCGGCATTCCGCGGATTCCGGAAACGGTGCTTCCCGACGGAATTCGCACCACCGTCACTCGGATCGCAGGATTCAAGCGCATCCGAGGAGAAGTGCGCGGCATGCAGTTCGAGGCGTCCAGGCTTGACCGGGGCTTCTCTGGTGCCGCAGTTGTAAACACGCTCGGCCAAGTCTTGGGGATGGTTGCCACCACGAGCGAATCGCCCCGCACAGTGTCGGCGGCTCTGCCTGTTTCCGAGATTCTCAAATTCCTCGATGTCCCGAGTGTCGATTTCGAGGTCCAGTTCGTCGATGAGCCGAACTGCCGTGAACTCCGAAAATTCCCACTGTTTCTGGTTGGATTCAAGGGGCCCGTTGGTGAACGGAAAGTGATTGTCGAGTTCTCTGAGGACGGCCAGAAGCCGCGAATCTTTGAGACCAAAGTGGTAGCGGGCAATGCCTATGAATTCGAAGGTATTCCCGTGGAAAACAAGGACGGTCCATTTGCGAAAGTGACCGCTGAATTCTCCGAAGGAGCCCTGAGTGGTACTTGTCTTGACCGGGAGTTGATGTTGGGGGACCGCAAGGGGCGGCTAAGTGATTACCGGGAAGTTGTTGTGTCAGGCAGTTCCCGTAGTTTTTCACCGCTGGATGGGACATCCACCATCACTTTAGAGGGCGCGGTGATGGGGTTGCTCGATATCCCGGTGAATTTTGGGGGACTGACGGCAACGATCGACTTGAACAAGGCCACGCGAATTCAGTTTTCTCCGCTGGAGAAGCCGATTCCGGATGTGAAGTATCGAGTGATTGTGAAGGATGCGGGGCAACCAGATGTGGAACGTACCGGTGAACTCAAGATCATCTCCCCGCGGTTTCCGCCCGCGACCAAATCGCCTCCTGCCCCATCCACAACACCACGTCCTACAACCGAGCTGCTGAAGCCCGGGACCAAAGTTCCCCAGTCCCGAGTCGCCAATGTCCAATTCAATCCGCCGCTTTTTAAGCACGGTCCCGTTGAGGTGCTGCTTCCCGCGCCCGCGGTTTCGATTCGGCCAGGAGCCGGGGGGCGTCTGCTGATCATTCACCTGGCGAAGCTGCGGCAACTGGCGGTGTTCGATGTCAGTCGGCTGGAGATCGTGAAGTACTTGCCACTGGATTCAGATGACATCACCTACTGCGCAGGTGCGGAAAAGCTGTTTATCGGATACCGAAGCCTCGGCATTATCGAGCGCTGGGACCTGAACAAACTGGAGCGGGAACTCCGTGCCCCAAGCCCGTCTGGGGGAGTGAGGGAACTGTCGATCGGCGTTTGTTCTCTCTCCCCTCTGATTCTTTTGGCACCAATTGAAGCAAAAAAATCCTGGTTACTCGATCCCATCACATTTTCGGAAGCACCAATAAAATGGAAGGGTTGGGAGAATGGCGCGTGGGGACCGTACCGTACGATCGTTTCTTACGATGGCAGTACGGTTCTGGCCTACGGGGGAGGATGGGCAGGGTGGGAATCCGCATCGTTTACACCCGATGGAATGTCGACGATCTACTTCGGAGGTCATACGGATCCACGGAGCGACCAAGAAATTGGCTTGATCTCCGGTGAAGGTGCGCTGATCTTTCCGACGAACGGTACCATCGCCAGCAATGATGGAACCACTCTGGCCGAGATGTTCGAGGGGCTGGTCGTCCCGACGTTGGACCCCGCTTTCACCCTGTTCCTGCGCTCCGCACGTGACCAGCCCGCGACCTTGTGTCTGGTTCCGAACTCATCACCCGATGCCGTCATCAATCTAGGCAAGTTTGACGAGTTAGTCGGACCAGTCGATAACGAGCATCGGCCGCGCCATCAGGGCATTTCCACAAAACACATGGTTATCCCGCACGCCAGAGTAGCAATCTCCCTCGTCGAACAAGGAACCAAGTTGCTGGCTCGCCCCTTCGACCTCTTTGATGCCTTGAAACGTACTGATATCGACTACTTTTTTGTTGAATCGACCCCAGAGCGTCTGACAGCCCCAGGGCAGCAATATCGATATCCAATTCTTGTAAAAAGTCAAAAAGCCCCAGTGCAGTTTTCGCTTGAAAGCGGGCCAGCGGGGATGGCGATCTCTGACGACGGCGAACTGGTGTGGAATGTTCCTCGCGATTTCGCCCAGAAGAAAGTCTCAGTGATCGTGGCCATTACGGATGGGATCGGACGCAAGCTGTTTCATAGTTTTCAGATTCACATTGGTAGCGTTCCGCTGCCACGAGCAGTGTCGAGATTGCCGGACATCCTTGAAGGGGCAATCCCACGTCCTCCCGCAATTGAGGCACGCCCTGGAATCGAACAAAAACGCCCCGCAACGGAATCCTCTGCGGCCCCGTTGAAGAGCGGGCAATCCGTTGACATTGGCAAACGGTCCGACCGTCCTTCCGGGCTAGTCCCGCTCTATCGATTTTATAACAAAAGGAACTTCAAGCACACGTATACAGCCAACGCGAAAGAGCTGGAGATTTGGCGGGCCAATCGCGACATGGAAGACCAAGGCCCCATCGGCATGGTTGCTCTCGAAGGCGGCAAAGATACCGTACAAATTGCGCGGAGTGTCAGGCCCGTTGATGTCCATCTCTATCGGGTGGGAAAGTTCGACGATATCGCGTTCAGGGCACATTTCGACCCCGGCTTCAATGTCTTTGCCTGGGCAGACGCCGGGGACTCAAGAGTTCCGGTCTATTCGTCTACCTGGATCGATGGCACTGATTTTTACTGGGACACGGAGAAGAAAGCGCTGGACAACTACTCGAACGGGACGCGAGCCGCATTGAAAGTGGAGCGAATTCGCCTCGGAGGCAAGGAACTCTTGCCGCTGTTTTATGTTTACCCTTTCATTGAAAAGAAATAGGGGGGTTAACCCCGTAAATCCCGGCGGCGCCCAGGGCATTCGCCTTCTTCCCCTTGTCGAC
>JAIXZD010000259.1 GCA_027489895.1 Planctomycetaceae bacterium
GGGCTGCTGTTACAGATCGCGAAGTGTGCCCCGGATGCGGTGCTCGTGCGGAACCTGGCGGGCCTGGAGTTCTTCCGTCAACAGTCGAGCGGGCTGAGATTGCGGGGCGACTACAGCTTGAATGTCGCCAACGAACTGACGGCTGAACTGCTGTTTGCCTCGGGCTGTGAATCGCTGACTCCCAGTTACGACCTGAATCTCGATCAGTTGACGGCGATGCTCGGGCGGACCGATGCGGCGGCGTGTGAAGTCGTGCTGCACCAGCACATGCCGATGTTCCATATGGAGCACTGCGTCTTTTCGCACCTGCTGTCGAACGGGACCGACTGGCATTCGTGCGGGCGACCGTGTGACCGACATCGCGTCGAGTTGAAAGACCATGTTGGGGAGCCGCATCCGCTGGTGGCGGATGTGGGTTGCCGGAACACGGTGTTCAATGCGCGTCCGCAGTCGGCCGGGCGGTTTTTGCCCGCGCTGCGGGCGGCGGGGGTCAGGCAGTTCCGGGTCGAGCTGTTGCGGGAAACGGCTGGCGAGGTCGCCCCCCTGCTCCGCGCCTATGCCGACTTGCTGGCGGGGAAGGCGGCGGAGGCGGGGTTGATGCCCGCGAGTTCGACGAGTCTGCCGGTGCTGAACCAGTTGGGGGTCGTGGGGACGCTGGCTTGGAAGTAGCCCCTGCGGGGGGGAAGCCTCACGGCTTCCGCTACGACTGGACGGGGGTGTTAGTCGGCGATGACGGCGTCGAGTTCTTCGGCGACGGCGTCGATGTGGGCGGCATCGAGGTGCGTCAGATCGTCGGCGTACCCGACAAGGAGCGCCAGATCGCAGATCCGGTTGATGCGGCGCGGCAGTCCGGCGCTGCGCTCGTGGATCAGTTGAAGTGCCTCGCCCGAGAAGATCGGCTGCTCGTCGCTACGGCCTGCGGTGGCGAGCCGGGATTCGATGTAGCCCTGGGTCTCCGCGGCGGTGAGGGGCCGGATGAGGCACTTCACGGCGATGCGGTCGTCGAGATCGGCAATTCGGCGAATCCGTGGCAAAAGATCGCCATGCCCGAGCAAAACGACGGAACAGTCGGCCTCACCCCGGCCCCGCAAATGAACCAGTTGCCGCAGACATTGCAGCACCTGGGGGTCTTCGATGAGATGCGCGTCGTCGACGAGGATGACCGGGTGTTTACCGGCCTTCTCGTGTTGCGCGAACGCCTGCTGCAACTCGGCGATCAAGCGATCGGTGGAGAGCGGTTCGGTGGTGTGGAGCGATTCGAGGCCCCACTGCCGACCAAGATAGGCGAGCAGCTCGTGGGGCGTCATCTGCGGGTAGGTGATGTGGACGAAGGGACCGGTCGCGGCGAGCTGCGTGGAGAGCGTTCGTGCGAGGAAGGTCTTGCCCACGCCCCGCGCCCCGATGACCGCCGCGGTCCCTTTGCGGTGCTCGATCACGTAGCGGATTTTGAGCAACGCGGCCTGATGGGTCTCACTGGGGAAGAACGG
The DNA here is from genome assembly GCA_027489895.1 of Planctomycetaceae bacterium. GTDB lineage: Bacteria > Planctomycetota > Planctomycetia > Planctomycetales > Planctomycetaceae > JAIXZD01. The sequence goes on from JAIXZD010000259.1 coordinate 1,488, forward strand.
TTCTCCCGCGGCCCGCGAGGCGAAGGGGTTGTCGGTCAGCTTCCAGTAGGCTTCGTACATTCCCCACCTCCGTGCGGGTGATTCCGGGCCGAGGGGGACCCCTCGAACCGGTGGTCCGACTGCGGGACTGACCGCGCGGACCCTCTCCCCACACAGGACCTGTGCGCGGAGCCTCGCTGGAAAGATCGGCCAGAAGAGGGGTCCGGGTTCAATCGGTGAGAGGGGCGACGCAGAGTTTGCCAGCGTTGCTGGGACAGTCAGCGGGTGAGTTGGCTAGCGAACGCGAGATTCCACGGCGAGAAGGACTCTGGGTGGAATGGGTGGCGGATTTCGGAGTTTGAACCCGGCGTCTTACGGGCTTTGCGGTCGAGCACGAATCACGATGGACGGCGTTGCGTCGTCGACATCGTCGGCGATTTGCCCGGCGAGCGCAGCCCCAGCGGGGGTGATGCGTGGCCCGGTCGAAGGGCTTGGCGCGGGGCTCCCTGTAATGGACGGAGCGGTGACCGGTGCATTCGCAGGCGGGTTCGAAGGGCTGGGGTTCGAAGGGCTGGGGTTCGAAGGGTTGGGGGTCGATGCCACAGCGGCGACGACCTGGGACGTGGAGACGGCTGGCGCGGCGGCAGGTGCGGGGGGCGTCTGGGCCGTCACCAGGGTGATTGGACCGGGTGGGGCCACCGGGGGTGTTGTAATTCTGGGGAGTTGAGGCAGCGTGGGTGATGCGGCGATCGCGGTGGGATCGGCCGGGAGGGTGGAGGGGAGCGCCTCGGCGATCAGTTCCACCTCTTGAGCGCACTCGGGCCGGTAGGCGACCTGGGCCTGGTGCAGCCCGTTGTAGAGCGCGAGCCCCGAGACGAGCGTGAGCACGAGGCAGAAATAACCCAGAATCTCCAGCACGGAGATGCCCTGAGGGCTGCGCAGAAACGACGCGGTCGCGAGTTTGGTCAGCAGTGTCGGGGCACGGCGAGCGGGCGAGGCGAGCGGCGGCGTCTCGGTCTCTGTTTCCGGGGCGGGTTCTATCAGGCCGGGGTGGGAGAGGGTCATGACACACACTCCTTCGCCAGGCGCTGAGTCGCCACGACCAGGATGGCCAATGCGACGTGAGGGTGGGATGGTCCGGTTGTAACACCCACAGGGGCCATCGGCCGGAGGGATCGGACCTCTTGAGCGAGACCGGTGGATCCGGGCGGATGAGAGGAAGTCGCTCAGGACAGGGCCGAAGAGATTACCGCGATGACCGGATCGGACGGAACGTTCGCGCGACGGGGACTGTTCGGCAGCGACGATGCAACCGGATCAGGTTGCCCTGCAGGCAGACTTTCCGCGCAGAATCGGCAGGGGATTTACTGTACTGGTCGCACCGCTTCAAAAACGCGGACCTAGGGTTCGAGCACGAATTCAGCTTGCATCAGTGAAAGTACCTATGGATGGCCACGTCCGAATGGTGGACCTGGCCTCGCAGAATCTTTCCCCTTGGGAACGTCCCCGTCATGGTTGCCAGCACGAGTTCAACGACTGTGCCGTTTGTTCTGGCCAATGTGCGTCCGACGGCGGGATTCCCTGCAGGTGTCCAGGAGCGGCTCGAGCGGCTGACCGAGATGCTCGGCTGGCCTCTCGGGTGTGTGGACGGCCGGACGGGCCAGGTGATTGCCCAGTCGAGCGCGCACTGGCTGCCGTTTGTCCCGGCCGAGCTGGTGTGCCGGTTCTTCGACCAGCGCTGCCCCGAAGTTGTCCTGTGTGATGGCAACCTGCTGGCGTTTTCGATTCCGCTGACGCCGCTCTCGGTCGCTCCGATTTTCGCCTGCGGCTATGTCCGGATCGATACAGCGGGGCAGCCTTCTGAACTGGCCGTGGCGGCGCGAAAGCGGGGCTGGCAGGAATCAAAGGTCCGCGAATACATCGATGCGATCCCCGTTTGTCCCGAGCCTGTTCTGCGGCGACTGATTGTCTTGGCGGAACGCCAGTCATTCCCTGGACAGCCTGAGTCGGTTTCGCAGAAGCATTTTGACGCGCTCGCGGCCGAACTGGACGCCGTCCACGGCGAAGTGCATCTGCTGCACACCCTGACACAAAGCATGCATGTCTCGAGGACGCCGGGTGAACTGGTCGACCTGACTCTTTCCCGCATGTCGGCGGTCATCCCTGCGGCGGCCCATCTGGTTTGGCTGGATCTGGGCGAGGGCGACCCGCTGTTCCAGTGCGTGGGTGCTCCCCTGCTGGATGCCCACCGTCTGGCCCGGCTGGTGGCACGGTTCGATGACCACTCCTGGCAGCGACCTTTGGTCAAAAGCAAGGTGTCGGAGACGCTGCTCGGGGCCGATTTTCCGGGACTGGACAACTTCTGTCTGGTCCCGATCATGGAGACGACCCGGCGGTATGGCTGGCTGCTGACGGCGAACCTGGAGGCGGAATCGGGCTTTAACTCGCTGCAGACCAGTGTGCTGAGTTCGATCGCGACGCTGTTGGGGACGCACAGCCGCAACGTCAACCTCTATTCGGAGCATGACGACCTGTTGCTGTCGTTCGTGCGGTCGCTGGTCAGTTCTCTGGACGCGAAAGACCAGTACACCCGCGGTCACAGCGAACGGGTGGCGCTGATCGCCCAGCAGATCGGCCGGGAAATGAACCTGCCCGAAGATGACCTGCGGGACATCTATCTCTCGGGACTTCTGCACGACATCGGCAAGATCGGAGTGAACGACGAGATCATCCGCAAGCCGGGCAACCTCACGCCGGAAGAGTTCGAGCAGGTCAAGAAGCATCCGGTCATCGGGTACAACATTCTGGCGGGGCTGAAGAACCTGAAGCGGGTGCTGCCCGGCGTGCGCAGCCATCACGAGGCGTTCAATGGGACGGGCTACCCGGATGCAATTGCCGGCGACGCCATTCCGATGATGGCGCGGATCATGGCGGTCGCGGACAGCTACGACGCGATGGGCAGCGACCGACCCTACCGTAAGGGGATGCCGCTGGAAAAGCTCGAAAACGTGCTGCAGGGCGGATCGGGGAATCAGTGGGACCCGCGCGTGGTCGCGGCCTACTTCGCCTGTCGCGAGAAGATCATCGAGATCTGCCAGAGCTACAATCTGAACAATGGCACGGTGCTCATCCCGGAAGAGAACCGCCACGACTCCCACCAGTTCGGCAACGACCTGACCACCGCCAGCCTGCGGGCGGCCCTCTATTCGATTGCCGCCGGCTAGAAGCGGCGCTGCCACGAGGGAATCACGCGGCCTCCGGGCGCTGACACTTCCGGCTCCAAGCTCATTGGTTACGGGCAATCGGCGGGTTCGCGACGCTTGTTGGGGATTTATCTAGAGAGCGGGGCCTCTGGGGCGGCGGCGAGGGGTGCGGGCGCACCCGGCAACCGGGCGAGAGAGCACATGCCCCGCTGCGCTCGTTCGTCTTTCCAGGTTCCCACGAGGCGGTCACCCGCATCGCGCAGATGGCCCCGGATTTCGGTCGTGAAGCCGCGGGCGTCGACCAGTTCGGCGACGAACTCTCCGGTGGCGTCGAGGGGCACAATGCCGACCCGCTGAATGGGTGACGTGGTCCCATCCGGCAGGAGGAAGCTACCCGACGTGAACTCGCCTTCGTGACCGAACCGGAGAATGACGACAGCCGTCGTGCGGGCGTCGAACGTGTACTGACCCGACCAGACGCCCTGAAGTCTCCGGTGAGGCGCCTCATTCTCGAACAGGCCGGGTGCGTCGGAATTGCGTGGTTCCACGGGTGGAAACGTGGACGCGACCACCTGCAGGTGCCGGCCAGTCAACAGCGTTTCGGGAATGACGACCAGACTGTCGAGCGGGAGTTCCCCTCGCAACGCTTCCCGCAGGCTGGGTGCGCACTCTTTCCAGTTCAGGTCAGCCAGACGCGTGCGACGGGCCAGTTGAATTCGCGCCCCACGGAGGTACGCCTTGTAGACCAGTTCCGCGCCGGAGAAGGCCTGGTCGTCGAGGGCGAGCGCCAGGTCGTGCGGCCGACCACGCCAGGCGAGCGCTGTCTGGGAGATTGCAACGGCATCGACCGAGGAGAGATTGGGGACACGCGCCAGCAGGTATTTTCTGCCTGCGCCCTGGGAGATCCAATCAGCTAGGGGCAGCGTACGCACGCCCGCGAGCGTATCGATCACGAGCGGGCCCTGAGGCGTCACCACCACCAATCCGGCATTGGAGAGCGGCGCGGTTCCCAGATCGGCCACGAACGACGAGAGATGCGACGGAACGTGCTGGCAGAGCACGTCCCCCGTGCGCAGGTGGGCCAACTCATCGACCGGTTCCTCCCCTCCCCGGACGGAGCCCCCCAGAGACACGATCAACAGGACCATAAGGGCCGTGGGCAGGATGGTCACGGAGTGAGAGCGAGAGCGAACCATGGTCGAGCGACCGAAACGAGAGCGAACTGTGAACAACGGTCACGCGGGTTCCAGAGTGGCGAGCCGACCCGGTGAGGGGTCGGTGGGTTCACCCTGTTCACTGACCGCGCACCCGACTGTTCCTGGGATATCGACTGTTCCGGTCGGGAAGATTGAAGCGAAGCGGTGGGTTTTGCCGATAGAGATGACAAGGGGACGAGCGCGCGGTTCCATCGGGATCGCAGGACGACGGCCGATCCCTCATCGCCGTGGGATTTGCCGATGTCTGCCGCTCACCTTTGTCTGGCTCGCTGGTTCGCGCTGGTCGCGGTCTGCGCGGGGCTGCTGGCGGGAGTGGCAGGCTGCGTCAGTGTTCCGGTCTCCGTGAGCAATCCCATTCCCGGTCTGACGACGGTGGCTGTCGCCCCGTTTTTCAATCTGAGCAACGAGCCCACCGTCGATGGGCGGCGGTTTGCCGAGGCCTATTACGCGGAACTGCAGAAGACCGCCGGGTTCCAGGTGATTCCCGTGGGAGTCGTCGAGGAAGCGCTGCGGGGGAACGGGCTGTCGCTGGAAGACCCGGCCGACACGCTGGAACTGTGCCGCGTGCTGGGTGCTGATGCGATCGTGGTGGGGGCGGTGACGGAGTACAAGCCGTACTATCCGCCGCAGGTGGGCCTGCAGGTGCAGTGGTATTCGGCCCGCAACTGGACGTTCTACCCCGGACTGATGCCGCGTCCGGGCCAACCACCCGGCCCAGCCGCCCCAAGTGAAGTCTGCCCACCAGCCATCATTCGAGGCCAATCGGTGGATGATCTTTCCGATGAAGAGATCGAAGCGCTGCTCGACCCCGAAGAGACGCCATTGCAACTGGTTCAGGCGCAGGGCGGAGGGGGTGGTAAAGGGAACGCGGCCAGCAACGCGCCGAACCTGTGGCCGCAGCGCGATCGCGGGCGACGGGCGACCGGCGGCACGGCGACGGGGCTGGCAGCCTCGAACAGTGATCGTTCGGGTCCGAGAGCCGCGGGCAGGGCTGCCTCGGACTCGGGTCCGGCGGCGACCGACTTGGGCCCGCCGCTGACGGTCCAGCCGCTCATGTCGTACACGCGGTTTTTTGATGGGGCGGACCCGACGCTCGTCAAATCCCTCAAAGCTTACCGGACCCATCGCGGCGACATGCGTTCGGGGGGGTGGGAGGCGTATCTCCACCGCAGCGACGATTACCTGCGATTCACGGCCTATCTGATGATCGTCGAGATGCTGCAACTGCACGGCGGCGAGCTGACGACGGAATCGGTCTTTCAGGGCTGGAAAAACTGAGACGGCCCGGCGTGGACTCCCGATATAGCCTGAGCGCTCTGTGTGAAGTGGCACGGGCCGTGAGTGACAAGACCGGCCAGGGAAGGCGCGTCGATCATGAGTCAGGGTGTGAACGTTATTGCGCTGGTGAAAGATTCCGAGCGCTATGTGTTTCTCTACGATGATGAGAGTGCCCCGACGGTCTTGCAGACGATGGGCCGGTTCGCGAGCAACCCCGAGCTGAGCTTTTCGTGGTACGACGCCGCGGTCCTGAGCCAGAAGGTCCGCAAGCTGAAGCGTGAACACGCCGAAGAGAGCGCGGCGGACAAGTCCCCTGCCCCGCACTACCCGGGCCTCGCCAAGCGCAAGGCGATCGACGAGTCGCTGGAAAGCTGAGCGGGTTGTTCGGCCCGTGGTGATCGATGCCTGTCATGGAAGCGGTCCCGATGCTGGAACTCCGCAACGGTTTTCTCAACTATCTCAAGGTCGAGCGGAACTCGTCGCCGCTCACACTGAAGTCGTACGGGGAAGACCTCGACAGTCTGTTCGAGTACTTCAAAGAGCGGGTCGGGTTTCTGCCTGCCCCGGCCGCGGTGACGATCCAGCAGTTGCGCGGCTACGTCGCCTATCTCCACGAGTGCCAGTACGCACGGACGACGATTGCCCGACGTCTCGCCTGTCTGCGGTCGCTGTTCAAGTTTGCCGTGCGGGACGGGGCGTGTGACTCGAACCCGGCCAAGGCGCTGCGGACCCCGCGAGTGGGACGCAAGCTGCCTGCGTTTTTGTCGGTGGAGCAACTGGCGACGCTGCTAGAAGCGCCGCCCGCAAATCAGCCGCTCGGGCTGCGCGATCGTGCGATGCTCGAGACGCTGTACACGGCCGGGCTCCGCGTTTCCGAACTTGTGGGCCTCAACATGAGCGACTGGGACGAAGGCCAGGGCGTGCTCAAGGTCCGCGGTAAAGGTCGCAAGGAGCGGATCGCCCCGGTGGGCAGTTTTGCGGCCCGCGCGCTGGCCCGCTGGAAAGAGGTCCGCAAGGTCTCGGAGAAAGCCCGGCCAGCGGAGAAGGACGCGTTCTTCCTCAACAAGAACGGCAAGCGGTTGACGACCCGCAGCGTCGGGCGGCTGCTAGAGAAGTATCTGCAACTGACCGGATTGGACAGCGCCGCAACGCCCCACACGCTGCGGCATAGTTTCGCCACGCATCTATTGGATGGTGGGGCCGACTTGCGAAGCGTGCAGGAACTGCTGGGTCACAAAAGCCTGACCACGACGCAGATCTACACGCACGTCAGCACACGACGGATGCGGGAAACGTACGAAAACGCCCACCCTCATGCGGCGCGGCAAAGACCGGTCGAGTGAGCGCGGTCTTCGGGTGTTCAAATTGCCACAGGCAGCGATGGGACCGGTCAATGTGCCATGCTTGCACCGTTTCGGGGCAAGCATGCCGAACGTGGGACGACGGTCCCGTCGCCAAAACCCGTCACGTTCGATCTGTTTGGAGACGACTCAAGTCGTCAGTGCAAGTCGTCCGTCGCTCACATGCTTGCCCCGAAACGGTGCAAGCATGGCACGCCGAATTCACAACAGCGCCCCCAGTGACGTGCTTCGTTGACCGGAGCCCGGTTGTCGCCGTATGATTACAAATGCGCCTCGTTCAGAAAATCTTAACCTGAACAGAAGTCTCGATTAAATCTCGGGTTGCGACGAGTTGGACGCGGGCGAATCGTGTCGTTCACTGTGAATTTCGTGGGTTTTCCGACGGGATTCGGAGCGGGCGAACAGAGGGAATGACTCATCGGTCGCAGGACAACTCCGTCCGGGCCGTGAGGACGTGTGGGCGCGATTCCGCGTCGCCGGAGACTTGTCGTCATGATGCCCGCCCTGGGTCGGCTTGTGTGGTGGCTGCTGTGCGCGATCGAACCGATCGTGTTGCGGCTGTCGGTCCGCCCACGGAACTGCCGTTCGAGGTGCTCGGGAACTGCTGCACCGACCGGCGTTTGGGCCGGACGATGGGCGACGAGTCTGGCCCGAATCTGGCCTGGATTGCGCCTGCCGCGACTCTGTCGCGAATCGGGTGGGCCGGGGTGGGGCGGGCCTGCGGCGAGTGGATTGGCGATCGGCGAGGCGACTCGTAACCAGCCGGGTTTGTCCCGGTCTGCAACACGCCCTTTCGGCATCGGACTTGACGATTGGGGCGGAAACGGAATCGACGGACCGGCGGATCGCCGCTGAGCCTGGGTTCCCACGGGGAATGAATTCTGGAGGTCTCGGCAGCGAGGCTGGTCCGGGTTTCGCCGTATTCGCACGATCGGGAGCTGCTCTGCGGCCGCTTGACCGGGTCGGCCACCCTCTGTTTGCCGAGGAGACGGGGCCGGATTATGTGCCCCGTCGCCCTCTCCTGCTCCGCGCCGCGTCGTCATTGCGGAAGGGGCTATCTCGCCATGTCAACCCCCCTGTGGTTGCTGGTTGTGTTCGTCGCGCTGGGCGGCGGTGTGTTCATTGGATTGCTCGTCGACCGCGTTTTCCGCGGAGCCGCGTATCAGACGCGGGACGAAATCCTCGCCCAGGCGAACAAGGATGGCGAAGGGATCCGCAAGGCGGCGGAGCTCGCCTCCAAGGAAGACCTGATCAAGCGCCGCGAGCAGATCGAGAAGGAACTGAACGGAGTTCGCGAGGAGCTCAAAGAGCAGGAACGGCGACTCGACCGCCGCGAAAGCACGATCAACGAGCTGCAGCAGGATATTTCCAAGAAGGAGCGGATGCTCGAGACGAACCAGCGCAAGATTTCCGAGCGGGAAAAGGTTCTCGACGTGAAGGAAACCGAGCTGGCGGGCGTCCTCAAGCAACAGCAGGAGCAACTGTTCAAGATCACCGGACTTTCGGAACAGCAGGCGACCGACATGCTGCTCGACCGGCTGTCACAGTCGCTGAAGAACGAAACCGGCGGCCTGATCCTGCGGCATACGCAAGAGGTCAAGAAGGACTGCGATCGCATCTCGCGCGAGATTGTCGGCATGGCCGTGCAGCGGTATGCGGCGGCCCACACCTCCGAAACGACGACTTCCTCGGTCGATATCCCGTCGGACGAAATGAAGGGGCGGATCATCGGTCGCGAAGGACGGAACATCCGCGCGTTTGAAAAGGCGACGGGCGTCGACGTCATCGTTGACGACACGCCGGGCGTAGTGATTGTTTCGGCGTTCGATGCGGTCCGCCGGGAAACGGCGAAGCTGTCGCTGGTGAAGCTGATCCAGGACGGACGGATTCATCCGACGCGGATCGAAGAGATCGTGGCCGAGACGCAGAAGGAGATGGAGGTCCACATCCGCAAGCTCGGCACCGAAGCGGCCGAAGAAGCGGGCGTGCATGGACTGCACGAGAAGATTCTCGACCTGATGGGGCGGCTGCACTTCCGCACGAGCTACAGCCAGAACGTGCTGCGGCACTCGATCGAGGTGTCGTTCCTGACGGGGCTGCTCGCGGAGCAACTGGGGCTCGACAGCAAGATGGCCCGGCGGTGCGGCTTCCTGCACGACATCGGGAAAGCAGCCGACCACGAGATGGAAGGGGGCCACCCCGCTGTCGGGGCCGAACTGCTCAAGCGGTATGGCGAAGGGCCGGAAGTGGTCCACGCAGCCCTGGGTCATCACGACGACATTCGCGTCGACTATCTGAACACAGTCCTCGTCGCGGCGGCCGATGCGATCTCGGCGGCCCGGCCCGGTGCGCGGCGCGAAACACTGGAAAAGTACATCAAGCGATTGGAAGAGCTGGAAACGCTGGCCTGCGGGTTTCCGGGGGTCGAGCTGGCGTTCGCGATTCAGGCGGGGCGCGAGATTCGCGTCGTCGTCGATTCGAAGCAGATCAACGACCGCGAGGCGGCCCGTATCAGCCGGGACATTGCGAAAGCGATCGAAGAAGCCCTCACCTACCCCGGCGAGATCAAGGTGCAGGTGCTAAGGGAAACGCGGTACGTGGAGTACGCGAAGTAATTTTTCCCCAGCATTCATGCCGGTAGGCAGTTGACCCAATCATCGTCTTGGCGTTTTGGGTTGTGTGTCTGTCTCCCATTCGCGGATCGAGAGAGGGGGAGTGTCGCATGTTGTGGGCCATCCTCGGAACGATCCTTGTCGGCTTCTCCGTTGGTCTTCTGGCCTGGTTTGGGGCGGGATATTACTTTGTCGGGCTGGATCTGCTTGAAAAGTCGCTACGCGAGAAGCTGCGGCGGTTGCGGATCGGCACGAAGCGGCTGCGAAGTTGGCTGGTCGCCTGGTCGATTCTGGTGCTGGTGACGCTGCTGGGGCTGTGGCTTGCGGTCGATGCCCTGATTTTCGGGATCACCTTCTCCGTCCTCTTTGCCGCCCTGCCCTGGTATGTGATCCGTCGGCTGGATGAGGCCCGCCGTCAGAAGATCGAGGATCAACTGGCCGATGCGATGGTGACGCTCGCCAGCGCGATCAAGGCCGGGCTGTCGCTGGGGCAGGCACTCGAGATCCTCTCGGAACAATGTCCGCGCCCGATTCGCGACGAGTTCCGCCAGATGGTGGGCGAGTACCAGATGGGGAAGCCGCTCGATCGCGTCCTCGATGAAACCCGCGAACGGCTGCGGAGCGAGAACTTCGCCTTGTTCAGCGCCGCGATGCAGGCGAGCCGGGAAAGCGGCGGGAAGCTCAACGAGACGGTCGAGCGGATCGCCCATTCCGTGCTCGAACTGCAGCGGCTGGAGCGGAAGATCAAGTCGGAAACAGCCCAGGCGCGGGCCTCGGCCGTCTACATGGCGATGGCACCGTTCGCGGTCCTGCTGATGTACTACCTGTTCATCGACCCGGTGAACACCGAACGGCTGTTCGTCACCGTGCCGGGACAGATCCTGCTCTCGATCTCGATCCTGCTGAACGTGATCGCGTACCTGTGGGCGCGGAAGATTCTCGCGGCAGATATCTAGTTTTGTAGGGTGGGCACTGCCCACCAATGCTCACCGGTGACCAATGCGCGGGAACCTTGCCCCCTGCTTGTGTGCATTGTGGTCATCGGAGGGCCGTCGGGGAATCGATCGTGGAGAGAGGGCTGGTGAGCCGGTGGTGGGCAGTGCCCACCCTACGCCGACGCGCGACCTCTTCTCCGATTCTTGGATGACTGCAAGCGGTAGTTGCTACGCCAGCATACCGGCAATCGGTTCGCCCCAGGGCATCGCGAAGAACGGGCGGTTGGCGAGGTCGTGGAATTCGTGACCTGTGGGGATCCCTAAGGCCGCGTAGATTGTGGCGATGATTTCCGCCGGCGAGACGGGGGCCTGGGCCGGGAATGCGCCGGTTTTGTCGCTCGCGCCGTGGACGTAGCCGGGCTTGAGGCCGCCCCCGGCCATCAGCACGCTGTAGCAGAAGTTCCAGTGGTCGCGACCGGCGTTGGCGTTGATCTTCGGGGTCCGGCCAAAATCGCCCATCACGACCACGAGCGTGCGCTCCAACAGGCCGCGGTCGACGAGGTCGGTGAGCAGACTGCCCAGGGCCATGTCGAGCTGGGGCAGGAGCGTCGTCTTCAGCTTCTGGAAGTTCTGGCCGTGGGTGTCCCAGGTGGCGTTGGCATCGGGTGCCCAGGAGAGGGTGACGGCCCGCGTGCCCGCCTCGATCAGCCGCCGGGCGAGGAGCACGCTCTGTCCGTAAATGTTCCGGCCGTAGGCCTCGCGCACGGCCTGAGGCTCGCGGTCCAGGCGGAAGGCGTTCTGCGTGGCGGGCGAACTGAGCAGTTCAAACGCCCGCTCCTGAAATCCGTTGAGACCCGTCAGCTCGCGGGAATTCCGCTGGAGAAAGCCCGTGTCGAGCAGGCCGCGTAGATCGCGCCGGCGATTGAACCGGTCGGTCCCGACATCGCCCTGCAGCGCCAGTTCGGGAATCGAAAACCCGTCGGCGTTGGGGTCGCGTGTGACGAACAGCGGGTCGAACGTTTTTCCGAGCAGGCCGCCGTAAAACCCTGGCTGAGGCGGCCCCCCTGCCCCCTCCTGCGTGATGTAGGGCAGCGAGACATACGGAACGATTGGAGCGGTCGGCGGATGCAGTTTCGAGAAGATCGAACCGACAGCCGGATGGTCTTCGGGCGAGACCCGGCCATTGACGTTCCGCTCGCCCTTGTCGTGCCCCGTGAGCGAGGTGTAGACGGCCAGTGCGTGGGCATTGTTGACGGAATGATGCACCGAGCGGACGAGCGTGCAGCGGTGCATGTGCGGTGCGAGGCGGGGCAGATGCTCGCAGACCCGGACGGACGGGAGCGACGAGGCGATCGGCTGAAACTCGCCGCGAATTTCGGCGGGCTGGTCCGGCTTCATGTCCCAGGTGTCGAGATGGCTGGGGCCGCCGTTGAGAAACAGCACGATCACATGATCGGCGCGCGACGTCTGGGCGGCTGCGGCCCGCTGGGCATCGGCCCAGAGCAGCGTCGGCAGGGAGAGGCCCGCGAGACCCGCTGAACCGGCGGTGAGCAGTTTCCGGCGGGAGAGCTCCGCGAGCGCGGCCTGTCCGCCCGTCAGCCGATTCGGTGCGCTCCAACCCATGCCAGACCTCTGCGGAGTACGACAGTCACATTTCCAGACAAATCAATCCACGTCGATGTTCCGGGATTTGGCGGCGCTTGGCAAGCGGATTCGGGGGACGCGTTGCTCGCGGAGTGACGTTGTGGAGATCTGGACTGTGATGATGGGCGACGGGCGGCAAGTTACGGGAGCCGGAAGCAATAGCGCCCGGAGGGGTTTCGCGGCAGGCGTGTGACGACTGGACGGTGCCTCCGGGCGCTCACGCTTCCGGCTCCCAGGTGACGCTTTTGACTCCCCTATTTTGGATTCCGCCGGTTGGCGCGGTTTTGCCTGTTGAGGGCGGGCCGGGTATCCTAGGAGCGGGTCGACTCTCGGCGACTGTTCGGCGACGCCCGAACATCGCCCGGCCTCCGTCTTGTTCCGATCACCTGGCGTCAGCCTCATTTGTTTCCGGAAGCCGGCATGCATTCGCGCTGCGAACCCGTCCGTCGCCTTGTCCTGGGTGTGGTCGTCCTGTTGGCGACTTTAGCCGCTGGCTTGGTCCCGCTGTCTCATTCCGGAACAGCGCAGGCCGAGGAACGATTTCTGGATTTCGTCCGCGGCTTGCGCGAGCGGGACTACTTCGATCTGACGCTGATCTATCTCGACAAGCTCGAGCAGCGGGCGGACGTTCCCGACGAGATCAAGCAGGTGCTCGATTACGAGCGGGCCGTCACGCTGCTCGATAGCGTGAAGGCCGAGCGGGTGCCCGACAAGCAATCGGCCCTGCTCGACAAGGCCCGCGGCGTGCTCGAAAAGTTCCTGAAGGAACACAACGACCATCCGCTGGCGGCCCAGGCGAGTGCCGAACTGGCGAACGTTTACCTCGGGAAAGCACGGGTCGAGATTCTGCAGTCGAGGAACCCGAGCAATGCCGGTCAGAAGCCGCAGTTTCAGGCGAAGGCCCGCGACTATCTGGCCCAGGCACGCAAGGTCTACACCGACGCCAAGACCAAATACGAAGCGATCTACAAGACGTTCCCGACGTTCATCGATCCCGAGAAGGAAAAGAAACAGTACGACGAACGGGAATCGTCGCTGGTGAACTTCATCCAGGCGCAGTTGAACCTGGGGATCACCACGTACGAGGAAGCCCAGACGTACGACCGCGCGGACCCGAAGTTCTCGGAATCGCTGACCAGCGCCGCCAACGAATTCGAGCTGATCAACCAGCGGTACCGCAGCCAGGTGGCCGGTCTGTACGGCCGGATGTGGCAGGGCAAGTGCTTTGAAGAGAATGGCGATGTGACCAAAGCGCTGGGGATTTACGACGAACTGTTGGGGCACCCCGGTGATTCGCCCGTCATGAAGCGACTGCAAAACAAGGTGCTGCACTTCAAGCTGGTCTGCCTCAACACCGACCAGCGGAAGGATTTCCAACTGGTGATCAATCTCGCGCAGGAGTGGTTGAAGGAGAACACGCGGATGCAACGGTCCCGCGAGGGCCTGGGGATTCGCTGGGAGGCGTCGCGGGCGTGTGAGTCACTGGGCGATAAGGAGGGCACAGAGCCGAGCGAAAAGGACAAGCTCTATCGCCAGTCGCTCACCTACGCGCAGTACATCAACCAGTTTGCCGGCGAATACAAGGAGTCGTCGCTGTCCGCGATGCAGCGCCTCAACGCCAAACTGAATCGGGATGGCGACCCGCAAGACTTTGCGACCGCGTTCGGCCTGGCGAAAAGCCTGGTCAAGCAGGCCGACTCGAAGAACAAGGAAGTTCGCGATCTGACGGGCGATGCCAAAGCCAAGGGGGAAGCGGACCTCGCCAAGGCGCGGGCCGAGGCGGTGCGGATCGTCAAGCTGTCGCTCGGGCTGTGGACCCCGAAGGAAGATCTGAACGAGCTGAACCGCGCCCGATACTTCCTGGCCTATTTGTACTTCCTATCGCGCGATCGGAACGACGAAGCGATGGTGCTGGGTGAGTTCGTGGCCCGCAAATACAACCAGGACAACCCGGATCTGGCGCTCGATTGTGCGTTCATGGCGATGTACTCGGCCCAGCAGGCGTTTCAGTCGGCTCCCGAGGGGGCCAAAGAGTTTTATGTCCGCA
>JAIXZD010000270.1 GCA_027489895.1 Planctomycetaceae bacterium
CGTCTGGCCGCCGCTGCAGAGGCCGCGAAACTACCGAAGCAGAAGAAGGTGAAGGACAAGCCCAAGGCGAAGGCAGCCGCTCAGCCCAAGGCCGAGGGGACCAAAGGCAAGAAGAAGGCGTAACTGACGAGTCGGTCGACAGACGAGGTGGCGGGGTACGCGTGAAGCGCCCCCTGCCTCCAGGGCGGACGTCGTGCGGCGCTCAACCTGAACTGCGAAGGACGGGGGGTTCGTTCGCGAACGCTCGTCTGGCTGACCAACTCTGAACGAGCGGTTGGTTTGGCTGCAGGGTGCGACGAGTCCGCCGGAAACAAGCGTTCGTTGCTTCACTGGCGCCGACTCGACACGTCACTGCGGCCGACTCGCCCAGCAGACAATTCGCCGGCCGAATCAAAGCCCCTTCAGGAGACTGTTGTCGCCGGCAAGATCACCCGGAGAGGTGACAGAGTGGCCGATTGTGCAGCACTGGAAATGCTGTGTACATGAAAGTGTACCGGGGGTTCGAATCCCCCCCTCTCCGCATTGAATAGTCAACGAATGCCGGAAGTGCTTTATTGTAAGGCACTTCCGGCTTTTTTTTCGCCCGGCCCGTGCACCGTTGGTGCCCGTGGCGTGCACCGCGGAATCACGGAAAGGGTGCAGGCGCTTGCGAGGGGCACAACGCGAAGAGCCGGTCGGGCGACGACCTGGGCGAGGCAGAGCGGGTGACGGCGGAAGTGAACGCCCAGCAGTGGCACCCGGCGAATTCATCGGGGGCCGGAACGGGCAGCAGTAGTACGACGGACTTCCAGTCCGTTGCTTTCACACCGACGGATTGAAAGTCCTTCGTACGCCTCGGTCCTGCCCGTGCGAAATACAACGCGGGTGAGTTCTGTAGAGCAGGCTCCTGTCTGTCTTCCTGGAAGTTCGAGGATCCCCGAGTTCCGCTGCTGGCCTGTCCGGCGGTGCCGTTCGATTCACAACCACAAGCATCCGGTGGCCGGGACCAGCCTCGCCCACGCGTGGCCCTCGATCGTTTCCGCAGGCAACGAAGCCGGGCTCCCGGCGCCGTGCGAAGTTCTCAGGAAAATCTCCAGGATCAAATGGATCGAAGTGCGTTTATTAGATTGCCTTGCAGAGTCTCGACCGCATGTCTTCAGGCCCTCTCATTTTATGCAACCCGCACGATTGGCATCTCGCGGGAATATGGCACAACCACTCGGGTTGCCGACCAGAAAATGAGCGTCTCGAAAGCAGGTACCTGGTCGATGAAATTTTGAGTGCGGCTTGCCCAGGCGACCAGGACCGGACTGCCAGAAAAACCGTCCCTCTCGCGTGTCACGCTCACAGTGCGCTGGCATGAACATTAAGGCGGCCATCGGCGGCGTTTGGGAGCCAACCTGAAAGCGGTGTGACGGTCATGTCTCGTTCGATGAATCGTGCAGACGGTGAGGCGACCGCACCGCGGTCCAGCAATTGCCCGCCAACATCCGCATCTCGAACGAACACTGGTCGAAGCGGACGGAAGCAACTCTGCCACAAGTGGAGCATCTGGCTGCTTGTCCTGGGGATTGTCGTCGCGAGTGGAACCCTCGCCTCCGCGGACGACCTCCTCGAAGCCGCCACTGAACCGTTCACCGAACCCGCCGAAGCATTCTCCGAGGAACCGAAGGACGAGATCGAGACCGACCGGGATTCGTTTACCCCGGCCACCTCGGTCGTAGGCCGACACGTCGTGGTCGAGTCGTCGTACTCATTCCTCGACAGCCGGGGCGGACACGAGACGCACAGTTTCCCCGAACTGCTGACCCGCATCGGCATCCACGAGCGGGTCGAACTCCGCCTCGGTGGGAACTACGAAGTCGGCGGCGGTGGCTCGGTCAGCGGTTCCGGATCGCCCTTCGACGAGGAACCGCTCATCGATGAACTCGCCCACGAAGCGAACCTGCTGTACGGGTTCAAGGTGGCCCTCACCGGCCAGGACCGGTGGGTGCCTCGCAGCGCTCTGATCGTCCAGGCCAATACCCCCACATCGGGTGAAGAGACCGCCACCCAGTTTAACCTGGGTTACGTGTTTGGGTGGAAACTTCCCAATGCCTGGGTCCTCGACACCGCCGTGCGTTATGGGGCCGATTCGGAGTTGGGCGATCACTTCAATCAATGGGCCCCCTCTATCGTGTTGAAGGTGCCAGTTCACGAAAAGTGGAACGCGCACCTCGAATACTTCGGCATCTGGTCCGACCAGAAGGAAGCCGACGAGAGCACCCAGTACGTCAGTCCCGGTCTGCACTACCTCATCACCCCCGATCTGGAAATCGGGGTCCGGGTGGGATGGGGACTGAACAGCACCTCGTCCGCGTTTTTCTCGAACGTAGGGGCCGGCCTCAGGTTCTGAGGTTTATTGGCCGCGGGTGAAAATCTCCCGCGAAGACGCACCCTGCGGCGTGCAACCGACGGTTCAGGACCGGCTGGCCCAAACGTTGCCGCTCCTTTGACAGCGAATGTCGGGTTGGTGCCTTGGCCAGACTCGTCCCGCTCTGCTGACGAAACGGCCAACCGTCTTGGTCTTCCCCAACCCATGGCACCTGACGACCTGCGACCCGGAGCGAGGTCGATCAAATCCAAGCATCTTCTTCACGTCGGGCACGTCGGGAAGAGAATCCGACTCGGGCAAGACTCTTGCCGGAAAGGGTGCTGTTCCGCCGGGCTAACTCCGGCTCTCAAGTGCCCGATGCTCCCGCGCTGGGAGTTGAATTCCGGTGGCTTCCCGCGAGATCATCCGCTGTTCGGTGAAGTCGGTTCGCAGGTCGTACACCGCCGGTACTGTGATGCGAATGTAATTCCAGTCGGCCGTGATGAGGCTTCGCAGCGGCGCCCAGCGGTTCTGGAGAAACGCATCATCGGCCGCGGCATAGCTGACTGACCCCAGGCTGGCCTGCCCCGTCAGCGACAGACGGTGATCGCGCCACTCTTGGCGCCATCTACGGGCAGAGCCAACGGGGCGGGCGAGTAGACCCGATCGAAACGGACTCCTGTTTTGGCCAGACCGTCGAGGCAACGTCTTGCCAAACCGCGAGCGACGGTCGTAGGATACGGCAGACCGTGAGGGACAGGGATTGCAACTGGGCGCTGCGGTCAATTCCAAAGTCCCCGCGAATGTGCCTGCCCGGCATCTGCGCCGTTGTGGTCAACGGTGAGTGCAGCCTGTCGTGGCGTCGTTGGCGGCCTTGTGGCTCGCCGTTGTTCGGACCCTATGCACGCCTTCCTTGAGTTCGCCGCCGACGGTTATGCGGCGAGCCTGTTCTGCCCCGCATACATCGGCCCCGGCGCGGGCCTGACGCTGGTCGGCTCGTTCCTGGCGATTCTTGGTGCCGGGGGATTATTGCTGCTTACGCTGCTGAGCTGGCCGCTCCGAATCCTATGGCTGCTGATCCGGCCGGGACGCCGGTTCCGCAAGGGTGTTTCGCAGGTGGTTGTCGTCGGGCTGGACGGCCTGGATCCGCGCCGCACAGACCGGCTGATCGCGGAAGGTCGCCTGCCGAACCTGGCCGAGCTCAAACGGACGGGGACAGCAGCACGGCTCGGCACCACGCTGCCACCCATCTCCCCGGTGGCCTGGTCGTCGTTTCAGACCGGCGTCAACCCGGGCAAACATGCCATCTTCGATTTCTTGAACCGCGATCTGCGCACCTGTCTGCCGCAGATGTCATCGGTCCGAATGCCTCAATCGACCGGTCTGTGGAGAACCTGGCTGGGGTTCGGTGGGCATGGCATCCGGATGCTGCGGAAAAGCCAGCCGTTCTGGAAGCTTCTCGGGCAGCAGGGGGTGTTCAGCTCGATCCTGAGAGTGCCGATCAGCTTTCCGCCTGAACGTTTTTTCGGCCTGTCGCTTTCAGCCATGTGTACGCCCGACCTGCGCGGCAGCCAGGGCTCGTACACGTTGTTTACCTCCGACCCCAAGCAATCTGCCGATGCCGGCAGCGGGCTGATTGTTCCGGTGAAGTTCGACGGAGACCTGGTCCAGACCTCGCTCCCGGGGCCAGACCTCTCGTCCGGGACAGCCCCAACGCCGGGTTCGAAATCCAGGGAATTGAGGCTGCCCCTCACACTGCGGATGGATCGGTCCGCGGGAACGCTCACGATCCGGTTCGCTGCGAATGCAGGCGAGCCTGAAACCATCGTCCTGAAGGACGGAGAGTCCTCGGGTTGGACAACCATCCGCTTCCGCATCGGATGGTGGAGGCAGGTCTGGGGGCTCTGCCGGTTTCATCTCTCCTCCCTGACGCCGCACCTGAAACTCTATGTGACGCCGATCCAACTGCATCCCGATCGTCCGGCGATGCCCATCTCGCACCCGGCGAACTATTCGACCTACCTCGCCCGTCTCCACGGTGCCTACGCCACGCTGGGACTGGCCGAAGACACGGGCGCTCTGCTCGCCGGGGCGATCTCGGAGGCGACGTTCCTTGAGCATGCGTACGCGATCCATGCGGAACGAGAGGCCATGCTGCTCGAATCGCTGCGGGTGGCGCCGCGGGGCCTCACCGTCTGCGTGTTCGATGGCCCGGACCGCATTCAGCACATGTTCTACCGCCATGACGACCCCGCCCACCCCGCCAACCGCGATCGCGATGTCACCACGCATGCGGAGACCCTCGATCGCATGTACGAGCGGATGGACGAACTGGTGGGCAAGGTCTCCCGGGAACTGCTCCCGGGCGGCGTCCTGTTCGTCATGTCTGATCACGGATTCTGTGCGTTTCGTCGCGGCATTGATCTGAACCGCTGGCTGTCGCAGGAAGGCTACCTGTTTGTGCGAGACGACGGCGCCGGTGAGGATTACCTGCAGGGAATCGACTGGTCGCGTACCCGCGCCTACGCGTTTGGTTTGAGCGGCATCTATCTGAACCTGAAAGGTCGTGAAGCCCGCGGGATTGTTCCGCCAGAAGCCGCGGAAGAATTGAAGGCGGAATTGGCCCGCAAGTTACAAACCCTGCTCGACCCGGAAACAAACGCTGCCGCGATTCGCAAAGTCCACATCGGAAGCCAGGCCTACCACGGACCCTACTCTGGGGACGGCCCTGATCTGGTGATCGGATACGAAGAAGGGTATCGCGTCGCCTGGAACTGTGCCGCCGGGGAGTGTGGTGCCGATCTGTTTCAGGACAACACCCGTCTCTGGAGCGGCGACCACTGCGTCGATCCGGACCTCGTTCCGGGCGTCCTGTTTTCGAACCGCCGGTTTACGCCGCGACCATGGTCGATTCTGGATCTCGCCCCCACGATTCTGCGTCTGTTTGATGTGTCGCTCCCCGCCTACTTCGATGGTAGGGCCGCAGAACTCGCGGAACCGACATCAACCGCCTTGGCTCCCGCCGAGTTGCCGCCATCGAACTCACAACCCGCAGTGCCGAGTCTTCGTTCATGAGCAATCGCCGCCACAGTCCGATCGGCCGCCGCGCGTTCCTGGGCGCCAGCGCGGCCACTGTCGCGGCGGGATGTGGCTTCACCGCTACGGATACCGGCTCACCAGGTCGAGTGGCCTCGTCCCCGTTGGGGCGTCCTCCTGGCCGGACGATCGTGCTCGGGATCGACGGGATGGACCCGGGCCTAGTGCGGACGTTTCTCGCGCAAGGCAAGCTCCCGCACATCGCCCGCCTGATTCAGACAGGGTCGATGTCGCTACTCAAGACGAGCAATCCGCCCCAAAGTCCCGTCGCCTGGTCGAACTTCATCTCGGGGACCGACCCGGGTGGGCACGGTCTGTTCGACTTCGTGCATCGAGACCCGCAGTCGATGACGTTGTTTCATTCGATCGCGCGGCAGGACGGCACGGGGCTTGAGTATCGCGTGGGAGATTGGCGAATTCCGTTGGAGTCGAGGCCGGTCCAAAACCTCAGGCATGGCCCCTGCTTCTGGGACCTGCTGGAAAAACACGGGGTCCCCTGCACGATCTTCAAAGTCCCCGCCAACTTTCCGCCCACCCCCACGACGGCGCGGACGCTGTCCGGAATGGGGACGCCCGATCTCCGCGGCACGTATGGCACGTTCACCTGGTTCGCGGAATCGCTGCCTGGCGGCTCGCGCGACGTTTCGGGTGGCCGACTCGAACGGGTCGATTCCCAGGCAGACACGTTCACCTGCCGCCTGCTCGGCCCGGTAGACGAGTTTTCGACGAGCGGAGCGTCACTCATCGCCGAACTGCAGGTCGCTCGGGATCCGCTCGCACGGGCCGCACGCGTGACCATCGACGGCACGCCCGTCCTGCTGCGAGAGGGCGAGTGGAGTGACTGGCGCGTCGTCCGCTTCACGCCCACAGCGCTCGGCCGCTCCGTCACCGGCATCTGCCGCCTCTATCTGAAGAGCGTCGCGCCGTTCGGGCTGTATGTGTCGCCCGTCAACATCAATCCCGATGACCCCGCCGTTCCCATCTCCACCCCGCCCGACTACGCCCGTACGCTGGTGAGCGAGCTGGGCTACTTTTACACGCAGGGAATTGTCGAGGATACCTCCGCTCTGACGTCCGGAATTCTGTCGTCCGAGGAGTACTGCCAGCAGGCGCGGTTCGTTCACGAGGAACGCTTCCGCTTCTTCGAGCATGAGCTGGGCCGGTTCCGGAAGGGGCTTCTCTTCTACTACTTTTCGACGCTCGATCTGTCGTCTCACATGTTCTGGCGGGCGATCGACCGGCAGCATCCGGCCTGGTCGCCGGAACTCAATCGGCAGTTCGGCGGACTGATCGAGTCGCTCTA
>JAIXZD010000051.1 GCA_027489895.1 Planctomycetaceae bacterium
ACCCATGACAGGCCCGGCCGTTGCACCCCTGCTTGCTCATCAGCGGAACGAGATGCCGACGGAAATCGGGCTCTTCGGCCACCTCGGCCACGGCGAACCGCGCACTGACCGGTGGCTGCGTAACGGTTGCTTCGCCCGTTGCTGGTTCCGCGGCAGACAGGGTCGGCGCGGCGAGCGGGCTGGCGATGGCCAGTGCGAAACCAAGTACCAGTCCTGGCAGCCGGTTCGAGAGAGTCAAGCGCGTGGTCTCCGCCATGGCGTTTCCTTCAGAGGATATGGGCTGGTCGCCCACCGTTCGATTGGGAGCTGTCTGTTTACCGTCGTGTCTGGTCGCTGCCGTCAGTCGGTCGATTCGGGGGCAGCCGGTTTCTTCGGGGTTGCCGTGTTGGGTTCGGTGTCTGGTTCAGGGCTGGTTGCCGCGTCGGGTGGGGTCGCTGGCTTCGATGCGGCCTGTCCCGCTTCGAGTTTGGATTTGTCTTTCTTCCGGAGCCGGTCGCGGGTTCCGCCGACGGTTGTGCGCAACTGCAGGAACTCCTGCTCGAGCAGTTTCTCGCGATTGGTGTTGAGGTCGTGCTGCTGGCGGGTGTTGCTTTCGAGACGCTTCTTGAGCTGCATCTCTTCGTCGCGCAGGTCCTGCTGACGGAGCGTGAGCCGCTCTTCGATGGCAGCCCGCAACTCGGCTTCCAGATCGGACGAATCGGCCATGGAGAGCCGGGCGACGATCAGGCGGATTCGCGAATCCAGCTTCCAGCGGCGAAGCGCCCGCTCGTATTGCACGGGGTTGTTGCTCTTGGTGCGATCGAGCCGGTCCACATCTTTTCCCAGGTCGGCCAGTGCCTTCTCGAACTGCTTGCCATCGGTCATTTCGAGCCGAGCGAGCAGTTCGGCCAGTTCGGGATGATGCTCCCGCGCGAACGCGAGAATCGCAGCCACCCGTTCGGGCGATTTGTGAGCCTTCTTCTGGTCGGCCTTCTGCTCCGACTTTTGGAGGACCTTCTGTTCTGACCGGGAGTCAGACTTAGAGCCAGATTTCGAACCAGTGGTTTTTGCGGGTGATGGCTGCTTAACAGCATCGGGCGCGTCTGGAGCGGAGCGCTCTTTTGACGAGGCGTCTTTGGTCCCGTTCGCGGTTGTCGAAGGCGGCTCTTTGGCGGCCAGCGGCGACACGCCAGGCGACAGCGCGACCAGCAGCGCAAGGCCCTGGGCCACGATTCGCCAGACGAGTTTGGACTGCCGGTCACACATGGAACGATTGCCTGTTCTGATCCATCGGTCGGGTACGGAATCGTCAGGTCCACCAATCGTGGACAGCGGGGAGTAGGGTGGTCCAGGATTCGGGGTCACGCCTGGGCAGGGTTGCACATGGCACGGCCCTTTATCCCTCAGTCTCGGTGAGGGCGGCGGTGAGCCAGCCGGGAACCTCGATCGTGTGTTCGGGCACGGGCGAATCGACCGAGGCCGGCTCGTCTTCGATTTCGGCAAGCAGCATTGGCCCGCGTTCGTCCAATGCCTGGATGACGGCCGGAGCGGGCGAAGCGGTCTCGATCCAGGCATCGACCAGAGCCCGCTGCTCGCCCGTCAGTGGCTGCAAGGCAACCGGCCCCGTGACCATCCCCGTATTCAACCAGCCCGTCCCCCAAAGCCCCGTACCCAGCAGCCACGCCCCGCAGGCGATGCCCGCCAGAGTGGCCGCGAGAGCGACCCATTTCGCCTGAGACAGGCTCTGTTTTCTGGGAGCCGACACTGGACCGGCCGATCGCGTCGAGCGGGGCTGAAGCGCGAGCGCGGCCTGCACCGCCTGAAACAGTTCGCTCATGCGGGCGACGGCTTCGCAGGCGGCGAGGTCATCCGCCAGACGCTGCTCGAAGGCGAGGGCCACGTCGGCCGGAAGATCCCCGGCGACGTAGCAGTAGGCCTGCCAATCGAGGTCGGACAACAGCGCGGAATCGTCGGACCGCCCCAGCGTGCGGGCGTCGTCCACCGATCGAGCTGTTGCGTCCCAGGTTGACATGTTGACCTCAGGAAAATCGTCGGGTGGGCAGTGCGCACCCGACGCAAGTGTCAGCGATTGAGTGCCTGGCGAAGTCGTTCCAGAGCCAGACGCAGCCGGGTCACCACGGTGCCTTCGGCCAGATTCAGTTCGAGTGCGACTTCGCGAAATGTGTTTCCGTCCATCAGTTTTCGGCGAACGACCTGTTGCTGTTCGGGGGGCAACTGAGTCAGCGCCGCCTGAACCCGTTCGATTGTCTCCTCACGGATCAGCCCGGCGAGCGGCCCGTCTTCGCCCGACCCATCCTCCGCATCGATTCGATTGTGTGGGATCTGTTCGGCGTTGCCCGGCTGATCATCCAAGGGGAAGAGTCCGGGATTCTCGTGTGCGGCCTGTTCCAGGGCTTTGCGACCGGTGACTTCGCGGCGCTTGATCTGGATCGCCGCGTTGACTCCGACCTGGTAGAGCCAGGCTTTGTATTTTTGAGGATCGACCTGCCCACCCTGTTCGAGGGCTTTGGCAAACGTCGCTTGAACGACTTCCGATACAGTGTCTCGATTGTGCAGGATGCCCCAGAGCAGGGCCGTCAGACCAGCGGCATGTTCGTTGTACAGCTGTTCGACTGTCTCTTTTGGAAGGCAGTCGCTTGCCAACCGGTCGTTAGCCAGCCGGCCGTCGGCCGGACGATCGTTTCCCACGCGAGTTCCGTCTTCGGGTGGCACGTCGGTCAGGCCTCCGCGGACGTCACGCCCGCCCGTCTCCAAGTGAGACGCGCCGCCGGGGGACATCTTTCTTTGGTTCCGCCCGAATTCTTGGATTTGTCTGTCTGGCGTCGTCGCTCGCGAGGGTGTGCGACCGGCCGGGATGGTGAGTCGCGCTGTAACGCGTTTCAGGGGTGGTGATTACGGATTAGAGGGGCGCGGGGTCTTGGGAAGCCTCACGGCTTCCGCTACGGCTGCGCGGGTTGCGGGTTAGCGTTTCCGGCGGGGGGGCGGTGGCGGCGGGGTGTCGTCGTCATCGTCTTCCAGGTCTTCGTCGTCGTCATCGCCCTGGTAGTCGGGGTGGAGCGGGTTGTCGGGCGAGAAGTAGAAGTCGCCCAGGCCCATGGGGACTTCACTGCTGCCCAGGCTGCGGCGTTTCCGTTCGGCCAGCGCCTGCAGGTCGGTCGCATCGTCCCCCAGGCAACGGAGCAGCGCTTCCTGCCACGCGGCGTCGCGGGACATCGGGTGGGTCGGGTCTTGCGCGAGCCGTTTCATCGCGTACCGCAACACGTTGATGCCGTCGCGGGTCGAAAAATCGAGCGACAGCTCGTGCGCATTTTGCAGGAAGTCGACCGTCAGCAGCAGCATGTCGTCTTCGACGAAGGGCAGGTGATACTTGAGAATCGCCAGTTCGTCGCGGCGGTTCGGGCTGCCAATCGTGAGCGTGGGCTGCAGGCGGCTCAGGATGTAGTCGGGCACTTCGAACGTCGATTCGTCGTCGTTCATCGTCACGGCCGCCCGGAAATTCGGGTGCGCACGGACGATAATGCCCGCCACCATCGATTCGATGTACCGGCGATGGTCGAGCAGCGGAGCCAGGCTGGCCCACGACTTCTCGTTCATGCGGTTGCCTTCGTCGAGCAGGCAGACGCCGCCCCGGATCATCGCGGTGACCAGAGGCGACGCGTGATAGGCGATCTTGCCGCTTTCGGCGAGGACGGGGGTGACGAGCAGGTCTTCAGGCCGGGTGTCGGCCGTGCATTGGTAGATGAACAGTTCCTGGTTGCGGCTGCGGGCAGCGGCCATGCCGAGGGTGGTCTTGCCGATTCCGGGCGAGCCGACGATGCGGGGGGCCAGGGGCAGGTCGCGTTCGTCGACCACCAGCCAGCAGGCGAGCAGTTGCTTGAGGATTTCGCGCTGGCCAATCCACTCTCCGGCGGAGGTTTCCGCGGGGCTGAGGGACAGCCGCACTCCGTCAATTTCTATCGTTTCGGCCATGGGTGGATCGCAGATCGCCTGAATTCGGGAAAGTTTGTCCGTCGGTTCCGACGAATTGTAACAGGCAGGGGGGGCTTGCGCTCGCCCCGGACTGACAATTCGTACAGGTTACGGTTTGTCGGAAGGGGCGGGGTCCCTGCGGGGGAAAGCTCACGCTTTCCGCTACGAGGGTGAGACGCCTGACCATTGATCTTGCCCGGAGTGGCCTGCATGTCGACCGTTGATCATCCTGTTCCCTCCCCGGAGATTGTGAAACCGTCCCATCGGAAGACGTGGGATGTCGACGAGCTGAAGCTGCTGGAAGGCCCCCGCTCGCGAACGGGCGAGTTTTTCCGGCTGCTCCGGATCATGAATGAATTCTTGCGCGGGTTCCGGGCGCTGCACTTTATTGGCCCGTGCGTGAGCGTGTTTGGCTCGGCCCGGTTTCCGGAGGGGCATCCGCACTACGAGCTGGGGCGCAAGGTCGGGCAGACGATCGCCGAAGAGCGATTCTGCGTGATGACCGGGGGCGGTCCGGGAATCATGGAGGCGGCCAATCGCGGCTGCAAAGAGGGCGGCGGGTACTCGTTGGGGTGCAATATCGTGCTGCCCCGTGAGCAGTCGACGAACCCCTACCTCGACCGGTATGTGACGTTCCGGTACTTCTTCGTCCGCAAGGTGATGCTGGTCAAATACTCGGAGGCGTTCGTCATTCTGCCGGGGGGCTTCGGCACGCTCGACGAGGCGTTTGAGGCGGCCACGCTGATTCAAACCGGCAAAATCTATGATTTTCCGCTGGTGTTCATGGGAGTCGACTACTGGCAGCCGATGTTCGAGTTTCTGCGGTCGATGCTGCACCAGAAGACGATCGACCCGATCGATTTCGACAGTTTGGTGCTCACCGACTCGCTCGATGTGCTCCGCGAGCAACTGGCGAAATGCCCCTCGCGAATGTACGAAGACCGACTGGGGAAACGGCCCACGCGAAAGTGGTGGCTGCGAGAATAGGGAAAAAGGAAAAGGGCGGGCGGTACGGGATGACCGATTGGGGCGATCTGCGGGAGGTGCTGGACGGGCTGGCGGCCGAGGGGTTGCTGCGGGTTCGGCGGGAGGTCGAGCCGACGGGGCCGGTGACGGTGCGAGTCGACGGGCGGGAGCTCGTTTCGTTTGCGTCGAATGATTATCTCGGGCTGGCGGGGAGTGCCGAGCTGCGGGAGGCGGCTCGGCTGGCGATGGAGGTGATCGGGCCGGGGGCCGGGGCGAGTCCGCTGGTTTCGGGTCGGTCCCCCTGGCAGGCGCGGGCGGAGGAACAGTTGGCGGCGCTCGAGGGGGCGGAGGCGGCGCTCCTGTTCCCTTCCGGGTATGCGGCGAATCTGGGGACCTTGGCAGCGCTCTTACGGCCCGAGGATCTCGTCCTGTGCGACCGGCTGAATCATGCGTGCCTGGTGGATGGCTGCCGGTTGTCGGGGGCGAAGCTGCG
>JAIXZD010000172.1 GCA_027489895.1 Planctomycetaceae bacterium
ATCGTACCGCAGAAACACGGCGTCCTCAGTTTGGCTCGCGCCGTGAGCTTTTCAAAGTCAGGATATCAACGTGGCAGTGTCTGGGAGCGGATGTGGCCCCAGAGTCTTGCCATAGGCGTCGCCAGAAGAGTGGCCATCGCGGGGCACCCGGATGTCGCGACAGGGATTTTGCCTGGTCGAATCCCAAGACCCCGGCGTGAACTCGGCGTGCCCTGCAACGCCAGGTACGACGTACCAGAACTTCAGCAAAACGGGGGTGGCCCGACCACCTGGTGGTCGGGTCGCGCAGCGACAGGAAGCCACACCTTCCGCGAACAACGACCAGAAACAGGCCGTCTTGCAGGGCGAACCCGTCTGGAGACGCAGTTCCGAACAAAAATCGGAAACCGCGTTGTGCCAGACTCGAAAAAAGCGAAGCCCCTACATGTGAGAGACCGGCCCTTGACCGCTCCGGGGGCTTCGCGATAAGGTTTTGAATCTGCGAATTGACGACGGGCGATGTTGTTCCCGTCCTCTGTTTGCGGTTGCGGGCGTAACTCAGTGGTAGAGTGCAGCCTTCCCAAGGCTGACGTCGTGGGTTCGAATCCCATCGCCCGCTTCTCGTTCGGACGGCTTCAGGCCGTCTGAACTCATTTCTGGGGATGATGTTGTGTCTGGACTCGTGGTTGAAGGTGGAGCCGGGGCGACGTCTGGTCCGCTCTCCCGTGCCGAAATCGAAGCGCTGATCCCGCATCGCGAGCCGGCCCTCTGGCTCGACTCTGTCATCGAACGGACGCCGACCTCGATCCACTGCCGTCGCCGGGTTGATCCCAATCTGGACTGGTTTCGCGGGCATTACCCAGGCCAGCCGATTCTGCCGGGCGTGTTCCTGTGCGAAGCCTGTTTGCAGGCCGGGGCGGTGCTCATTGCCACGCATCCTGAAGGGGCGCTGGCCCCTGGGGAAGTGCCCGTGGCGACGCGGCTCAACAACGTGAAATTCAAATCGATGGTTCGGCCCGGCGACGAGATCGACATCTTCGTCACGCTGACCGAACGGCTGGGCAAGGCGTTCTTCATGACGGGCAAAGTCGTTGTCGGTGGCACGACCGCAGCAACGCTTGAGTTCGCCTGTTCGGCCGCGCCCGCCCCTTAGGGCCGCTGCGCGGGGGGAAGTCTCACGACTTCCGCTACCTCTGATGGGCGATGTCGTGCCGGGGGGAAGCGTGCCGATCAATCGCGATCCTCTTCGCAACGGTCGATCCTTAAGATACCCTCAACGCACGGGGCCAGCGTATTCGCGGTGGCCACTTTGCCCTGCACGGATCGAGGGGTCGCCTGATGCCATCCAGAATGCCTGACCTCGCCCCGTCCGATCGCAACGTGACAGCCTGGCTGGCCCGGTTCGCCGTTGTCATGGCGGTTCTACTTGCTCTGCCCGTCAATCCATTGCACGGCAATTCGCTGTTCGCCGCTGAAGAGACCGTCTTTGACCGCGTGAACAAGCGGCTGGTGAAGATTACAGGCTCAGGTGGGCTGCGCGGGCTGCCGCCTTATGGGACGGGTCTGATCATCAGCCCAGAAGGCCACATCATCACCGTCTGGAACCATGTGCTCGACGAACGCGTCGTGACGATCACGCTGCCCGATGGCAAATCGACCAGCGGCGAAGTGCTGGGGGCCGACCCCGAACTCGACGTCGCCGTTCTGAAGGTCGAAGCGACCGATCTCCCCTACTTTGACCTGGAGCAGGCGACCGATGTTGGGTCGGGAACGCGGGTCCTGGCCTTCAGCAATATGTTCCGCGTGGCTGCGGGAGACGAACCGTTTTCCGTGCTGCATGGCGTGGTCGCCGCGAAAGTGAAATTGCAGGCGCGAAAGGGCGTGTTCGATGTGCCCTACAAGGGGCCGGTCTACATTCTCGACGCCATCACCAACAACTCCGGCTCGGGGGGCGGGGTGGTGGTCACCCGCGATGGACGGCTCGTCGCGATGATCGGCCGCGAAGTCCGCAACGCCCAGACCAACACCTGGATCAACTATGCCGTGCCGATCTCCGCCCTGCAGGTGGCCGTGGCGGATATTCGAGCCGGGCGAGTCAACCGCCGCGAGACCGAGGAAGACGACCTGCCCACCGCAGGCAAACGCTACAGCCCGGTCGACTTTGGCCTGGTGATGGTCCCCGATGTCGTCGCTCGCACTCCGGCGTTTATCGATCGGGTTCTCCCTGGAACACAGGCGAGCGAAGCAGGCCTCCGAAGCAATGATCTGGTTCTGTTCGTCAACGACGACCTGATCCCTTCCTGCCGCGTCCTCAAAGAGACCTTGGGCAAGCTGCGGGCAGGAGACACCGTGCGTCTGGTCGTGCGGCGCGGGAATGAGCTGTTGACACTCGACTGGAAAGCCCCCGATAAGCCCGACCAATGAGTCGTCGCGGGGCCTGCCGCACAACTGAAAGGGCTCTTTGGATCTCTCACGAGTTCCGCTACCGGATTCCGTGGCAAAACGGGTCGTGCGGGTCGAGGAGTAGCGTCGCTTCGCCGGTGATGAAGGCGCGGCCGACGATCGTTGGCACGATCAGGCCGCGCGACTCGTCCACCCAGCGGTAACTCGCCTCGAACTCGGTCCCGACGATGCTTTCCTGATGCCACACCTCGCCGGGCGGCAGCTCACCCCGAGCCGCGAGGCACGCCAGTTTCGCACTTGTCCCTGTGCCACAGGGACTGCGGTCGTACGCCTTGCCGGGGCAGAGCACGAAGCTTTTGGAATCAGCCCCAGGCCGCGTGGGCGGACCAAACAGCTCGATATGGTCGACTTCGGGATAGCCATTCGCATTAACGTATTGGCGAATCGACCAGGCGCGTGCGGTCAGCGCCTCGACATTGTCCAACCGCACGCCCAGACCATGATCCGAGACAAGGAGGAACCAGTTGCCTCCCCAGGCGAGGTCTCCGTGGACAAAATTCCCATCGGGAAGTGGAACGGGAATGTCCGCTGCCTGGCGATAACTCTCGACGTTTTCGAGTGCGACCCGCCCATCGTCCCGCAATGTCGCGGCCACGGTCCCGACCGCTGTCTCGAACAGGTGTCGTCCGGGCTCAATCCGCCCCAGATGTGCGAGCGTTGCCACCACGCCAATCAGGCCGTGACCGCACATCCCCAGCATGCCGACATTGTTGAAGAAGATCACCCCGCAGGCCGCTTCGGACGTCGAAGCCGGGACTAGCCAAGCCCCCACGAGCACATCCGAACCGCGCGGTTCATTCACCACAGCCGAGCGATACTGGTCGAACCGGGTCGAGAAACCGGCCCGTTGGGCGAACAGATCGCCCCCGTGGAATTCCGGTCCCCCAGCGATCACCACCCGCGTCGGCTCTCCGGCCGTATGCGAATCGATCACCTGGATCCGCTCCATGGTCTCTCCGCAACTTCAGACTCGGGCGAGCGGGAGGAACTCTCACGAGTTCCGCTACGACTTTTCGTGGATCGTGCTACGGCCGAACGGCCTGAACGGGCGAGGCATCCACCACCACGGGGGCCGCGGCAGAACGCTGCTGAGTGATCGACCGGGAATCGATCGACGAGAGCACCTGGAACGCCGGACCGGGCAGAACCCCCAAGAGCAGAACCAGGAGGGCCGAAGCCCCCGCCGCGAGGTAGGCACTGCGACCACCCTCGGGTTGATGCGTCGTCAACGGATCGTTGAGGAACATCACCGCGACGATCCGCAGGTAATAGACCGCGCCAATCGCGGCGTTGATCACGCCCACAATCGCGAGCAGCAGGAAGCCCAACTGGATGTAGCCATCGGGGGTTCGCGCCGCGAGTGCCCCGGTGAAGAGTCCGAGCTTCCCCCAGAACCCGGGCAGCGGAGGAATTCCAGACAGGCTGAACAGGAAGATCGCCGCGCAGATCGCCATCAAAGGCTGCGACCGAACCAGACCTGTCAGATCGTCAACCGTATCGATCTGCCGCCCCTTGCGCGGCAGATAATGCAGCACGGCGAACAGCCCCACCGTCGCCAGCGAATAGGCCGCGAGATACAGCAGGCAGGCCCGCACTCCACCCGGCAGACCCGTCCCCGCGTTCAGCGTTGCTTCGGGCCGGGAGATATCCCAGAACCCGATCGCGATGCCGATCAGCAGGTAGCCCGCGTGGGCAATCCCCGAGTACGCCATCATCCGCCGCACGTTGTTCTGCAGCAGAGCCAGGCAGTTCCCACAGCTCATCGAAATCAGAGCGAGAATCAGCGCGACCGACTCGCCCGCCGCCTCAAACCCGACCAGGGCTTCCATCGTCAAGCGGATGATCGCCACGATCCCCGCCACCTTGGGCAGCACCGACAGGAGGCCAGCATTCATCGCCGTCGTACCCTGGTAGACGTCCGGGGCATAGAAGTGGAACGGCACTGCCGCGATCTTGAACCCCAACCCGGCAAACAACAGTACGAGTGCCACCATCCCCAGCACCGACCCGTCACCCGTCGTCCCGGCGGGGCCCACGGCGTAGGTCGCGGTGAGAACGTCCCGCACGGCCGTGAGATTCGTCGCGCCCGTCAGACCGTACACGAAGCTGAAGCCGTACAGCAAAATCGCGGCCGACAGCACGCTCAAGAGAAAG
>JAIXZD010000227.1 GCA_027489895.1 Planctomycetaceae bacterium
AAGGGAAATGCGACGAACTACATCCGGGTGACGGGCTACTTCTACAAGATCTGGCGATACGACGCCGAGCGGGGTGGGTGGGCGGCCCCCCTGCTCATCGCCAATCGTCTGGAGTACCGACCGCCGCAACCAGGACCGTTTGACGACCTGATTCGAACGGCAACGAGTGTGGGGGCCGTGGCCGTGTTTGTCGGCCTGGTGCTGACCCTCTGGGTCAGGAACCGCAACGCGCGGCGTGACCGAGAGCGGCTGCGGAAGTCCCCGTCCCTCGCGACGCCAGACTTCGTCGCATTCGATTCCGCCCTGCCCTCATCCGCTCCCAACACGGAAGCCCCGTCACCACCCGACATGCGCTGACGCGACATGGGGTGGGCCTGGCCTTACAACTTGTCCTGACGATCCGGGGAACCAAAGGGGCTCGGTGACGCAAGTCGTCACATCTCCGGGCGCTGACGCTTCCGGCTCCCCTCATCGCGACAGCAGTTCGCAAAATGCGATTACTCTTCGCAAAATGCGATTACTCGTCGACGTCGTCTTCGACCACGGCCTGGTGCTGATAGATCTCGCGCATGATCCAGCGATCGATGTCGGAGTAGAGTGAGCGCGGCAGCCGCGAAGAATCGCCGTAGCCCCGTTCGCACACCCGCAGCCCGCCCAGGTGCAGCAGTCGGCCAAGCGTACGCGTCCTCTGCTTCTGCCCCGACAGATTGGCAAACGCCGCCAGCATCACTCGTTTGCCGAGCAGTTGGCGGTAGTTCCTCAGCAGCGGCGGGTCACCCGGCACCGGCCCGGCCAGCTCGGCACCGGGAGCAATCGCCCCGGCAAACCATTGCGGCTGTGCCAGCGCCAGTCGCAACGCGACGGTTCCCGCCCGCCCCACACCGGCCACGAAGATCCGCTCGCCATGAATCGCGTGCTTTCGCCGCACCAGCCCCACGAGGGCTCGCAAGCGTTCCGCCAACTGGTTGATCGTGGCCGCATCGCCCAGGGCTGTTTCGAGCGGAGCGCGCAGCGCCAACCCCATGTAGTTGCGGTCGCTGATCGATTCCATCGCCTGACGGAACTCGGCATCCGCTCCACGGCCTGGTGCCTGAATCCAGATGATCAGCGGATAGGCATACCGGGCTTCGTAGTGCTCTGGAAAGTACAGGACGGGCGTTTCTGGACCGGTTGACGGCGGAGCCGAGAAAATCGCACTCGAATCGCCCCGCACAAACTCCAGCCAGGTGTCGAGCGACGGAGCGGCCGAACCGCTCACCGGAGCGGATTCCGCGGGAACGGCAGCCTGTGCGGTGGCCGGGGTGACCGCTGGCGAAGGCAAGTGGGCAGCGTCAAGTACGTAGCGGACAGTCATCGAGTAGAACTCCGTTCACGTTCCGCGAGCGCCGTGGGGACGGTGCTGGCAGGGGGAGGAACCGGCGTTTGCGCAAAAGGCCTGTCGATCCGGTCGGACAGCGCCTCTTGCATGGGGAACAGCTTGCCCGGGCATTCGGTGTCGCGAACGTCGCGATGACCGATGATCCGGGATTCCGTGATTCGATACTCCGACTTCAAAGTTCGGATCAGCGTCTTGACGGCCGCGAGTTGCGCGGCGGTCGGTGGATGGTCTTCAAAGTTGCCTACCAGGCAGATGCCAATCCCCACCTGGTTGTATTCCGGGTCACTGGCCCCGGCATGCGCCCCGTGCATCTGCTGGTTCCAGCGGAAGGTGGGTTCGATGTCGCCATCTCCCATTCCCTGACCATTGCCGACGACGAAGTGGTACCCAATTCCGAGCCAGGGTTTGCCGCTCTTATCCTTGTTCTGCAGGTGGGCCTCATGAATCGATTCGACACTGCCAGTTTCGGTCGCGGTGTGATGAAGGACGATGTACTTCCAGTCCCGCGGATCGACGGCCGGCTTCCAGACATTTCGATAAGAGCTATCGCTGATCGGCGGTTGGGCCGGGGGCGAGGCAGGGGGTTGGGGACTGACGTAGGGTGGTGCGGGAGCAGAGGATGGCGGTAACGGGGCTTGTTCGGGCGGGATCACCGCAGGCCGGGTGCAACCCCCGAGGAGGCTGGTGTGAAACAAACACAGCCCTACCCAACAGATCACGCGTCGGCAGTCAGTCGGCGACATCCGTGTCGTTCCCGATCAATCCGTGGCAAAGCACGCAGGCCTGAAACTCACCAAACTCCACAGCCTGCCCGAATTGCCAGGCAAGCGGTCCATGTTGTAGCCCGACTCACCAAATCAAGTCAACGGCGGCTTTCCCAGCGGCAAGCACATGCCAGTTCAAGACTTAGAACACCCAATTGAGTTTGAGGATTGGGCAAAACGTCCGGCGCCACGCTCTACCGATTGAGCGATTTGGGAAACCTGGACGGTGCCCTTTCGCTTTGACTGACTGACAGGGCTTACCCAATCTGTCGTACTGACGCGAAAAACAGTGTCTGGCCGATTTCGCCAAGGCACGCTCAAGTCATTCGCGCCCCAAGACGGTGCCGGAAGCGTCAGCGCCCGGAAGTTCGACGGTTCCGACCGGCCCTCAACGTCGATATTGAGGGGACCAGCCTCCGGCGAGGCCGTGAAAGAATCAGTGGGATAGGCTTCAAGCCTGTCGAGTTTCCAGGCCTTTCGGCGAGGAAATGACCGGCTGGAAGCCTATCCCACGAGTGGCCCACCGTCGCAGCGGCGGCGACCGAAATCAGAAGTCCCGTCAGAAACCGCTCGCCGCCGAATCGAACACGGCGCCCGGCCCCCCGGCAAGAACGCTCGCCACAGCCTGACGAGCAGAAAACAAGGGTGGATAACGGGACTTGAACCCGTGACCCCCAGATCCACAATCTGGTGCTCTAACCAGCTGAGCTATACCCACCACACGGCCTGATTCAAGCCGGACACGGCCCGGGTCTCCAAGGTTCCCGAATCGCGAACAAGCAGTTTACGACCCCCATCGACCGGTTTCAACCGGTGACCGGTTGCTTTCGAACGGGAGTCGTCTCCTTGGCCAACATCGCGGGACAGCGGCAGTTGCCCAGCGCTCGCGACGTCGCACGTCTTCCCGATCGTTGTCCAGGCCCCATCAGATTCCAATTCTGCTCCCCAAAGTCTGTCACGGAACGGTCCGTTCGGCAGGAGTCGCGCGGGTCGAATTGACGCCCGCATCGATTGTGTTTTCGACGCCGTTCAGGATGGTCTCGTCCAGCACCTCGACAATCACCCGCTGGGCAAAGCGGTACAACTCCCAGAAGCTGGCCTGAACGCCATCGACCGCCCGATTGGCGAGCGGCGCGGCGAGTCCATTCTCCCGCCCCACGGGAGCCGCGAGCCGTTGGTCAAGTCTCTCGCTGCGGGCCTGCAGCCAGTTGACCGCTTCATCGGCACGCTTCAGATTCCCCAGCGACGTCAGGCTGTAGTCGGCGAGCGTCACTCCGGGAATGTTGACCGCCGGGGCAGCATCGCGAACCCAGGGCCGATCGGCCCGCCGGGCCTTGGTATCGACCGAGTCGACCACGGATTGCGTCACCGTCACCCGTCCCGGAATGGCCAGTGAGGCAACATCGTCGACAAGTCGGAATACGCTCCAGTCGCTGATCGAAATCAGGTTGTAAGCGATGTTGTTCAGGTCCCAGCCGCTGTTCGGGTCGTGAATGGAAACCGGTTGGGCCGCGAACGTGGGCAGGGGGCGATAAGTGACCGACCGCCACCCGTCGAGGTCGTAGTCGGCCCAGTCCATCGCCATCGGGACGGCGCGGTCCGCCTCGTCGGTCGGTTCAAACATCTCCCGAATCGGTCGGCCATCGAACCAGTCCGGATCGAACGGAGTGCCGGTCAGTTCCAGGATGGTCGGGGTCAAGTCGACCAATCGACAGGGCCGCTCGACAATCGCACCCCGGCGAACACCCGGCCCACTGATGAAGAACGAGGCCCGCATTGAATCGGCCAGTGGATAACCATGGGTGGTTCCCGGCGTGTTCTGAACGCCGAAGAACCAACCCGCACGGGCGGTCACCACGAGGTCGGGAGCGTATTCCGGCTCGATCTCGGCCAGATTTTCCTGATAGAGCATATGCCGGGTGAGCGCGACGACACCGTCGGGATAGTCGCTTGTCGCCGTCACCCAGAGCCAGGCCTGTTCGTCGTGCCACTCCGAGAGGAACTCGGGACGAACACGACCACAAATGCCGAGGGGGTCACAAGTCGGTGCGGCAATCGGTTCCCAGGAGACGCAACCGTTGGTCAAGGGGACGAGCGGCTGGACGGGGGTGTAGCGGTACTCCCATTTGCAGTTCGCGCCGGGTCGGCGTTCGACAACGGCTTGCCCACGGTCGCTGGTCAGGATCGCCACCGACGAGTCGGTCAGCTTCATCAGCACGAGGTCGATCGGATGACCGCGCTCGCCACGATCGTTACAGGCCTGGATCGCGGCGAGCGATTCCGGCAGATTGACCGGCGGATGATTCCGGCTGACACGATAGGTGAGCAGGTCGGCCGGCCGGTTCGGCCCCGACCAGTCACCGGATTCGTACTCGCCTTTGGGGAGGAATAGCCGGGCCGCTCCGTCCGAATCGCCATCGACGAACACGAACTCGTCGGCCGAATCTTCGCTGTGGCGGTTGGCATAACGATGCTGGCGGACGGACAGCCCCAGCCCCCCGCCTACCCACTGCCCGTCACTTCGAACGTCGCGCTGGGCATAGAAGAACTCATTCGCGAGATCAAACCGCGAGAGATGCCCTGCGTCGCCGCCGAGATGACCATGGTCGCTGACCAGAATGAAGTAGGTCGATTCCAGTCGCCCCAGGGCGGATAGCTCTTCGATGACCTTTCCGATGAGTCGGTCGGCCAACGCGATCGTCCGCCGCGTCGATCC
>JAIXZD010000493.1 GCA_027489895.1 Planctomycetaceae bacterium
CGACGCCCCACTGCATGTCCTCGGCCAGATGGTTGCCTGCGTGGGCGAGGGTGGTGGCGAGCGACCATGGGACGGCCATGCCGGTCCCCATGAGGTGACAGGGGCCGCCGAGCCGGGCCAGGCCCAGTGGACGGACGAGATTCTTGAAGCGGAACGCGAGGGTGGAGAGGCCCCCGAGGGACGCACCGGCGACTTGATTGTCGGCGAGGTTGAGGCCCTGAATCGGCCGATTCTCCTGGAGGGCGCGGCGGGCGAGCGTGGCTGCGGTCGCGGCGTTCACGCGGCAGTCGGCATCGAGGAAGACCACGGCCTGGGGCGGGTTCGCGCGGAGCTGTTCGATCGCAAACGCGAGGGCATGGCTCTTGCCGCGGCGGGTGGGGTCGGTCCGCTCGAAGACGGTGGCACCGAGTTCGCGGGCGACGCTCGCGGTGCGGTCGGTGCAGTTGTCGGCGATGACGACGGCCCGCATTCCGGAAGGGAGCGTGGGCAAGAGCGAACGGAGTGTGGTGGCGAGCCCGATCTCTTCGTTGTGCGCGGGGATGACGACGACGGCATCGAGCGCGGGGGCCGGTGGGCAGGCCGCGTTCGATGGGGGGGCCTCGTCGCCCGGGCGGCCCGCGATGGTGCGACGGCGGCCCGGCAGTACGGCGAGCCACACTTCCAGAGAGAACAGCACGAGGGGCAGCGCGATCGCGACGGAAACGCCCAGAACGATGGCTTCCAGCCAGAGCATGGTCATCGGACGGCCCACCGTTCCCGCAGACCATGCGCCATGTTCCAGAGGGGCGACTCGCCCGACCGGGTCAGTTGCGACTTGACCCAGCGTTTGGCCGTGGACCAGCCTTCGCGGAGAGCCGTCACGCCCGGTTCGGCGTCCACCTGTCCGGCCAGGATGGCTTCTGTTCCTGAGGCGAGTCGCAGCTTGTACTGTTCTTCACCGGCACCCAACCGGAGACGAGTCAATCCGTGGCTCGGGGCCGCTTCGGCCATCTGTCCGAACATGGCCAGGCCCGGTGCGAGTTTCGACAGCGCGGGATCGTAGGCGGGGAACCAGGAGTGGAGGGCTGTGCCCGAGGCGAGCCCCAGATGCACCGCCGCGAGCCGTTCACTTCCGGTGGTGGCATCGGGAACCCAGAGGGCGGAGAGGACGCCTTGCAGGTGGCCTGTCTGGGTAGAGGCCAACCGCGTGAGCAGTTGCCGGGACCATTCAACAGCGAGGACATCGGTGAAGCCTGTCGCGCGGTACTGGTCCCGTTTCCAGGTGATCAGTTGCTCCAAGACCCGTGGATCGGAGCTGTGCCACTCGAAGCGGAACCCACCTAACTCGCGCGTGATCCGACGGGACATTCTGGCAAGGTCGTCTCCGCCTTTGGAGCCAGCCGCCCTGCGCTCGGCGCAGTAAGCGGAGAAACCCTGGGACAAATCGAGGTACCGAGCGAGTGACGTTGTTCCCGTGACAGGGAATTCGGCAAGTTCGGCCGGGAGATGGGCAAAAGTCCACGACACCAGTCCGGCACTGCGGACGAGCGCTGGTGGGGAG
Source organism: Planctomycetaceae bacterium (assembly GCA_027489895.1). GTDB lineage: Bacteria > Planctomycetota > Planctomycetia > Planctomycetales > Planctomycetaceae > JAIXZD01. The sequence goes on from JAIXZD010000493.1 coordinate 1,541, forward strand.
ACGACACATTTCGGCGCGAGGATCGGGCCGTGGTCGTCGGAGAAGCGCCCACCAATCGGCTGCGCGAACCCCAACCGGTTGACCTGAAACGGAAAGTAGCCCGTGGGGTTGAGGGCGGTGCCCAGCCGGGCGATGCGGACATCGTGGCGGACAGCCGCGACGGCCTGCGTGAACTCGGCCGCGAAGAAGGGACTAGCGCAGGCGGGCTGGGCCGCGCGAATCTCGTTCCACGCCTGCCAATCGGCGGGGCGCAGTTCGGAGGGGGCGAGCACGGTCAGCTCGGAGTGGTAGCGCACAGTGCGGTTCACAGCGGGCGATTCTCGGGACAGGTCCAAGGGAAGCGAGCCAAAAAGTTAGCGGGCCGGGGAAGCAGGCATCAGCCCGCGCGAGCGGAAGTCGAGGTTCGGGGCGACACGGCGTGACAGCCGCCAGCCCTGCACTGCTTCTTGAAAATAGCCGGACAGGAAGCGGGTCCAGCAGCGGAGCGCGAGCTTTTGTTCGCTGTCCTGCCGCCACCAGGCGCGGAGCTGTTTGGGGCCTTTCGCGAGGCACCACTGGGTGGCCCGAATCGCAAGCATCAGGGCCCGTCCCGCCCGGCCCTGCTCGCGCCGTTCGCGACGGGCGACATGTCCGCCGATTCGTGTGGCGGTCCATTCGAGTTTGTCGACGGTGAGGCGCTCGCGAGGTATCAGATGCCAGACGATCGCGGAGGGGGTGAACCAGCCGGGCACGCCCGCGGCACGCAGGCGGCGGTAAAGGTCGGTGTCTTCCCCGCCCGAGGTGAGGCTTTCGTCGAAGAGGCCCACCTGATCGAACAGGGAGCGATGGATGAGTAGGTTGCCGCAGCCCGGTGCGACCTTGCGCGTGTACGGCTGTTCGGAATCGCGACCCACCGTTTCACCCAGCAGCACGCGGCAAAAGGGGTCGAGACGGCGGTTCACACCGCAGGGCAGTTTCAGGAGGACGGAGCCGCCGGTGAGGAGCGACTGCTTTCGCTGGGCGAGGCGGAAGAGTTCGGCGAGCCAGTCGGGGTCGGCAAGTTGATCGTCGTCGAAGAAGGCGATCCAGGGGCCGCGGGCGGTCCGGACGCCGGTGTTGCGGGCGGCACTGACACCCGGCCGAGGCTCGCGGATTGACTGGAAGCGGTCGGGATGCGCGGCGACAAACTCGGCGAGCAGCGTGGGCGTCGCATCGCTGGAGGCGTTGTCGACGACGAGCACGTCGTACGTGAAGTCGCCCGTGCGCAGGTCGACCAGACTGGCGAGCGCCTCGAGCAGAACATCGGCCCGGTTGTACGTGCAGACGACGACGGTGATGTGATCGCGGGGAGTCATGTGGAGACCGGATTGCGAAGGGCCTGGGGCGCAGGGACCGGCCCGCGCACGACCGCCCTTTTAGAGCCTAGGTCATGCGGCGCGACCCGGTCGGCGAAATCTGGAAGAGGCCGGAGATTCCCGCACGGCGACCCGGTTGCAGGCCGGGAGTCGCGGCGCTGGATCAGGACGAGGCGGCGTCGCGGCGCGGGGCTTCGAGCGGGGTGAGACTCACCTGCCACAGAATCGCGCCCAGGAGAAAGGTCGGGAACAGGGGCATCGTCATCCCCGACTCGGTGAACGCATTGAGCAGCCCGTAGACGAGGAGGCCCGCCGCGAGACCTGCAGCCGGGTGGACCCGGCTGCGGAACTGCCAACCCGCACGGGCCAGACCAACCAGAACGACTGCGAGCAGCAGCACCAGTCCGGCGACCCCGATGGAGAGAATGGTTTCGAAATAGGCCGAGTGGGCTTCGCGGACGCCCCATTCCACGCGGGTCGAAACGTGGTCGATATGTTCGGGTGTCCAGAACGAGTCGTAACCGAACCCGGTCCAGAAGCGCGCCGTGACAAACGGGGCCAGTTCCGTCCAGATGGGCAGGCGACCGGTGAGCGATTCGGCCTGATCGGTCCGGCCCATGAGCAGCAGTTGCTTGAACTCCCGCAAGGGGTCGATCTGCCAGAGATGACAGACGAGTGCCCCGGCCGTGATCCACAGCAGCCCGAAGAACAGGGCGACCAGCGCGACGGGATTGATCCGCGAGCGCAACAGCGCCAGCGTGCCCAGGGAGAGCACGACCCCGGCGGTCGAGGTGCGAGATTTGGTGAGGACGAGGAAAAGCAGCCCGACCGCGATGATAGCCAGCCAGCCCAGCGCGAGAGATGGCGCGAGGGGATCGAGAGCGCCAGTGGGACCCAGTGGAGTGCGGCGGGGCCGCGCGCACCAGAGGGCATAGGCTGCGGTGCAGAGGGTGGTGAGATACAGCCCCTGGGTATTGGGGTGGAGTGTGCCCGAGAAGCGGTATCCACCCGACCAGGGGCGGAATGTGCCGAGGGCGACTTCAGTGAAAAGGCCGATCAG
>JAIXZD010000393.1 GCA_027489895.1 Planctomycetaceae bacterium
AACAAAAAGCGGCCCGATCTGCACAACGAAGGCGATGTGACCCGCAACCTCGTCTCCTACAACTTCCAGACGCTCCGCGATGAAATCTACATGCTGGCCCGCGATGGCAACGTCACGGGGAACCGCATCGGCCCGTCGCGGTCCTCCTGCTCGATTCATGTCGGGTCGTACAACGGGAACCGCGAATCAATCTACGTCCAGCAACAGACCATTTCTGGTGAAGGACTCTCCGGCGTCGCCTTCAGTACGAACGTTCCGCATACGGTCCGGGGCAAGGGCGAGACCAAAGTCTGCACCGACTGTCACGTCTCCGCCGCCAACGACAACAACGCCCGCCTGACTCAACTGACGATGCAGGGTACCAACGCCATGAACTTCATGGGCCGGTACACCTGGGTCGCCAGCGGCGAGCACGGGCTACACGCGGTGATCGTGACCGAGCAGGAAGAACCTCAAGCCGTGATCGGCAGTTCGCTGCACCAGATCGCCTTCCCCGAGCACTACGCGAAGCATGTCGAGCACAACCTCGAACTCGAGCATGCGCACGAGCATCCTGGCAACGACATCGCCGAGAACGTGACCCGTCCTTTCCAGAAGCCCGAAGTCCTCGGCCTTCAGAATCGGGGCGAGTACCTCTACGCCGCCTGTGGTTCGGCGGGCCTCCGCGTCTACGACATTGCGTTCATCGACAACAAGGCCTTCTCCGAACGGATCACGACGGCCCCGGTCTCGCCGGTGGGCCAGAAGTTCTACGTGCGGACGAAGTACGCGACCGCCGTCGCCGCCCCTTCGACCATGGCTCCCGACCCGACACGTACTCATCGTCCGGAGAATCACGAGCCGAGCGTCCACTCGCTCTATGCCTACCTCTACGTGACCGACAAGTACGAAGGACTGGTCCTGGTGGGTGCCGGGACCCTGCTCGACGGCAACCCCGACAACAATTTTCTGAAGCGCGACCTGACGTTTAACCCCTACGGGATTCTCTGCGGGGCGCGGGCGATCACGATCGTCGGAACGTATGCCTACATCAGTTGCGATGCGGGGCTGGTGGTCGTCTGCCTCGATGATCCGCTCAAACCGTACGTCACCAAGGTGCTGGGCGAAGAGCAGGAACTGCACCACCCGACCTCAGTTCAGGTGCAGTTCCGGTACGGTTTTGTCTGCGACCACGAAGGCCTCAAGATTCTCGACACGACGAATCTGGCCGAGCCAAAGGTTGTGGCGCATCTCGATCTGGAAGACGCTCACTCGGTCTACGTCTCGCGGACCTATGCCTATGTGGCCGCCGGGCATCATGGCCTGGTCATCGTCGACGTGAAGAACCCGGAAGATCCCAAGATCGACCAGGTGTACAACGCCGATGGCTGCATCCAGGACCTGCACGACGTGAAGCTGGCTATCACGTACGTCAGCCAGTTCGCGTATCTCGCGGATGGCGAGCACGGCCTGCATGTCGTGCAGCTCACGTCGGCGGAGACACCCGGCAACTACGGCTTCAGTCCGCGTCCCACGCCAAGGCTCGTGGCGACCTACAAGATTCCGCATGAAGGTCATGCCCTCATGGTTGCCGAAGCGCTCGACCGGGACCGGGCTGTCGATGAGAGTGGGAATCAACTGGCAGTGTTCGGACGCGTCGGTGCCAGACCCTTCTCGAAAGACGAGGTGCGCAAGCTATTCCTTCGCCCGGATGGCAGCACCTGGACGGTGATCGACGAGGCCGACCCCGCGTTCTACGGCAGCCAGCAGCCCCTGCTGCCGCGACGGATTTCAACCGGCAAAGATCGACTGCCGGTGGAACGCCGATAGAACCCGCCGATCGCGCGACTCCCATCCACGGTGTGCCAGGCGAGCCGACCCTGTCCGGGGTCGGTGGAACCTCGCGGGTCAGTGAAGTCGCAAATCATTGGGACTTCGCGCACAGCGGCGATCAGGAAGTGAATCCACCCCAAGCCCAAAGCGGCACCGACCCCTCACAGGGTCGGCTCGCCAGTCCCTTGCGTAGGCTCACGACCGCCGCTTGCTTTGCCTTTCCTTGGTGCCTTCGTGCCTTGGTGGTCAATCAAACCATTCTCACGGTGAACAGCGCGTCGGCGAGGGGAACTCTCACGAGTTCCGCTACAAATCAACCGGAACGGATTTAGCCGGTGAAAGCTTCGAGCGGGAGCATCAGTCCCACCAACAGGTCGTAGGCCGCGTGACAGCCGACGACGATTCCGAACCCGCGGTGCAGGAAGACCGTTGCGAAGAACAGCCCGGCGAGGAATCGGAACAAGAAGGTGAACAGCGAAAAGCTGTCGCCGCCCGGACCAATGTAGTGAGCCGCGGAGAACAGCACGCTGGTCCAGAGGATGGCCAGCAGCCCGGCCCGCGACGCAGGCACGCCCCCTTTGGTGAAGAGCAGCACCAGGGCCGGGAGTAACAGCAGTCGAAACAGAAACTCCTCATACACGCCCGCGCCAACAAACAGCACACAGCGGGCAAACTGTTGCCGCCAGACGGAACCCGCGTCGCTTCGACTTACCGTAACGCTGGGTGACGTGGCAGAGGGGCCTTGTGGGGATACCGCGGCCTTGCGTCGGGGGGACGTGTCAGAACTGGCATCTAAGCTGTCGGTCCAGCGAACCGGTCGAGCTTCGAGACCGACCTCGGGGACGCTCACGAACCGCGCTTCCGGAGTCTGGGGAGCACGCTGAGGGACCAGCGTCCGGCGCACGGGGTGAGATCCAGTGATCCGGCGGGCCACTCTCTGGGTTGGCGCGGGAACCGCGCGGCCGGTTGCGCGTTCTTCCACGCGTTCTTCGTCGGGGCGGGCATCATCCGGAACATATTCCGGCAGAGCATTCACCGGCAGCGACGAGACAGGCTGCGCGGTACCGGGCAGCGGGCTGCACTGCTGGAACGCAAGGTCCTGCAGATGCCCCATGACGATCAGCACAAACGCGAGCAGCAGACTCTCGGCCGACATCCCCGCCAGAGTGAGCGGCCGTACCGTCCAGCGATGCCGCCCCAGAGCCTGCCAGCCGAGCAGTCCCCCCAGGACCAGCGCCGGCAGTAACCAGGACGCTTCCAACCCGACGAATGCAAGACAACCACGCAGCCAGGAATCGGCCCCGTTCCGCGCAAATCCAGAAGCACCCGGACCGCACAGAACGGCTCCCAGCTCGTAAAAGGCCAGCAGCGGTGCGAGAAACGCCAGGCAAACGAACGGCCGCCGCGCGTCGTCCCAATAGTCGTCATCGGAGATCGGCCCCGCTCCCTGCAAGAAGGAATCGGGCACTACCTGACTATCGATCTCGGGACGAACCGAGTCTGAGCCGACCAGGGGCAACGCACTCGGAGCCTCTTCGAGCAACAGCCGGGCGAGCGGATCGTTCATCGGCCGAACTCCCGACCAGTCACACGCCGTTGCGACAGGTGCTGTCCCACAGGTCGCTGAACCTCGGGCTGACCTCGATGAGCGGCCCCCCCCACCGGCAAGTGCGACCCCGTATGAGGTGCCGCGGGACTGGCCTCGGCGGAATGGATCGAGTATGTGTCACCGCGCACGGCATCATGCGGAGTCGCCTGCAGGACGATGCGTTCGCGGGACGAACTGTCCGCGAGCAAACCCGCCAGATCACGAACCCACTCCTGATCCCAGGTCCCCGAGAGCGTTTCCCGCTGAAGATGCTCCAGCGCCGCGCGGCGAATGATCGCCCCCGACTTACCACTGCTTAAGAGGGCCGATTCAACATCGACCAGACGCGTGAACGCAGCTGCCGCAAGCGACAGATTGCCCCGGCGCGGATAGCTCTCACGAACCATCGCCCCCATGGCCCGGCCGAACTGGTGATGGTCGGCAATCACTTGTGAGACCAGCCGGGGCAGGCTGAATGTCCCCTGCACCAGGGCCGCGCCCATGGCCCCATGACCCGGGACCAGTTTCTCCCGGCCGGCGGACTGCGGTCGACGAGAGATCACTTCCCAGGCAACATCGCGCAGCAACAGTCCCCAGACAACAGCCGTAACGTCTCGATTGAAACGTCCATCGGCTCGCAACGTCCGGCCAGCCAGGCAGGCCGTTTCGAGCGCGACGTCCCAATGCCGCCAGGGCCCATGGCCCCACAGGTGCATCGCGATTGTGGAAGAGTCGTAGTCCGCCGGTGGAGACACAGCGACAGCATCGCCCGCCGCCGCGCTCGACTGATCAATTCGAAAGCGAAGCAGCTCAAGTCGATCCACGGGGACCAAACCCGTCCTGACCGATTCTTCGGCAATACTGGCGAGCAGCGCAAGCCATTCGAGACGCGTGAACAGCCGGTCAAGATCGACCACAAGCAGATCGGGCGAGCGAACGGCACGGAGCGGGGCCAGAGTCGGCATCCCCGGAAGCGCCCACCACGGCGAATTCTCGACGGAGTGAGCCGTGGGCAGGGGCGGCAGTTGGGCCAGCGCCGCAGGCAACGAGAACCGGGTGGTGAACGACATGCGAAGGAACCCTTGTCGGGACGACGACGTCACGCGGTCGGGACGAAACCGCCACACCCACACGCGGCCGAGACAGACTCAGACCGGTCGCGGAACAACCAGCGACGCGCGACCTAGCTCCGACCCCCTGACAGACGTTCGGCAGGAGCCGTCACGTCCGGAATGTCGAGCTGAGCTTCTGCGCGCACTGCCCGGCCCGCTGGTCAACACAGACCACTCCGCCGGTACGCTCCTTCCTCCGGAGATTTCATCGACCGGACCTGCCATCCGGCTTGAGGAAATCTCGATTCCCCCGCCAACTGCCCCGGGCTTCCCTCCCTTCCCCGACCGGATCTCCCTCGGAAAACCGGTTGCGAAACTGCGGCGGATCGGACCTGCCTGTCGCGAAGTACCCGCCGAACGGCCGATCTCACGCCGATAGGGCTTCATCCGTCCCGCCAGGTCCGCTTGCAGCGAATCGCGCTGTCCGACTTTCTCCACGCCAGACCTTCCCGACGACCGAACATGGCGACGATCAATTCCACCGTCGGACTGGTGAGCGGTCTGAACATCAAGGACATCGTCTCGGCGCTGATCAAGAACGATCAGTCGGCGATCTCTCGGGTGGATGACCGTCGCAAGCAGTTCGCCGCGATTCAGGCAGGGTTTACCGCGCTGTCGGCCAACCTGCTGGGAATCTCCACCCCGCTCAATCAGTTGTCGCAGACGGCGAACTTCGACCGCTTTTCCGCATCGTCATCGGAGACCACCCAGCTCACCGTGACCGCACAAACCGGGGCCACGGGCGGCAGCTATCAGGCTCAGGTGTTGCGGCTGTCGAGTTCGCAGCAATCGATCTCCCGAGGATTTGTCGACACCGATGTCCAAACCGTCGGCGCGGCCGGCCAGGTCGTCATCCAGACCGGCGGGAGGCTGTCGAGTCCCACCCGCCTCGAAGCGCTCAACGGCGGGAGCGGCGTCCAGCGCGGAACATTTCGAATCACCGACAAAGCCGGCGTGTCCCGCGATATCGACATCCGCTCGGCCCTCAACGTCGATGAAGTGCTGGCCGCGGTCAATTCCGCCGATGGACTGGGTGTGCGGGCCGAAGCCCGCGGCGACAAGCTGGTCCTGATCGACACGACCGGTTCGGGCTCGGGTTCGATTACCGTCACCGAGCGGAACGGTGGCCGGTCAGCGGCTGACCTGGGCCTGTTGGGAACGACTGCGGGCGGCGAACTCCAGGGTAGCAGCGTTTACAACGTCACGGGCAACTTCCGGCTGGACCGCATCAACGACGGACTCAGCCTGCGTCTGACGGAAGGTCAACCCGACCTCAAGATTACGCTCTCCGACGCCGCGGCCACCGTCCTCGATATCGACATCAACGGGTCGGTGACGCTCAATGACGTCGTCCAGAAAATCAATGGAGCCACCGGTAACGCGGGCAAGGTGTCGGCGAGCGTCACCAATGGTCGTCTCGTGCTGACGGACACGACGGGTGGCGGGGGCCCGAACGCTTTTTCGGTAGCGAACATCGGCGGCACGAATGTCACCAATGTCCTCGGGCTGACCGATGCCCCCGTGGGCAACACGCTCACCGGGGACCGACTGGGTGCGGGGATCAATTCGGTCCTCCTCAGAAATCTACGCGGTGGCAGCGGAATCTCGGTCCCGGGCCAGGTGACGCTGACCGACCGCGCCGGGACCACCGCCACCGTCGATCTCTCGGCGGCCGAATCGCTCGACCAGGTCCTGACAGCGATCAACTCGGCCACCGACGGCCTCGGAAACCGCGTGAAGATCGAAGCGCGGATCAACAGTCGCGGAACAGGCCTGGAGATCGTCGACAGCTCAGGCGGCACGGGAAACCTTGTCGTTCAGGATGTCGGCGCAGGCACGGTCGCGACCGACCTCGGCATAGCGATCAGCGCGGCTCAATCCCAAAAGACCGGGACGAGTCTCTCGCAGCGGTACGTCGGCGAGACCGCGAGCCTCTCGACCTACCGCAATGGCGATGCCGTGCGGCGCGGCTCGATCGTTGTGGTGGATTCCACAGGGACCGAATTCAGTGTCGCCATCCCGGAAACGGCCAGAACGCTTGGCGATGTGATCGATCGCGTGAACGCCGCCTCGTCGGGAAAAGTGACGGCACAGCTCAATCGCACGGGAGACGGCTTCGAGCTCGTCGACAATGCCGGCGGCAGCGGACAACTGCAGGTCAAGGAACTGGCCGGAGGCACCACCGCGGCCGACCTGAAGCTGCTGGGCACGGGCATCACCGGTGACAATGGGAAGTCGTACATCAACAGCCGTCAGGCCACGATTGTCGACATCGCCGCGACCGACACGTTGTCGCAAATCGTCTCCAAGCTGAATTCCGCGCGGGGACCGGTGGGCGCCTCCATCCTGAGTGACGGTTCCGATTTTGCCCCCAACAGGCTGCTGCTTTCGGCGACGAAAACCGGTTCGGCCGGGAATGTGATCATCGACGATGGTGGCCTGGGGCTGGACCTCACCACGCGGGCGACCGGTCAGGATGCGCTCCTTCGCGTGGGGAGCGGCACGGATGGAAACGGCAGTTTTTTGCTCTCTTCCAGCACGAACCGCTTCGTCAGCGCGCTCCCCGGACTCGATATCGATGCCAAAGGCGTGGGGACGACGGCCGCCCAGGTCACCGTCACGCGGGATACGGGACGAGTCGTCGACCTCGCCCGGAACTTTGTCAACGCCTACAACGATTTCGTGACCAAGACAGCCGAGCAGACGAAGTTCAAGGCCGACACGACCGAACGCGGCGTGCTGCAAGGCTCGGCCACAGCGCTCCGCGTCACCTCGACCCTTGCCACCTCGCTCACCGAGACGCGGTACGGTTCGTCCGGCGGAGCGTTTCGTTCTCTCAGCTCGCTCGGCATCACGGTCGATGCCAGCGGGAAGCTGTCGCTCGACTCGTTCAAGCTCCAGGCGTCCCTCGCGACGAACCCCGATGCCGTCCGCGACTTCTTTCTGAACAAGGACACCGGCTTCGCCGTCAAACTGCAAAAGACGATCGAAAGCTTCACCGATCCGTTGTCTGGAAAAATCACGGCGGAAACGAACACGCTCAAAGGGTCGGTCGATTCCTCGCAGAAGCGGATCGACCAGTTGACCGTTCTGCTGACCAGTCGCCAGCAGCGGCTCTTTAATCAGTTTTACAACATGGAACTGGCGCTCTCGAAACTCAATTCGCAACAGACGGCGCTGGGAAAAATCACGTCGGTCTCATCGTCCTCCAGCTAATCCCGCGCAGTACCCCACCCCATGAATCGCGCTACGGAAGAGTATCTCCAATCGAGCGTCATGACCGCACCGCCCGAGCGCCTGCACCTGCTCGTCGTCGAAGCGGCGATCCGCTACGCCCGTGTCGGCCGCGAAGCCCTGGCCGCACGCAACTACGAACGCTCGTTCGGCGGCCTCACCAAGGCCCGCGAATGCGTGGCCGAATTGATTTCCAGCATTCAGACCGACCCCAATCCGGAGCTTGCCGACAGGCTGCGGGGTTTGTTCCTGTTCTGCCACAACGGCCTGGTCAAGGCCGATCTGACGCGTACGGTCGAACCGATCGACGACGCGATCCGCATCCTGGAGCTCCATCGGGACACGTGGAAAGAACTGATCCTGAAGCTGTCCCTCGAAGGGGGACGCGTGACCTCCGCCCGCCCCGTGTCGGCCGACTCAACCACCGGCCTGCCCGCGTTTGCCACCGCGACAACCGCAACAGCCGCCCCGTTTGAAGGTGGGTTGGATCTGACGACCTAGTTGGCTGTTCGGCCCCACCTCAGTCGTGGTCGACCGGAAGGCAGTAAGCGGTCTTCAGGCTCGCGTGCAGCCCTGCGCCGTCCCTACCGGAGTCTGGCACACCAGATTCCCCTCAGGTCTGCCTTTCCTTCCCGTCTTCGAGTCTTCGCGTGAATGAGCCTCCCGGAATCGATTCCCCCGCAAACCCCGTCTCGCATGTGGGAATCGTTCCCGCGATGACGAATGGCGTTGCCCCCGCTTCCCTTCAGGGTCACAATTAGTGTTTCCGGAAGGGGATGCCACGGGCTGGTGACGCCCGTCGCCCCAACCACAGAGTAATTGACACACAGGTGTTGCCATTTCCACCACGCTGACCGCCACGGACCTCGCCTTTCAGAAGTGCCTCAACCCCGATTGCGGGGCCACGTACGGCGTGGACGATGTTCTCACCAGTTGCCCCGCCTGTGGCGACCTGCTGGATATCGCCTACGAGTGGGACAAACTGCCGGTCCCCAAGTCACTCCGCGAATTCGAGGCCGCCTGGTCACGCCGCAATAACCCGCTCGATTTCAGCGGCGTCTGGCGGTTTCGCAAGCTGCTCCCGTTCGCGCCCGACGACAAGATCGTGACGATCGGCGAAGGGCAGACGATCCTCCAAAACTCGCAGGCGGTCGCCCGTTACGTCGGCATGGATCCGGGCCGACTGATGCTGCAGCATGAGGGACTCAACCCTTCGGGCAGCTTCAAAGACAACGGCATGACCGCGGCCTCGACCCATGCCAACATGGTCGGCGCCCAGCACGCCGCCTGCGCCTCGACCGGCAACACCAGCGCGTCGCTGGCGATCTACGCCAGCAGCACCGGCCTGTTCAAGACGATCGTGTTTGTGGGCAGCGGCAAGATCTCGTACGGGAAGCTGTCGCAGGCCCTTGATTACGGCGCGAAGACCCTGCAACTCGCCGGCGACTTCGACGACGCCATGCGTCAGGTCCAGGCGGTCTGCAAGCAGGAGAAGATCTACCTCTGCAACAGCGTCAACCCGTTCCGGCTGGAAGGTCAAAAGACCATCATTTTTCGGATCCTCGAAGCCCTCAATTGGGATGCTCCCGACTGGATCGTCGTGCCCGGCGGCAATCTCGGGAACTCGAGCGCCTTCGGCAAGGCATTGATCGAGCTGAAGCAACTGGGCCTGCTCACCCGCCTGCCCCGCATCGCCGTCATCAATGCCGCTGGGGCCAACACGCTCCACCGGCTGTACAACCAGCAGGGTTTGCGGTGGAACAGCGGTCGGCCGCAGCAGCAGCTCGTCAACACGTTCTACGACGAGATGGACCGCGATGGTCGCAAGGCGACGACACTGGCCTCCGCAATTCAGATCAACCGCCCCGTGAACCTCAAGAAGTGCCTGCGTGCCCTGGACGCGACGGACGGCATCGTCCGCGAAGTGGACGACCAGTTGATCCTCGACGCCAAGGCCCAGGTCGGCGCGGGAGGGTTTGGGTGCGAACCGGCAAGCGCTGCCTCCGTGGCCGGGGCGAAGCTGTTGCGAGAGGAAGGCGTCATCGCCCCCAGCGACCGTGTCGTCTGCATCCTCACCGCTCATCAGCTCAAAGACCCGACTGCGACCGTCGCCTATCACTCCAACGACAAAGAGCAGTTCGATAAGGTGCTCGCTCCGCTGGGTGTCAAGACGACGGCGTTTGCCAACAGCCCCATCGGCGTCGCCAACGAGATTGACCGAATCCTGGAAGTCATTCATGGGTTCTAGCAGGCGGCCCGCGACGGAAACCGACAGGCCCGATTGATATGCCAGTCTTTACAGGTCCGTCACCCGCCCCGCAACACGATGCGACTCACGGCTCCAACTGGACAGCCGCCTGGTGCGAAACGTCCGTCGTCGCCCTCGTCGCCGCCCGCTCCCTCGTCCCCACGGAAGGCGCTTCCGAGGGAGGGACGCTCTGGATCGCGCTAGCCGCGCTCGTCGCCTGGCTGGTCGGGCTTCTGCTGCGTCAGGCGGAACGACATCCCCCTCGCAAATTCAGGTTGCTCGATCTCGGCGTGACATTGCTGGTCGGCGGACATCTGCTGGGTGGTGGCGTCGTCTGGTTCGCAGGCGGTGATCGACGGGCCGCGCTGAACTTGCAGAGCGAATGGCTCGCGGTGGCCGCATTCTGGTGGCTGCTCCGCGAAGCGGTAAAGTCGCCCCGTGGGCGGTCCACCCTGGTTGTTGCGACCACCTGTCTCGGGTTCGCCATCGCCAGCCTCGGGCTGCAACAGCACTGGATCGAATTTCCCGCCATGGCCGCGGACTACTCCGCGACGAAAGCCCGCGAACAGACAACCCGCGATTCGATTGCTGCTGGAAGAACGTCACCCGTCGAGCTGAGTCGCATCGAAGCTGAGCTCGCTCAGAGCGGCGTTCCCGCCGATCCAGCGGCTCGGATGCTCTGGGAGCAACGCGTCCTCCACAGTCGCGAGCCTCTCGGTTTTTTCGCGCTGGCGAACAGCCTCGCGGGGTTTTTGCTCGTCGTGTTGCTCCTCACCTCGGGCTGGCTGCTGGGCGAGTGGTTTGCCCGGAAGGGCAGCAGTTCAAACTGGATTGTGCCTGCCGCCCTGCTGACCGTCGTCCTCGTCTGCCTGGTCCTGACCAAGAGTCGGACCGCTTATGTCGGGCTGCTCGTGGGCGGGACCGCGGCAGCGATTGGCCTGCGGCTTCGATCGCAACAGGGGGGAGTTTCGCTGGCCTGGAAGCGACTTGTGGCCGTTTCTCTCGGCCTGCTGTTCCTTGTGGTCCTCGGGGCGGGGCTGACAGGCGGCCTGGATCGACTCGTCTTTTCGGAAGCGGGAAAGTCGATCCGCTACCGCGCCGAATATTGGTGGGCGACAACCGCGATGCTCGCCCAGTCCCCGGAGCGAATGCTCCTGGGTGTCGGGCTCGGAAACTTCCGACAGCAGTATCTGCCCCACAAGCTGCCCAGCTCCAGCGAAGAGATTGCCGATCCTCACAACCTGCTGCTCGATGCCTGGTCGAACGGAGGCCTTGCTGCCGTCGTCGGTTTGGTGGCCTTGTTCGCCGCCTGGTGGTCGAGTCTGCGACGTCGACCGATCAGTCTCGACACCACAACCAGGCTACCGCGTCTGGCGACGATGGGCCTCGCTGGGTTGGTGATGGGCGGACTGATCGCGTTCACACTCTCGGATTGGTCCGATGACCGCATCCTCGCAGTCACAATCCTCGCGCTGGTCGTGATGGGATTGGTGGGGTTGGTTCCGTTCGGAGAGGCCGGCCAGATCACGGCCGCAGCGGCCGGCCTGGCGCTGGCGACCCACCTCTTGGGGGCAGGGGGCATCGGGATGCCCGCCATCATTCAGGTCTGGCTCATCGCGCTGGCGTTAGGCTGCCGACCATCTTCGGACGACGAATCAACCAGCGCGTTCAGCCCCCGTTGGCGTTGGCTGCCTGACGGGTCGCCCGTGTGGGATCGGCTGTCATCCATGTTGGTGCCCCTCCTCGCGATGTCCGTCGCCTGGGGAGCGCTCTGGCCAGTCACACAGGCAACTCAATTGAGCGATGCGGCCGACACCGCCATCTACGTCGATCGCGATGATGTCCAGGCGCTGGCCCTGCTCGCCGCCGCCGCCGCCGCCGATCCCTATACCGCGGCACCACGCATCAAACAGGGCCAGTTGCATCTGGCACGCTCGTCGCGTCGCACATTGTCACAGGCAGAACGCGACCAGGAGTTCTCGGCCGCGATCGCTGCCCTCGAATCGGCGGTGGCCCGAGACCCCGACAGTGCCGCCACCCTGCAGTTGGTGGGTCAGGCCTGGCGGACACGCTGGCTGGAAACGGCTTCGGAAGCGGCGGCCCACGAGGCAGCGACCTGGCTGCGACGTGCGTTGGCCCGCTATCCCAACGATGCCGCCCTCGCCGTCGATCTGGCCGAGGTCGCCCCCCAAGAAGAGGCCCGCGCGGTCGCTCGCCAGGCGCTCGATCTCGATCGACTAGCCGAACAGTACGGCCACACCGACAAGCGACTCCCACCGGCCCGCAAGGCGCTCGCGGAACGACTCGCCCCTGGCGACGTGGTTCGCCCATCCAGATGACACGTCCCGACGACACGTCCGGATAGCCCGTCGCACACGTTCAGGCTCTGAAACGCGGCGAGCCGCTCGCTGCATCGATCGACGCGCGATCCCGCGGCCGCTCCTGCCGGACTCGGTTTCCGTCGATTCGCCCGATCTGGCTAGAGGGGGCGTCGTCCTGGCGGCTCATTCCCACCACGGATGATGCGGCTTCGCCACACCGCGACCACTGCTTACAACGCTTTCTGGAACCCCCTGCGCCGCGCAAAACACCGTGTTCAGGCCGCTTAGCGCCTCGTTTCTCACCGGTAGAGAGCGCTGGCACCCGGTTTGCGCTGTTGGGCAACTCGTTGTCACAACGAGAGCAGGTTCGGCGAATCAATTAGGTCCCGGAGCAAAGCCCATGCAGTCCATCTTGGCGCGTGCGTGTCGGTACGCGAATGCATTGAGGGCAGTCCTGAACGTTCAGCCCCGGATCAATCGCCGGACCGCACGTCCGTCGCACGGGCAGTCCGTGTCTTCTCG
>JAIXZD010000298.1 GCA_027489895.1 Planctomycetaceae bacterium
GCGGCCCGTTCACGCGGTATGCCTGGGTGTCCCGCATTCGCGACATCACGGACGGAACGTCCAACACGATTGGCCTGGGCGAAAACATCGGTTCGCATTGTCAGTGGCAGGGCGTGTGGGCGGTGCAGTCGTTCTCCACGACCGCGTTTCCGCCGAACTACGCCAATGCGACGTTCAAAGCGTCCCCCGGCAATCCCGATTGCATTGGGTACCGCAGTTCGCACGTGGGCGGCGTCCATATTCTCCTGATGGATGGCGCGATTCGCTTCCTCAGCGACAACATCAGCGGCACCACGCTGAACGCCCTGGCCTCGCGTGCCAATGGCGAAGTCGTGGGTGATTTCTAACGCTGCGTCACAGCCGGCTTTTGGGGTGCCACTTCTGGCTTGTCCAGCAGTGCGTTCGACGCGCGATGGTGGCAACCCTTGGTTCATCATCCCGCGACAAAGCACCAGGCAACCGCGGCGCACGGACCGTGTCGATCTGAGCAAGTGAGCCACCCGACTGTTCTGTTCAACAGTCGGGTGGCGGTGTCCATTCTCCCCTCGAAACTGCCTCTCGCAGGAGCGTTCATGCGCGGTCGTTCGTTCGTTTGCGGAATCGTCTCCGTCTGCCTTCTGATTAGCGGCCTGACCGGTTGCCAGAAATCCGACCGCGCGGAGCTGACGAAGGTCCGCGGGGAGGTCAAGTACCAGGGGAAGCCAGTCGCCCAGGGCATCGTCGTCTTCTACCCGGAAACCGGGCGCTCGGCCCAGGGCAAGATTGTCGATGGCCAGATTACCGAGGTGACGACGTTTGAACCCAACGACGGCGCCCCGGCCGAGTCGATGAAGGTGACGGTCGTCTCGCTCGAACCTGCCGGGGCAGACCCCATCGCCCCCCGCACATCGCTCGTCCCAAGCAAATACAGTTCTGTCCAAACGACAGACCTGACCATCGACCTCCTGCCCGGCACCGAGAACGACGTGCTGTTCGAACTGGAGGGTTCACTCGACTCTCACTAGCTTCGACCAGCGCATCCCACGGCTCGCCCAGTTCTGCTGCTAGCCACTGCTACACCGTGCGACGGGTGGCTTGACCCGCTGCTATCAAGTTGGCAGGTGGCCCGGGCGCTGCTTTGAATGTCTGGAATTGCGACGTGACACGCGGGTTGGGCGGAACTGGCGGCCCCCTGAATCGCTTCGCTTTCCAAGCCCGACATTCGCGAAGGGATTCTTCCCGAACGATCCTCTGCGGCACCGCCTCGTGCATTGCTCCCGCAACCCGGACTTTCACAGAAACGTCGTGGCCACTTGCGATTGTGCGATGGCGTCAACGTCTCAACGGTCTGAGATTCCGGTTTTTGAAGGTTTCATTGGGTTCTGGTGTACGATGTTGAGAGTTTGATCGAGATGGCGACAATACCCGGATCTGTATGGCGGCACCGCAACGACGGCGGAGCGGGGTTCCCCCGCCAGCGTCGTTCCACGACCTTCCCGGGTGGCCAAGGGCATGACGACCAATCTCCACCTGACAATCACGGGACAGGAAGGTTCCCAACGATTGCAAAACGTGCTGAAGGAAGGCGAGACGGTCCGAGTGGGGCGTTCGCCACAGGAAGGGTGGATGATTCCCTGGGACCAGATGATCTCACGCGAGCATGCCGACCTGACTTGGGACGGGCAGCAGCTCCGAGTCGCTTGCCTCAAAACCGCGCAGAATCCCATCCTTTATCGGGGACGCCCGGTTCGGGAAGCCGACGTCGTCTCCGACGAATGGTTTCAGATCGGTCAGACCACCTTTCATGCCAGTTCGATCGTCAAGGTCAACGCTTCGGCCAAACCTCCGCACGACACGGCTGAATTCCGACTCGATGCGCTCGTCGAAGAGCGCTTCGAGGAGTTCGCCTACTCGTCCGAACAACTCAGGCAGGTCGCCTTCCGGAACACCGACCGTCAGATGGAAATCCTGTCGCGGCTTCCCGAGGCCATTTCGACCTCCCATTCCGATGAGGATCTGGGGGCGATGCTTTCGGGAATGCTGCTGGAGGCAATTCCTAAGGCCCTTGCGGTCGCGGTCGCGCACTACGATTTGACGGATCTCCCGCCGTCGGTGGAGAAACTGGACGCGTTTCCCAAACCTCTGTCCATGCGGGTCCAGACGCGCGAAAGCTACACCGGGCGGTTCAGTCCGAGTCGGCGAATGCTGTTCAAGTGCCTGACCACGCAGGCCAGCGTGATGCACATCCAGGAGGGGAGCGAAGGGGGCTCGTTCACAATCAGCGAGGGCTTGGGTTGGGCGTTTTGCACGCCGATCCTGGGCGAATCGAGTCAAGGCTGGTGCCTGTACGTCTCCGGAAAGGGAAGCCTGACCGGCGGCTTGGGGGTGACGGCAGAAGACCTGGCAGGAGAATTGCGGTTCACGCAATTGGTGGCGCAGTTCATCGGTTCGATTCGACAAGTTCGCATGCTGCAGGAACAAAAGACACAACTGAGCTCGTTCTTCTCCCCCAAAGTCATCGAGGGGTTGACCAATCGAAACGCGCAGACCGTGCTGGCCCCTTCGGAGAAAGACATTTCCGTCCTGTTTTGCGATGTCCGGGGCTTCTCAAAAAAATCCGAGGCGCTGCAAGGGGATCTGCTCACCCTGTTAAAGAGCGTCAGTGCCGCCCTGGGAGTCATGGCCAGCGGGATCGTCGAACGCGATGGCGCGATCGCCGATTTTCAAGGCGACGCGGCCCTGGGCTTCTGGGGCTGGCCGGTGGAGATTCCGGAAGGCCCCGTCCCGGCCTGTCGGTCGGCCCTGGCCATCTATCGCACCTTCCGTCAATCGATCTCGCAGACCAAGAGCCTGTTGTTTGGGTTTTCGATTGGAATGGGGATCGCCCACGGTCGGGCTCTGGCGGGTCAGATCGGTACGAATCAGCAGTCCAAAGTCGGAGTGTTTGGTCCCGTTGTCAATCAAGGCTCACGCCTGGAAGGGATGACGAAGCAATTCGGCGTCCCCATCTGCGTGGATGAGACGACGGCGTCGTACTTGCAAAAGCATCTCCGTTGCGACGAGGGTCGGTTGCGGCGGCTGGCCCGGGTCCGTCCCAAGGGCATGGACACTTCGATTACGGTCTGGGCGTTACTCCCTCCCACCGATGAGTATCCGGAAACTCCCGACGAAGTAATCGACTGTCACGAAACCGCAATGGATAGCGTGCTGTCCGGCGACTGGAACAACGCCAGGACCCTGCTCAAACGCATCCCCGACAACGATGGTCCCAAACAGTTTTTGCTCGGACACATGGCAGCCACCAACTTTCAGCCCCCAGCCGATTGGGACGGCGCGTTTTCCCTGGCCTCGAAATAGTTCGAGCGCGCTATGGAAAGGACATGAGATAAATTGGGGCGTTTCGACTTTACATGATTTGCACCGGGTGCCACTGCTGGCTTGACCAGCAGTGCGAATGACTTGCGTCGACAGTAGCCCACGTGTCGTGCTGGGACAGACCTCCAGCTTGAATCCGCTGGCCCACAGCCGCCCAGCCGCGGATGTCTCGCCGTTCAGGGTGTCGCCCCAGTCGATTTCGGTCCAGTGATGGATAGGAATGAGTTGCGATCCGCCACCCATTCCTTGACCGAAATGAATCGCACCGAACCATCCGCATACAACGCGTGAAATCCTGATTCATGCGGAAAACTGCCTCTGGGCCCCAGGCTCTTGAGGAACTTCTCGTCGGCATCGACGGGGTCCATCCAGTGGACCGCCTGCGACTCGGCCACTTCGATCACCAGAAAGCTGGTCGATGTCCCGGCCGTAAACTCGGGGATTTTCCGGGGCCGGGTCGAATCGAACGCATAGTCGGGCCCGACGACGGCGAGAAATCGCGTCTTCGCCGACCCACTCTGGTCGTACACCGACCGGTAACCGTTCACCGCCGTGCGGTACGCCTCGGCGTTGACCGGATCGTTATACGGCTTCGACAGATCGATCTTCTGATAAAGCGGTGCCTGGTCGAGATAGGGCAGAATCAACGTGCGCCAACTGTGCAGAACGGTTCCCTGATCGTCTTTAAGAACGGCCGGGGGAAACATTCCGTACTCGTCATGGTAGTTGTGCAGTGCGAGGCCGATCATCTTCAGATCATTGCGCGTTTGAAGGCGCTGATTTCCTTCTCGATGACCACCTTGTCTGACGTTTGGCAACAGCAGCGCAATAAGCAGCAGGACAATGGCCAACACGACCAGACCCTCCAGCAGCGTGAAGCCGGAGCGTGGAGTCGATACCCGCCGGTTGCTGTCCGATTGTTGATGAAGAGTGGGGACCATGGCGACACCTCGTCCTCGAGACCACAGGACGAACCGAACGAAAACCCCGAACGGGGAAGTAGACCCAAGTTCCATTCTAGGCAGCGAGACACGCAAGCCGCACCAGATTCCGCACAACTTGCGTGGTCGCAAGACGAAAACCCAGTCCGCGGAGTGACTGTGTGTCTCTGACTGAAAGCCAACGCGAGAGCGCGGGGAAGCGCATTCCGACGCCGCAAGGCATCAAAGCGTCTTTTGACCGGAGACGGGTGCGCCCGCTGGCTTGTTTCGCAGCGGTATCGGACCCTCCGCGCGGCAACCCTGCCAAAGTACTCCCGGCGGGATTCGAACCCACGACCTCCGGTTTAGGAAACCAGCGCTCTATCCATCTGAGCTACGGGAGCCGGCGCGGTGCAGGGGGGTGACCTCTGGTCTCTCCCAGACACCGGCAGACAAATAGTTTATCCCCCCCACCCGCCCCGCGAAAGCACGGTATTCGGAACCACAACCGGAGAGTGCCGTCGCCAGTTTTTCAGCGACCGTCGCGATCGGGGGGGGAGCCGGAAGCGTAAGCGCCCGGAGGAACCGCGATCCCGCCCGCAAACACCCCCGTAAACAAAAAACACCAGCGACACCCCTTCGCAGGCATTCCGCCCCGTTCAACGTGCTTGCATGTGGCAGCGAGACCTGTGCCAGCCCGGTCCTCCTCGCTTTCCTTCGACCCCTGCCAGGGTCGGCTCGCCAACTTGCTGGCTGTCGGCGCGGTCAAATCTCCGGGCGCTGACGCTTCCGGCTCCACGGGGTTGCGTTCAACAAGGTTGCGTTCATCGGTCGCGAACAATACCGGTCCGAGCTTGTGGAATTCCCTCACGCCCGTCACAACAAGGGGCTGCGGCGGGCCGACGGGGTCGCCTGACGAAGGGAATTCTTCCGGGTTGGGACGTGGTGACTCATGGCAGGCGAAACGCAGCACAACAGTCGTGGCTCGGTCGGTAACTGGTTGGGACTGACGCGAACCGGTCGAACGCTCCAGAAAATCGCGCTGCCCGTGTTCGCGCTCGCGCTTCTGGCGCTTGGGGGATGTGGCGGCCCGCCGGCGGAACCGGTCAAGGAAAAGCCGCCCGAAGCCCCGGTCCCCACGGCAGCCCCATCGGATGAATCGCCCGCCACACCGAAGGCGCCCCCGGTCGAGGTGACGTCTCAGGACGAACCGCCCGCCCCCATGCCGGTGGCCGAGCCAACGCCCGCCCCGGTCGAGCCAGAACCCCTGGCGACGCGCACCGAAACGGAAAAGGTGCCGCTGATCTCGCCCCCCACCGCCAAGCGAGACTCGCTCGCGGGCCGGTGGGTGGTCGTCTTGTCGCAGCAGGGCAGCGACTTTTACGTCTGGCTGGTCGATGTCGCGCTCCCCACCGGAGCAGACCCCGAAGTGAAGCTCGTCGGCACGTCCAAATCGATCGGCGCCTCGACGCTCAAGTCGTCGAAGATCGAAGGCGACCGGCTGGACCTCGCCTTCCAGGCCGATGACATCGTGTTCGAGTTCTCCGGACGCCTCGCCAACGGCACCGTGCGCGGCGCGATTTCGATCAATGCCCAGCGGTACGAACCGGCCCGCTGCGAGGCGACCCAACTGGCCAACCTGAAGGCCTTCGACCGCCCCAAACCCGCCGCCGGTCAGCGCGAGATCATCGCCGTCATGGAAAAGGCCCAGGATGGCGAAAGCCCCGTCGCCGCCTTGAAGAGCTTTGTCGAACAATTCCCGGAAAGCCCGCTCGCGATGGAAGCCCTCAGCTTCCTCGTCGATCGCGTCGCCGCGACCGAGTCGAAAGACGACGAGCTCAAAGCGGCCATCGAAGCCTATCGGGCCAAAGCGGCCGAGTGGGATCCCCGCCTGGGCGCCGAAGCAGCCATCAACGCCGCTGGAACCCTGGCCCAGGCCAAGCGCCTGCCCGACTACGCCTTGGAACTGCTCACCCTGGCCGAGACCGCTCTGGGTCCAACCGCGCCCATCGCCTGGACCTCTCGCATCGTGATGCGCCGCGGCCAGTTGCTCTTGGGCAAGGGCGAGGTTGAGGAGGGGATCAAGCTGCTCAATGGCTTGCGAGCCAAAGAACCGCTCAACGCCCAGTTGACCATGACCGTGGCCGAGGCGCTGCTCGCCGCCGGCAAGAAAGAGGACGCGCTGCCCCTCTTCGCGGAACTGTCGGTCCTGCCGATGATGGAGCGGGTCGCCATGCAGATGCTCGCCCAAAGTTCCGGCGGCCAGATCGACCGGACCAAACTGCCCACCCCCGTGACGAAAGCGCTCTGGACGGAACTGAAGGGGTCCGAAGCGGGTCTCGAAGAGTATCTCGAAAAACTGTACGACGAACGTCTGGTCGCCTTCGCCGCCGAACGGATCGCACCCCGTGCGGCCGAGGGCGGAACACGCGTCGTCCTCTGCGAACTGTTCACCGGGTCGGAATGTCCGCCCTGTGTGGGGGCCGATGTCGCGGTGGCCGGTCTCGAAAAGACCTATGCTCCCACGGAAGTGATCTCCCTGCGGTATCACCAGCACATTCCCGGCCCCGACCCGCTGGTCAACCCGCAGAGCCTGCAGCGGTTCGAGCAGTACCAGGGCGAAGGGACGCCGATGCTCACCGTCAACGGAAAGCGGTTCGAAGGAGCGGGTGGCTTCATGGCCGATGCCGAGCCGCTCTACGCTCAGCTTCGAACGCAGATCGATGAAACGCTGAAAGAACAGATTGGCCTCACGCTCGAGCTGTCGGCCCAGGCGGACGCCGGGGTGATCAAGGCCTCGGCCAAGGCCGGGGGAATCGAGTTCCCCGAGAACGTCCATCTCGTGCTGGTCCTCGCGGAAGACAAGGTGGCGTTCCAGGCGGGGAACGGCATCCGCTACCACGAGATGGTGGCGCGGGCGCTGCCCGTCGGCGTTGAGGGTGTCACCCCCGTCGAAGGCAAGCTGACGTGGGAAGGGCAGATCGATCTCAACGACCTGAAGGAGAAGCTGCTGGCCTACCTGCTCGCGTTCGAATCGGAATCGGGCGAGGAACTGCGGGGCAAGCCGCTGGACCTCAAGGCGCTGCACCTCGTGGCCCTGCTGCAGGACACCAAAACGGGCGAAGTGCTGCAGGCCGGCGCGATTCCCGTTTCAGGCTCCCTCGAAACGACCTTCAACCCGGAGGAAGCCGCCAAGGCCGCCCCGAAGCCCAAAACCAACCGCCTCGACATTGAATAGCGGAACGGGTGCTGCCCATGTAGCGGAACGCGTGAGCGTTCCCCAGCGCGGCCCGTGGGTAGGGTGGGCAGTGCCCACCCTACCTGGTCGCAACTACAGCCGGAGATCTCCGTGCGACTTGTTGTCTGCCCCGCGATCGATCCGCAGCGCCTCGCGGCGCTCACGGAGGCCGCAGGACCAGCGCTCACCCTCCTCAATGCCGAAAGCACAGCGGACGCCCTCGCCGCGATGCCGACGGCCGACGCCTTCTTCGGCAAACTGACCCCCGAACTGCTGGCCGAAGCTCCGAAGCTGCGCTGGGTTCAAGCCCCCACGGCTAGTCTCGAACACTACCTCTTCCCGGCCCTCATCGAGCATCCCTGCACGCTGACAAACATGCGGGGTCTGTTCTCCGATGTGATCGCCGACCAGGTTCTGGGCTACATCCTCTGTTTCGCCCGCAACCTGCACCTCTACCTTCGTCGACAGATCGCCCGCCGCTGGGAGCCAGTCGGTGGGGAAGCCGGTCGAACCGACTTCGTCTCAGGCCCCGGCGTGCTCTCACCGCTCGACCGCGCTCATCGCCATCTCTCCGACCAGACAGTCGGCATCATCGGCGTCGGAGAGATTGGCCGCGAGATCGCCCGCCGGGCGTCCGCCTTCGGGATGACCGTCCGTGGAGTCGACCCGCATCCGGCACCCATCGAAGGTCTCGCCGCGACGATTGAACCGCTCGAGGCGCTCGATGACCTGCTGGCAACCAGCGACTACGTCGTCGTGGCCGCGCCCCACACCCCGCAGACGTACAAGCTGATTAAAGCCGAAAAACTTTCGAAGATGCGCCGCACCGCGATCCTCATCAACATCGGTCGGGGGGTGATCGTCGATCTCGCCGATCTGACCCACGCTCTCCAGACAGGCGTCATCGGCGGTGCGGCCCTTGATGTCTTCGAGACCGAGCCACTCCCGCCCGACCATCCGCTCTGGGACTGCGAAAACGCGATCCTCACCCCGCACATCGCCGGTTGCTCGCCCCGCGTCCCCGAGCGACACCTCGCCGTCGTCACCGACAACATCGCCCGCTTCATTCGCGGCGAACCACTCCGCAACGTCGTCAGCAAACACGCCTGGCATTAGCGCTCCTTCCATCGATTGGTGGCAGGTGGCGTCAGCCCGGAGCAAGGCAAAAGTCAAAAGTGATCCTGTCAGGCGAGCCGACCCTGTGAGGGGTCGGTGGGAACCGCGCTCGGAAGTCACGCACACTCACACTCGCCAAACACAATCCCCAATCGCGCTCCACCAGTCGCTCGCGTTCGTCACGCGCTCCAAAAACTCTTCTCCTGCCTTTCCTTCGCGTCTTTGCGTCTTCGTGTGAATGAGCCTCCCGGAATCGACGCAACCGCCAGCCACGTCTTGCGAACCCCACCTGCGGAGTGACCAACTCGCCCTAGTCGGTCTGCCATCTGCCCGATACCATCAATCGAGGTGTCCGGCGGTCGCTGGACAGATCCCCTCGCTGACCCCACCGTCGTGCCGCGTTTTCAGGAGCGCTTGACCATGGCTCTGACCCCCAACTCTCGCGGGCTGTATCTCTGTTTCGGGTTGCTGGCCGGGCTGGCGGTGGCCCAGTTCTGGCCGCACGAACCGGCCCTCGCCACCGCGACCGACCGCTCCGATCAGTTTGCCATCTGTGTGGGTCCCGCCACACTCGCCGAACCCAGCGACGCCATCTACACGCTCGACTTCCTGACGGGTGACCTGAAAGGTGCCGTTCTCAACCGGTCCAACGGCAAGTTCACGCAGTTCTTCTACCGCAACATTTTGCAGGACTTCCGGCTCGACCCCACCATCAAGGCGAAGTACGCGATCGTCGCGGGCGCCGTTCAGCTCAACAGCGCCCGCGGCCTCACGACCGCGCCCACAGTCATTTACGTGGCCGAGTTGAACTCGGGCCGGCTCAACTCGTACACCTACGCCAGCCGCGAATCGGCCGTGGCCCAGCCGCCGCAGCCGTTCATTCCCGTCGATGGCTTCCCGTTCCGCCAACCCGTCGAGAAGGAATAGGCGCCGTCCACGACGCCTCCCGGATACCCGTTCCTCCCGTGGACCACACTGTTGACCATGTCCGGGCACGCTTTCGCGCGGCCCGGCGGATCCTGGTGATCAAACCCAGCGCGCTGGGTGACGTCGTCCAGACACTGCCAATCGTCGCGCCCCTTCGCGAAGTCGCGCCCCAGGCTGCCTTCGACTGGGTCATCAGCACCGAACTCCGCGAGCTGGTCACCGGCCATCCGGGAATCGCCGCCGCCATCCCCTTTCATCGGGGGGGCGGGCTGCTGCCGTATCTCAAACTGCTCGAGCGCCTCGCGGCCGCGCGGTACGACATCGTCCTCGATCTGCAGGGCCTGCTGCGGACCGCGACCATGTCCCTCGCCACCGGCGCGGCCCTCCGCCTGGGACTCGAAACCGCGCGGGAAGGTGCCGCGCTGGCCGCCCATGTGACCATCCCCCAAACGGGACCCACTGTCCCCGCCCACGCCCGCTACGCCCGCGTCGCCGACTGGATCACCGGCTCTCAACCTGCCCCCGCGTCCCAACGACCCGCTGCTCAGCGACTCGTCTCGCAACTGCCCGTCAGAGGGAAGCATCTCGACCGGGCTGCGTCGCTCCTGGCGGGGCTGCCCCGTCCCGTGCTCGCCATCCATCCCGGTGCGAAGTGGGTCACCAAACGCTGGCCGCCCGAGAAGTTCGCAGCCATCGCCAGTCGCTACCTCACGGAAACCGGTGGCAGCGTGGTGATCGTCGGAGCACCGTCCGAACGCGACCTCGCCCTGCGACTCCTCGCGGAACTTCCTCCTGCCCAGTCGTCCCGAACCCTCAACCTGTCGGGCCAGACATCGCTGCTCGAACTCGCGGCGCTGTTGCACCAGGTCGACCACGTCCTGTCCAACGATTCAGGCCCCATGCACCTCGCCGCCGCGATGGGAACGCCGGTCGTCGGCCTCTTCACCTGCACCAGCCCGCTCCTCTCCGGACCAGTCCCGCGAACCGATCTCGAAATCCACGTCGCAGGACGGACGATCAACCCCTCCACCGGCCATCCGCCCCGCCCGCACCAGCTCGTCGCGACGCATCTCCCCTGCGCAGCGGGCTACCACAAACTCTGCCCACTGACAGGCCCGGCCCACACCGCCTGCTTCACCGAACTCGACACCGACCGAGTCTGGAAGGCCCTCGCAGAATCGCTGCGCAAGTAGGTCGACCGTCAATCAATTCCTGTCAGCCAAAAACAGGTCAGGCGCGCCTGACACCTCACCTTTGACTTTTTCCTTTTGACTTTTGACTTGCTCCGTGCGAACGCAGCCTAAAACCAATCGATGAGCCGAGCACCGAGCACTCGCTACTCCTTCGCCCGTTCGATCTTCCCATACAGGTGCCCGCCCACCTGGTCATGCTGCCAGGTGCCCGCATAGCGGTCGCCATGAATCACCACACGCGACGAAAACGTTCCCAGTTTCGGAATCATCAGCTCCGTCAGCGTGATCACCGGCGTGTCGCCCGCCCACTTGATCTCCAGTGTGATCGGGATCGTCGTGTCGTTCCCGCCATACTGAATCCGCGTTTCCAACTGCCAGTAATCCTCGGCCAGTTTCGTCGCCTTGGTGATCGTGTACTTCTCGGGCGAGGGGGCCTTGCCTTCTTTCCCATCCACGGTGAACACCCCATGAAACACCGACCCCGACAGTTGCGCCGCCAGCTTCTTCTCCAGCGCCTTCCGATCAACCCCCTTGGGTTCGGCGCCGTCCTCCGCGGGCTTCTCCTCAGCCTGAACGACCGCCTGGGTCGCAGCCACGCCGGAACCAGCCACCACCCCCACGGCCATCAAACGCGACGCAGCCGATGCAAATCCACGACGGGACAGATTCATTCCAGTCTCCATGAAGTTCAGGACACGGGGTTCAGGACACAGCGTTCAGGACACAGCGTTCAGGACAAGGGTTTCAGCCGCAGGCCAGGTCGGGGGAACGCTCACGCGTTCCGCTACTCCCGGTTGTGATTATACCCCGCGCGAACTTTGCCGGAACATCGTGGAACCTCATCCCATACCAGGCGAGCCGACCCTGTCAGGGGTCGGTGGTACGCACACGTTCGCCAGATTGATGAACCACTGCGAGCGCGTCGCCCTGCAGCGTCACCCGTCCCTCCGCCCCAAACACCACCCGAACACCTTTCGCCGCAGCGCTGGCAAAAACCTCGGGCCACACAACCGACCTGCCCAAAGCGGGCCCATACAGCACGCGGTACCCGACATAACTTGTCGTCAATCGGGGATTGATCTCACACACCAGCGGCGCCGCCGCACCTTTAGGCCAGATCAGATCACAGCCGACATACCCGGCCAGGCCCGGCACCGTCGCCAGCGCCGACCGCACGACCGCCACCGCAGGCTCCGGTGGCCACTCTCGACAGGGCAACTCGCCTCCCTCATAGCTCAACCGCCCATCCCGCGATAACCGCTGGGTGGCCAACCCCAGCGCCTCGATCCGCCCCGGCTCTCCCCCCGAACCCAACGGCGTAACCAGCACCGCCAGCGACAGACTCGCCCCCTCCACAAACGGCTGGACGATCTCATTACCGGTTGCACCGGGTTTCCAGGCCAGCCACTCCTCGAGTCCGCGCACAACCGCAATGCCCTGCGAGCCCGCCCCATCCCTGGGCTTCACCACGAGCGTCTCGCCCCAACCGTCGGGCCAGCCTCCTGTACCCGGTCCTCTAAATCTCTCCACCGGAAGCGTGGGCAATGTCGGCACGCCCGCCTGGGCGAGATGCCCGGCCAGGCGCAGCTTGTCGGCACACAAGGCAATCGCCTCCGGTCGGCACCCCGCCCAAACACCCCCGGCCCGAATCACCCGCACGGCCAGCGACTCCAGCAGCCCACCCGTCTCGGGAGCAATCGCCAGCACGCGATCCACACGCGGCGACTGCCGCTCCAGCTCACGCAGGGCACCGTCCGGTCCGTCGACGAGCGTCCACTCCACAGGCAGCGCCGGCGCGGCGCCCAGCCGTCGGTCCCACGTCGATCGCACGACGACCGCGCCATCCGCCACAAGGTCCGCGGCCAGCGCCGCAAGCATCGCCCGGCCTTCCCGCAGCAGACTCCCCTCAGGCCTCTCCGGGCACAGCCCCCCGCAGATCGCTTCCAGCAGAAACAGACTCGGCACGACGCAGCCCCCCAGGGCCGCGAGTGTCCTCCGGCGCAAATCGCTCCGCAAGGGGCTTCAACCGCTGCACCAGGAACTCCCCTTACCCGACGGCCGCGACGCCCCGCAGGCCAACCATCTGGTCGCGAGTCAACTCGCCCCGCAGGCCGCAGCCGACCAGCCAGCCCGCTTCCTCCGACCGCTCGACCCACTGCACCTCGGCCGTGATGAAAATCGACGCCACCTCCGGGTGGAGGATCTCCAGTTCCAGCAGTTCACCGGCAATCAGCGGTCCGTCCACCGTGATGCGAATCCCCTGGGGGGCCACCTGAACCAGACTCGCTTCAACCATCACAACCGGAATCGCATTGACTCTCCGCGCACGGACCAAAGCCAAGGCTTCGTACCGCGGATGCGTCCGACGATCATTGAGAACTGACGACATAGAACCGGTTCCAGAGGAATCACACCGTAGGGCGGGAGAGCGGGCCGAACGGCCATCCCCGAATTCTTAGCCCACCGAAATCCCCGGTCAAACGGTTCGCACCCTCAACCGACGCCGATTTCGCAATCCGCGCAAACTGGCCCGGTCATGTAACTCTTGCAGGTCGTTTGGAAGAAATGGACGCAACCGCTTCCCCCGCGCCGTTGCCAAAAAACATCACCCCCACGCAATCGCCGTGCGATCGAGTGGGGGTGATTTCGTGACTGTCGCAGAGGAAGCCGCAAGGCGTCCCCCGTCTTGTAGCGGAAGCCGTGAGGCTTCCCCCGCGCAGCGGCCAGAACCCCGCCTCCCTCCCTATAAAATCCCTCCGCAGCCCTATGCCTTATGCGCCTTATGACAGGTCCCGCACTGGACCGCTTCATTCAGCTTCTCGCCCGCCCCGGCGTCACCCGCTTCCACGCCTTTGGCTGCCTCCAGCAGAGCTTTGGTCAGCTTCTGCCATTCGGCCTTATCCCCTTTGGGCGGCTCGTTCTGGCCCAGCGCCTCGTACAGCTCCACCAACAGCTTCTTCTCCTCGGCCGACGCCTCGCCTTTAATCACGCGGGCGACGAGCGATTTCCCGGGCGGAACGTGACCCTTCTTCATGATCTCCTTGGTGGTGTACTTCGGTTCGGCCGCAGACAGGCCCGACACCGCCAGACACCCCAGAACCCCGGCCACAACCAGCCAACTCAATGCACGACTCATGGAACTCTGCCTTCCTGAAAACCTGATCTCGTGTGGTGGAGAACTGCAAACACATCACCTCGGAACGCCCCGCGACGAACCCCGCGCGACGCCCTGTCTTCCCGCCCCATCTCTCGATCCGGAAACGAGTTGTAACTCTCGCGTCCCGATCGAACAAGGTGGGGCAGGGGACCGGCCCGGCGAACTTCGCAGTCGACGGTGGGGCCGCTTCCGCTCGCTCGACGGAGAACCAATGAGTGGCTCCGCCCGACTGAACGCGGCCCCGTTCGCCTACCTTAGCAACACGCGTGCCGCGCTGTTTCCGTTTCTTGACAAAGCGCTGCGAGCCACCCCTCCACACCGACGATTCACGCCCCGCCTCGACCCGCCCGCACCAGCGGAACAGAGTCAATCACTCTCCCTCGACTGCATCCTTATGATTTAAGGTGTGTCATAAAGATGGCGCGTTGGTGAGGGACCGAATCGAAGGGTGAGGCGTCCCAGATCGCAAACCAAGCCGGCAAGCCGACGCTGTCAGGGGTCGGTGGAGACATATGGCACGATCCAGAGGCGGGGCATCAACGCAGACCTTGGTTCTGCCTTTCCTTTGCGCCTTTGCGTCTTCGTGTGAATGAGCCTCTCCGAGTCGACTCCCCTGCGAACTCCGTCTCGTACCGACCGTGCAGCGGGTCGCAGGCTGCCGTTTCCTCTGTATCCAGCCAGACCGTATACTCAGTCGAAAACTTGGCTTCTCGCGCGGCGGGGAGCGTTTCTGCTCCTTTCGGAGAGTGACATCTCCCATGGCGAATACGAGTGGCACGGCCCCATTTTTCCTCGGCATTGATGTCGGCGGGACGAACGTCAAAGCCGGGGTCGTGGACAATACGGGGCTGTCTCTGTCCAAGGTCAGCCTGCCCACCGAGGCCTCGAAAGGGCCCCTGGTCGGCGTCGAGAACATCGGCCGGGCAGGGGAACTGGCCCTCAAAGAGGCCGGGCTCGCCCTGACCGACGTCGCCGGCGTCGGCCTCGCCACCCCCGGCACGATGGATATCCCGGCCGGGATGCTGCTCGATCCGCCTAATCTGCCGGGCTGGAACAACTTCCCAATCGAGCAAAAGGTGGCCGAACGTCTCGAACTGCCCACCGTCCTGCAAAACGACGCGAACGCCGCCGCCTATGGCGAGTTCTGGGCGGGTGCGGCCCGAGAGGCGTCGAGCCTGGTCTTCTGGACCCTCGGAACGGGCATTGGCTGCGGGATCATCATTGGCGACACGATTATCGAAGGGGCCCACTCCCACGGAGCCGAGTGCGGCCACATCATCATCGAGATGACCAACGGCCGCCGCTGCGACACGGGTCAGTACGGCACGCTGGAAGCCTACGCCGGGGCCAAGGGACTGCTCCGCCGCTGCCAGGAAGCGCTCGACGCGGGCCAGCCTTCCGCCCTGCGTGACCGGCTTGCCGCCGGGGCCGAACTGACGCCGCTGCTCATCGCGCAATTGGCCGAGTTGGGGGACGACCTGGCCCTGGGGCTGGTGCTGGACACCGCGCGGTACCTGGGGATCGGCACGACGACACTGATGCACACGATCGATCCGCAGATGGTGTTGTTTGGCGGAGCGATGACGTTTGGAGGTGGGGCGCACCCGCTGGGACGGAGGTTCCTTGAGGAGATTCGGGCCGAGGTTCAAAAACGGGCCTTCCCTGTCCCCGCCGCGAAGACGAAAATCGATTTCGCCAGCCTGGGGGGCGACGCGGGCTACATCGGCGCCGCAGGCTGCGCCCGGCTGCGGTTCAAGCGGTGGTAACTCCTGATCGATCGTGAGAAGGCCATGACAACCTCAGCCCAGAGCGAAGATCTCGCGACCCGCGCGAAATCCCTCTATGACCTCCGCTGGCGTGAAGTCATGGAGCGGACGCACCTTCACGACTACCTCGCCATCGAACCGGACTCCGAACAGTACTTCCTCGGCGGAAGTCTCAGCGAAGCCATGGTGGCGGCCCACAAGGCCTGCCCAGACAAACAAATTTTCGGTCTGCGGATCGGCCACAAGGCGGCCGTTCATCTGGGGGGGATGTGGTAATCCGCGGCCGGATCGATGACAGGTATCGCCCCACCGTGGACGTGTCGTTCCGGATGCCTGATTCTGTCGAAGCAGTTTCATACCCTTGCTGGATCGACACGGGATTCAATGGCCATGTCGTTCTACGACCGCATCATCGAGAACAGCTGAAGATCGAGCCAAAAGGGCTCGTTGATGCGGTTTTGGCCGATGGCTCGGTCGTCCAGATTCCTTCATACCGGAGTCAAATCCCGTGGATGGGAACTTGGACAGAAGTCGAGGTCCTGCTGAGCGATCACGGCGAGATGCCGCTGCTCGGACTGGGCCTGATTGTCGACTATCGACTGGAAATTGATTACCCCCTGGGCGAAGTCCTGATCTGCCCCAGCCGAACACACGACCAAACGCTCCCATCCTGATCCCAAGGGATCAGAGTCACTTTTGCAGTTGACCCGATTCATGGACCCCCGCTTCATTCGCAACTTCTCGATCGTGGCCCACATCGACCACGGCAAGAGCACGCTCTCGGACCAGCTGCTGCTCCAGACCGGGACGATCACGCAGCGCGAATTCAAAGACCAACTGCTCGACGATCTCGACGTCGAACGCGAACGCGGCATCACCGTGAAGGCCCGCGCCGTCACCATCAAGTATGTCCACCACGGTCAGCCCTACGAGCTGAACTTCGTCGATACCCCAGGCCACGTCGACTTCCACTACGAAGTCTCCCGCAGCCTCGCCGCCTGCGAAGGGGCACTGCTGCTCGTCGATGCCTTCCAGGGCGTTCAGGCGCAGACCGTCGCCAACGCCTACGCGGCCCTTGAAGCGAACCTCGCGATCATTCCCTGCCTCAACAAGATCGACCTGCCCATCGTCCGCACCGACGAAGTGCTGGAAGAAATGCGGACCGTCCTCGGATTCAATCCCGAAGAAGTGCTCCGCACCAGCGGCCGGTCGGGCATCGGGATCGACGACGTGCTCGAAGCGATCGTCGAGCGCGTCCCCGCCCCCACCGGCCTCGCCGCCGACCCGCTCCGCGCCCTGATCTTCGACAGCAAGTACGACAACTACCGCGGCGTGGTCATCTACGTCCGCGTGAAAGATGGCGTCGTCCGCAAAGGCTCGAAGATCCGCCTGATGAAAAAGGGCACCCACCACGAAGTGCTCGAAGTCGGCCAGTTCCGGCCCATGAATACCCCCTGCGACGAGCTCGGCCCGGGCCAGGTCGGCTACATCGTCGCGGGGATCAAAAACCTCAGCCTCGTCCACATTGGCGATACCGTCACCGAAGCCAGTCGCCCAGCCACCGAACCGCTGCCCGGCTACAAGCCGCCCCAACAGATGGTCTTCTGCGGCATGTTTCCAATTGAAGCGACCGACTTCGAAAAGCTCCGCGAAGAACTCGGCCGCCTCGCCCTCAACGACGCCAGTTTCAGCTTCATCCCCGAAACCTCCGACGCACTGGGCTTCGGCTTCCGCTGCGGCTTTCTGGGGATGCTCCATATGGAGATCATCCAGCAGAGGCTCGAAAAAGAAGCCGATATCGATCTCATTCAGACGGCCCCGAACGTCACCTACGAACTGCTCAAGAAGGACCAGACGGTCGTCACCGTCGATAACCCCCAGGAGGTGAGCTGGGACGGCACGACGGAAGAGTTCCGCGAGCCAATCGTCAAGGTGACGTTCATCGTTCCGGCCGACTGCATCGGCCCGATCATGCAGCTCTGCAGCGATCGCCGCGGCACGTACAAAAGCACGGAATACCTCGGCCCCGCCCGCGCCCAACTGATTTACGAGCTGCCCTTGGCCGAAGTCATTTACGACATGCACGACAAGCTCAAGAGCATCACCCGTGGCTACGGAACGATGGACTACGAGCTGATCGGCTTCCGCGCGGCCGACCTCGTGAAACTCGACATCCTCGTCAAGCAGAACAAGGTCGACGCCCTCGCCAGTATCGTCCACCGTTCGCTGGCCGAGCGGAGAGGCCGGGCGCTCTGCAAACGCCTCAAGGAAGAGATCTCGAAGCACATGTTCGAGGTGCCGATCCAGGCGGCGATTGGTGCCCGCGTGATCGCCCGCGAAACGATCTCGGCCATGCGGAAAAACGTCACCGCGAAATGCTACGGCGGCGACATCACCCGCAAACGCAAACTGCTCCAGAAGCAGAAGGAAGGGAAGAAGCGCCTGAAACAGTTCGGCGAAGTCGAAATCCCACAGAAGGCGTTTCTGGCAGTGCTCGACATCGGCGACGAATAGAGGGGTGTGCCATGCTTGCACCGTTTCGGGGCAAGCATGTTTTCGGGTCAAGCCTATTCGCGTCACCCAGGCGAGCCGACCCTGTCAGGGGTCGGTGGAAACGCGCTGCGAGGGTCAACGCTGCCCCTGATTCTCGCCGGTTCACAACGGAGCACCTTGTCACCGACCCCTGACAGGGTCGGCTCGCCTGACTATTGCGCCTGTGGATCTCGCCTACGGATCTCGCGCCCCACCGCCTGCCTGAGTCGGGACAGACGAATCCACAGTGGGTAGAGTGATTCAGAGATCCACTCCGGTTCTTTCGCGTCAATTCCTGGCCGTGCCAAAAACATCGTGCCCCGTTTCGCCACTCCCTCGAAGCTGATTGGAGACCCTCATGCTGTCTCGCCGACAATTTGCGACGGTGTCTGCCGCGTCTTCGCTCTCGGCCCTCTCCGCAACGCGGGTGCTCGGGGCGAATGACCGCATTCGCGTGGGGTTTGTCGGCTGCGGGAATCGTGGCGACCAGGTGCTCGACGCATTCCTCGTGCACAAAGACGCCGAGGTGGTCGACGTCTGCGACATCTACGCGCCGTACACCGAGTTCGCGGCCAGGAAGGTCGGCACGTCCCCCAAACAGACGCGCGACTACCGCGAGCTGCTTGCCCGCAAAGATATCGATGCCGTCGTCATCAACACGCCCGACCACTGGCACGCGCTGATGGCGATTGAAGCCTGTGCAGCCGGGAAAGATGTCTACGTCGAGAAGCCTCTGGGCCTGGTGGTGAAGGAAGGCCGCGCGATCTGTACCGCGGCCGAGAAACACAATCGCGTCGTTCAGGTCGGCATTCACCGCCGGTCATCCGACTTCTGCAAGGCGGCCGCCGACTTCATTCGCGCCGGTGGCATCGGCAAGGTGACAGTCGTCCGCGCGTTTCACGTTCAGAATGAGTTCCCCCAGGGGATCGGCCGTCCCGCCGATGGGGAACCGCCCGAAGGCTTCGACTGGAACGCCTGGCTCGGCCCGGCCCCCCAAAAACCCTTCAACAAAAACCGCAGCTTCTACCGCTTCCGCTGGTTCTACGACTACTCGGGCGGACAGGTGACCAACTTCGGCGTTCACTACGTCGACCTGATCCAGTGGGCCCTGGGCCAGACCGCGCCGCTCGCAGTGACGGCACTCGGCGGCAAGTTCGCCGACTACGACAACCGCGAAGTGCCCGACACGCTCGAAGTCATCTGGCACTATCCGGGGAACACGCTCGTCACCTTCTCGCAATTCAACGCGACGGGTGCCCCACCGGCGGCCAAGGCGTGCGAGATCGAGTTTCGTGGCACGCTGGGCACGCTCTATGTGCATGGGACCGGGTTCGATGTCGTTCCCGAACAGGTGACGCCCAACGAGTTCGCCGCGCGGTCGCCGGTCGATCGTTCACTCGAACGCGGCTGGCGGACGGGGGCGAAGCCGCAGATCGAGCCGACGAGCTTCAAGGGGCATCAGGAAACGCAGGCCCATGCCCGCAACTTCCTCGACTGCGTCAAGAGCCGGGCCAAGTGCAACTGCGACCCGGAGACGGGCCATCGCTCCACCTCGGCCACGCAGATCGCGAACATCGCGCACAGGCTCGGCCTGCTGTTGAAATGGGACGCCCAGGCCGAACGCTTCACCAACAGCGAGGAAGCGAACGCGATGCTCGCCTACACCTACCGCGCCCCGTACGCGTTCCCGACAGCGTAGGGTGGGCACTGCCCACCAGCGCTCACCAGTGCCCGAGCACCAGGCGGTATTTCTTGCCGCGGGTGGGCGCGGAGTAGTGGGTCGTAACGCGGGTGAGCGGAAGA
>JAIXZD010000544.1 GCA_027489895.1 Planctomycetaceae bacterium
CTCGCATCACACACCAGATGCGTCCCATTCGCCAGAACCTTGTGACCGTTCGGCGCTCCCGTCACCGCCCAGACCTTGTTCTGTCCATCCACCGTGAACTGCGTGATCGTATCCCGCCACGAGATATACCCCCGGCCCTGGTGGTCAAACACCACCCCCTCGCAATACGCCGGCACCTCAAACAGCTTCACGGCAGAAATCTTCTCCGCCGAGGGCAACTCCGCCCAAGCCTCCCCCACACTCCCCAGCAACACCGCCACGACCAGCGAACGAAGCACCCGCGCCATCCCACAGCCCTCCCCAAAAAGAACCGGTCAGGCGCAGCCTGACACCTCCACTTTTGACCTTTTACTTTTGACTTTTGCCTTGCGGCAAAGCCGCCTCCGCCCATTTCTCCAGCAAGTCATACTGCTTGCCAAACTCCGGCGGCACATCCGCCCCCATCGGGCTCTTGAAGAACGACGACAGCTGCTTGGGAACTCCGCACTCGCCCGCCCGCCGCGCCCGCTCCGTGAATCGCACCAGGTCCAGCACGAGCGGAGCCGCCAGCAGCGAATCACATCCCTGCCACGTGAACTGCAGCGTCATCTTCGTATCGAGGAACCCCTTGAAGTGGATGTGGTCCCAGGCCGTCTTCCAGTCGGCCATGTCCTCGATGTACTCGATCGTCACCAGCGTCGTTGGCTTGTACCCCAGAATCTCCGTCAGAAGGTGGTCCTTGGAGCGGACCTTGTTTGCCTTGTTGATCGGGTCATCCAGCACCTTGCCATCCATGTTCCCGAAGATGTTGTGCCCGACCCAACTCATCACGTTCAGGTTGCGGGCCGCAAACATCGGAGCCAGCACCGCCTTCATCAACGTCTCACCCGTCTTCCCGTCCCGACCGACATGCAGCACCTGCTTCGCCCGCGCCAGCTCATCGAGCGCCGGCAGGTCCGACCCCACGCTCGGCGTGAAGTTGACGTAGTCGGCCCCCGCCTCGATCGCGGCAATCGCATACAGCGTGCTCGCCGGCACCGGACAGCTCGCCGCTGTCGACTGTGCCAGCGCCGCCGAGAGCTCCGCCCATGTCCGTTCCTGCAGCGGCTTCTCACCAGCGGGCGTCGCCAGAGGCGGTTCCGTCGACGAGACATTCACCACGACCACGTGCGTCAACCCGAGCGAACTCTGGAACGCCTCGATGTCCTTACGCAGTCGGGCAATCGTCGCGACAGGTGCCTCATCCGCCAGCGCCTGAACCTTCGGACCGCCAAACTTCGCGATCGTCTTACCGACGTTCGTCAGCGTCCCCGGACGCACCTCCGCATCCAATAGCGCCAACTCCTCTTCGACCACATCCAGCAGGTCGTCGCCAAACACCCGCGACTTGGAATGCAGCACGGCCGCCTCGGCCGCCGCCGTCGTCTCGCGGATCTCATGTCCACCCAGAACCAGGCTCGACCACGGCACCAGGTCCAGCCCGCGGAACCGGTCGAGCGCGCTCACCAGCCCCGCCTCGTCGACCAGTTCCCGCTTCAGTGCGGCCAAGCCCACCGCCACCGTTGTCGCAATCCCTCCGTGGGCACCAACCAACCAGACACCAATGCGTTGCTGACTCATGTGCTAAGCGCAGGCCTCAATTCGCGCGACAGACCGGCCGGAGTCACCCCCGCCAGCCCACCGCAAAGACGGACAAAAATTCCCGAGATCAACCAAACCCCCATTGAACCACGAACCCCTCCCCGAAACAAAGCCAGCCCCGCCGCGTCCTGCCGCCTCCTCCCGGAAAGCCCACGATTCGCTCGCCTGTCCCCACATCATGCGTCACCAACAATCGCCCCAAACGCTGCAGCGAGGCGTCACTTGCCTTTCCTTCGCGTCTTTGCGTCTTTTTGTGAATGAGCCTCCCAGGTTCAACTCCCCCACAAACCACGTCTCGCACCCAATCATCACTTGCACGGGAAATCTCACTTTCCAGCACCCCTTCGCCCGAATAGACTCAACAAATTGTGTTGATGGGACATTTAGTCGCCTGCGTTTGCTCGCGCGGTCGATCGGGACGGTTTGCCATGCTCTCGTTCGAGTTTCTGCCCCGCGCCCACGTCCGCTCCGATCTCTGCACCCCCGTTTCCCGGCGACAATGGCTCCAACTCGGGTCACTCGCCAGCCTGGGCGCTGCGGGGGTTGCCGCAGGGGCTGGAAATCGCGCCGTCGCATCGCCCGGCCCCACCGCGAAACGCTCGACTGCCACCGCCAAATCTTTTGTCCAGATCTTCCTTTGGGGTGGGCCCGGTGCCCAGGAAACCTGGGACCTCAAACCGCACGCCCCCGCGGAAATTCGCGGCGAGTTTCGCGGCATCGCCACCGCCACCCCCGGCTACCACGTCTGCGAACACCTCCCGGAACTGGCTCGCCGGACCGATCGGTACACCGTTGTTCGCAGCCTCACGCACGAAGGCGTCAATCACGGCACCAGCGCCTACCACATGCTGACCGGGCATGTGCATTGGGCACCGGGCACGCTCCGCCACCCCACTGCCGACGACGTACCCAACCTCGCCATCAACGCGGCTCGCTTCCTCGATCGCCCGGCCTACCTCCCGCCCCACGTCCACCTCCCCTCCATCGTCAACGATGGCGACGGACTCCCGGTCCCCGGCCAGGACTCCGGCTTCCTGGGCGAGCAGCACACCTCGTTCAAGGTGCTGGGCGACCTGACTCAGCCCGGCTTCCGCATCCCCACCCTGGAATTGGCCGAAGGCGTGACGCGCGAGCGCCTGCGGAAGCGCGTCGCCCTCACCGAAGCCGTCTCACGACAGGCCGCGCATCTCGCTGGCGACACGACCGGGCTGGCCGTCGATGCCAGCGTTCGCAAAGCGGTCGACCTGCTCGCGTCCGACGACACGGCCCGCGCGTTCGATCTCTCCGCCGAACCAGACGCGATTCGCGCCCGCTACGGTCATCATCACTTCGCGCAGGCCCTGCTCCTCGCCCGTCGGCTGGTCGAGGCCCAGGTCCCGGTCATCACCGTCTACTGGAATGCCCCGTCCAACCTCGACAACCAGAGTTGGGATACGCACAAAAACCAGCATGTCCGGATGCGCGAGCATCTGCTGCCGCACTTCGACCAGGCCCTTTCCGCATTTCTCGACGAACTGACCGACCGCGGCCTGATCGATTCGACGCTCGTCGCCTGGTACGGCGAGTTCGGCCGAACCCCCAAAATCAACCGAAACGGCGGCCGCGATCATTGGGGATTCTGCCAGTCGATCGGCATGGCCGGGGGCGGCGTGCAGCCGGGTCTCGTCTACGGCACGAGCACCCCCGACGGTGCCTACGCCGAGCAAAACCCCGTCCGTCCGGACGACCTCGCCGCCACGGTCTACCACTGCCTGGGCCTCGACCCCGCCACCGAAATGCACGACCTGAAAGGCCGCCCCCTGCCGCTCAGCTACGGCCGAGTCGTTCACGATCTGCTGTCGTAGAGTGGTCACTGCAACCCGACAGTCTTCTCACGGCGCGGGCAGCACCACGAAGCTGCCATCGGCACAGCCCACGGCCAGACGGTCACCAGCAATCGCAAACGGCCCCGTCACCAGTTGCCGTCCGAGATCGACCGCCGGTCGAACCTCCCCCGTGGCCGGTTCGATCCGCAGCAGTTGCCCACCGCGCGTCGTGACCACAATTCTGCCAGCCTGAAGCACCGGCGGCCCGGAGAGTGGCTCGGACGGAAGCGTCGCCTCCCAGGACCGTGCCAGCGCATTCCCGACCGTAAACGCGTTCAGAAGACCCGTCGCCGGCGACACGAGAACATTCTCCCCGACTGCCCAGGGCCCGCCCGGCAAGGCTGTTCCGGTGACCAGCCCAGACAGCTCGGTCCGGGTTTCCAGAGTCCGCGCATCCAGCCAGAGCAGTTGCCCAGCCGGTCCGATCGCGGCCAGGCTCTCACCACTGAGGACCACCGGGCTGCCCGGCGCGACCAACCCTCTCCGCTCCGTCACCTTGGCCAGATGCGTCACCGGATCTTTGCGGACCTCGAACCGGATCAGCGTCCCATCGGCGAGCAGCCCCGCGACCTCTCCGTCCGAGAGCCAGACGAGGTCGCGCCAAGCCACGGGCTCGTTGCCATCCAGCGGAGCGAGCCAGTCGTCCCCCAGTCGTTCGCCCGTGGGCGAGACAAGCGACAGTTTTCCCGAAAGCGGCAGGCACAGCCCCGCAGCCAAACCGACGGGAGCGACCTGAGGCGGCTCGGCCAGCTTCGCCTCGATGACCGATCCCGATTCCGGCGTGATCACCCACAGCGATGGCCGAGGCAGGCCGCACACAATCGCCAACCGTCCATCGGTCAGCGTCCGTCCCAAAAGAGGCGCTTCCAATCCTTCAGGTAGCGTGAGCTGCGCGATCCCCTGCAGGTCGACGCCCCCTGTCCCCCAACGGGCCGCTCCAATCCGGAACAGCTCCCCCAGTCGATTCACGACCACCGTCGCTCCATCAGCCTGCGGACTCGAAACTGCGGCCCAGCCTCCACCCAGGCTGAGCTGCCACTGCCCCACCATCTGTCGGCGCTCGATCCGGCCGAACAGAACCGTATCGCTCGAGGGCAGCTTGCGACCGACAAACAGCGACTCATCAAATTGAACGGCCGGCTGCGTTGATTGTCCCAACCCCAGTTCCGGCTTGGCCGCTTCCAGACCCGCCTGCCCCAGGATCAACCGCCGCACGGCACTACCCGCCATCCAGACCTGATCATCTGGCCCCGGCAGAAGCGAGACCGGGCCCAGATGCGGTAGCGCCGAGCGGTACAGCGCCCGCCGCGTCAGGGCCGAGGCATCGTCCGTCTCGGCCAATGTGACCGCCAGGACCCCCTCCGGATGCAGCGGCACAAACAGCTCCTTGCCGCGCAAGACCGGCGCCTGTCGCACCTCGCCTTCGGCGGGCAGGGTGGCGATCTCCCTCAGGGTGTTCGCCTGCGAATCAAGTTTGAGCAGCCGCAGCCGCCCCGTTCGCGGCGCGGCATTCTCCGCCAGCAGCACATAATCGCGAACAACCACCGGCTCGGCCCGAATCGTCTCTGGCCCGTGACCAAGCCAGTGGACACCCGCCAACCCCAACGGTCGTCGATTCAGGATGTAGACCAACCCCCGCTCGCCCACTACGACCAACCGTTCGCCGCCTGCAGCCACCGCGGGGGGGCCAGCCAACTCCTGCCCAAACGTCAGCGCCGTCGTCTGTTCCCCGGTTTCCGCGTCGATCTGCACCAACCGTCCGCCCGAGGTCGAGACGTAGAGCTGACCCTCGTAGTGCAATGGAGACCCCAGCGGCCTTCCGGGTAGTGTCTGGCTCCAGAGGACCTCGCCCGTCTCCGCCTTGAGTTGGACGAGCCGCCCCGTGCGCGACGACCAGGCCAGCCAGGCCGTTTCGCGACCGGGAATCACCTGAGGGAAAAACGGTGGCTCACCCCCCAGAGCACGCCTCCAGAGCAGATCGCC
Source organism: Planctomycetaceae bacterium (assembly GCA_027489895.1). GTDB lineage: Bacteria > Planctomycetota > Planctomycetia > Planctomycetales > Planctomycetaceae > JAIXZD01. The sequence goes on from JAIXZD010000544.1 coordinate 5,469, forward strand.
CGTCACGCGGTCGACCCGCGCCAGCGTGTCGCCCACCCAGACTGGCACCCCCGTCCCTGCACTGACTTCATCCGACCGCAACCGCTGCCGCCGCCCCACCCAGACCGAAACCAGCGCCGGTTCCTGCGGAAATGACTCTGCCGGTTGGGATGTCGCGTC
>JAIXZD010000303.1 GCA_027489895.1 Planctomycetaceae bacterium
AGTCCATGTCGTCGGCTTCGTCCCAGGCAACGCTCGTCCGGATCGAGCAGTTTTTTGCCGGATTGGAAGAGCGGGCCCGAGCGGCAACGACGGCAGGGGAGTTTGTCCCGGACTTCGTTCGCGATCTGGTCAATCTCACCGGTGCTGCGGGCGGGCAGCTCTGGCAACTCTCCGAGTCGACCCCCGTCCTCGACGTGGAAATCTCGGTCGCAGCCACGCACCGCGAATGGGCGCAATCGGCCCTGGCACGCGACGTGGTCCGCGCGGTCGATCGCACGGCGACCACCGGACAACCGGTTGTCCTCTATCCCGGGCAAAGCGGAGGTGAGGGCGGGACGTCGAACGGCTCGCCGTTTGTCTGGTGTCTGGCTCCCATTGCGACGCCGGGCGAAGTCGCGGCGGTGCTGGTGCTGATGGTGGACCCGGTGGCCGACCCGGTCGCGCTCGAGCGGCTGACCGAGCTGATTGGCTCCGCCTGCGAACTGGCCACCGACTTTTTCACCCGGCAGCGTATCCGCAATCTGGCCAACGAGCAGGCGTTTCAGACCGGCCTCGTCGCGGCTGCCGCCCGCTTTCATTCGGCCGAGGGGACCGACTCGACGGCGCTGGAGATCGCCGTCGCGGCCCGCGACCTGCTTGCTTGCGACCGGGCGCTCGTCGTCCTGCATGCGGGGCGTCGTGTGCAGTTGCTGGCGGCCAGTGGCGTCGAGGCGGTGGACCGGCGATCCGAGCTGGCCGGGCACCTCGCCAGGTTAGTGCAGGCGATTTCGACGACGGGCCACCCTGCGGGAGAGTGGGTCTGGCGGGCAGGCGAGGCGGTATCGGGTGCTGAAGCAACTGAGATCACGGCTGCCCGCATTGCCTACGTCGATCAGGCCCATAGTCGCGCGTTGCGATTGATTCCGCTCGCGACGACATCCGAGGCCCGCAGCGCGGGGACCGCGCCTGCAGGCAATTTCAGCAGCGGGGAGTCGTCCCGGCAGCAGCTCGGCTGGCTGGTCTGCGAATGGTTTCAGGGAACCGACGAGGACTGGCGCGCGGCCCGGGGCGAGTCGCTGGCCGAACATGCGGCCGGATCGCTGCGCAATGCACTCGACTGGGATCGCGCCCCGGTTGCGCGGGCGCTGCGCGGCCTCAGACGTTCGCTGTCGGTACGAACCTGGTCGCGAACCGCCTGGGGTGTGGCCGTGCTCGCGGCGCTGGCTGTCGCCCTCGCGACGATTCCCGCCGAACTGCGAATTGAGGCCCGGGGAGAACTGCGTCCCTCCAGGCGTACCGAACTGTTTGCACCGCGCGATGGAATTGTCCGCGAAGTCAGCGTTGATACCGGCTCGGCGGTTCAGGCGGGTGACCAGTTGCTCGTCCTGACCAACGAGCAGTTGGACCTCGATGTCCAGCGCGTTGAAGGCGAACTGGAAACGGCGCTCCGCCAGCGGACCGCCATCGAGACCAGTCGCCTGGAGAACCGTCCCGACGATCGCGACGCACCCGTTCGATCGGGACGGCTCACCGCGGAACTGGAACAGGTCGATGTTCGCATCCGATCGCTGGAAACTCAGCGGGACATTCTGGCGGCCCAGCGGACCTCGCTCGAACTGAAGGCCTCGGCCGCGGGAGAGGTGCTGACCTGGAACGCGCGGACGCTGCTCGACCATCGTCCTGTTCGCCGCGGCCAGAAACTGCTCACCATCGCCGACCTGACCGGTCCGTGGGAGCTGGCCTTGGCGATCCCGGACCATCGGTCGGGGCATGTCCACCGCGCACTCCAGCGCGCGAATGGTCCGCTGGTCACCGATTTTGTCCTCGCCAGCGAACCGGGGCGCAGTTGGCGGGGCGAGTTGACGCTCGTCGGCACGAGTGCGGAAATCCGGGCACTCGGCGAGCGTCCGTCCCTCGAAGGGATTGTCCCGCTCTTGCCGGAGATCGGCGGCGAACGTCGCCCTGGGGTGTCCGTGACTGCAAAAATCCATTGCGGTCGACGTGCACTGGGTTACGTCTGGTTTCACGAACTCTGGGACCTGGCCTATCGGCTCGTCTGGTTCTGATCGCCGAGTGCCAGGGGCGAAAGCGGTGTAGACGGCGCGGCTGACGGCTCTGCATCGACGCCTTCGGAAGGCGCAGCCGCTGGATGAGCCCGTTCGAACGGAGCGAACGGGAACAACCGCTGCTTCAGCGGTGGTGACGGTCTCGCGCCCGATTGCTCCGGCTCACGAATCGGAACCCCGGCGAACGAGGTGTCCGAGATCTTCAGCTCCCAGATCGTTCGATCAGGGTAGTAGGCGGCGAGAGCCGCATCACTTTCGGGCGACACATGGCGAGCCCAGACGAACTCGCAGGCATCAACCTCCGCCCCGTTGTAGACCCACTCGTCGTGAATGTTGTGACCGGGGAGATACTTCACAAACAGAAGATGTCGGCCGGGGCGACTGTCGCGAACCAGTTTTTCAAATCGGGACCGAGGCGTGTTCTTTTCGAGCGGCGTGATCAGCGTCGACAGGGGCGGAGTGATCGCCCCAGCCGCCAGACAGGCGACGCTTAAGCCGGAGAGGACTCGTCCGACAGGCAGCGTGTAGGGCGCCCACGTCTGCAGCCGCCGCATTCCTTCAATCCCCAGCAAGAGTGTCAACCCGGTGATTCCGGCGGTGTAGTGGGCATAGAGGTAGAGCGTCTGGCTGTTGGCCACGATCGCGACCAGAACCGTCACCGCGGCAAACCTCAACCACGGGCGACCGGGAGAGCAGGCCAGCGCGATCAACGGGACCAGATACGGTCCGCCCACGAAGAAGCGAAAGAATCCCCACAGTTTTGTCGCGAGGCAGCCATTGAGGCCGAACCATTGGCTGCGCTGCTCCCAGCGATGCCGTTCCCAGTCGACGTAATACTCCCGCATCGGTTCGTGGTTGTAGGTCGGAATGCGTTCCGCGGGCCAGGCTCTTTGAAACAGGAACGTCGGGTTGGCGGCGTACGTTGCGTCGTGTGCCGAGTAGGGCATCTTCGTCCAGTGCCCGGTCACCGCATGGTTGTAGGCCGCCATCCATCCGACCGCGGGAGCGAGCGCGAGCGCCGCAGGCAGAACCAGTCGCATCGCCGCGACGGATGGTGACCAGCGCACCTGGACGAGGCGGACCAACAGCGTTCCCGCCACAACGAGTGTGAGCACCAGTCCTTCGTAGGGACGGGTGTTGGCCAGAATCGCCACGCCCGCGCCCATGGCGACGCTCGCACTCCATGTCGGCTTGTCCCAGGTGCGGCGGAGTCCGCCCAAGAGCAACGCCCCGCCCGTACAGGCCACCGCGCCGCCCCAGAAACTCTGCGCCCATGGACTCGGTGCCAGTTTGCAGACCCACAACAGGCCGCCCACTAGTGCCCAGCGCGGTGGGAGAAACCCGGCCAACATCCACCAGATCGCGGCCGCGGAAAGGCACGCAGAGATCCAGATCCCCGCCATCGGGATTCCCGTCAGCAGTTGCCCGACCGCAATCGCGATTCCTTGTCCGGGCGGATATTTCGCCTGGTAGGTCGGTTGCGTGATGATGTGCATGCTCTCGAAATGCCGCCAGAAGGGATGCGGCCGATTCGAGAGGCGACCTTGCGCAAACGTATCGCCCTGCAGCAGATAGCCATACTCGTCGTGCGTGCCGGGGTAGTGGATTCCGTCCCACAGGCCCGTCAGCACCGACAGCCCGGCGCACGCCACCATACAGGTCAGACACGCGCGGGCGTTGGAGCGAGCCAGCCAGTGGGTCGCGAGCTCAAACGGACGAGTGACCAGCGCGAAACGGCGCCAGCCAACCAGCGCCGCCAGCACGACGCCCAGCGCCAGAAAGATCAGTTCGTGGTGTGTCCGCATAAAGACGACGTCCTTGTCGCCGCGATTGTCGCAACCGAAGTCCCAGCCGCAACCCGTTCTAGTCCATCAGGTTTCTTCGCTTCCAGGTTCACCGGACTGACAGGTCAACTCAGGTTTTGACCGGCCCGCATCCAAGTTCGCGGATCATGATCGAGATGCCCCCAAGAGGACAAGCCCGGTCTGGCCAACCCGGCGGACATCATGGGGAGCCGGAAGCGTTAGCGCCCGGAGGCTTCAACTCGCGCTCATTCGGCGGCAAAAACTCAACTCGCCGGGCGGACCTGAATCTCGTCGCCCACCACGCGCACGTCAAAGCAGTCCTGCCGGATGCTGGACTTGGGGTTGTCGAGCCAGGTCCCTTCCCGAGTGCAGAATTTCCAGGCATGCCACGGGCACATCACCGCCCCGTTTTCCACATACCCACCAGACAGCGACGCTCCCGCGTGCGGACAGATGTCGTCGATCGCGGTGTAGGTGTCACCCTGATTGAACACGGCCACGATTCGCTGCCCGACCTCGTAGGAACGCCCCTCACCCGCCGGAATCTCTCCGACACGGGCCACGGTGACGAATTCCGGAGAATTCTCGGGACGATTCTCGGAAGGGGCCTCAGGAACGCCATCGGTCATGCTGTTCAGTTCCACGGAGATTCAGTAAGACATTTTAGCAGGGACTTCGAAAGTCAGCGTTGAGGTTGTGAACAAACCGTGGGATGGGCTTCCAGCCTGTCAGCACCTCACTTCGAGATCGTCAGACGCAGAGGATCGCATGCGGAAGAATCCCGTCAAGGCCGCGCTCAAGGCCGGATTGCCCCAGGTGGGAACCTGGTTGTCGCTGGGAAATCTGTACTGCACACGGGTGATGGCCCGCGTCGGCTTCCCCTGGCTGACGGTCGATATGGAGCATTCGCCCATCGACTGGTCGCAAGCGGCCGCTCTGTTTGGTGCGATCGCCGATGCCGGTTGCACGCCGATCTGCCGTGTCCCCCGCGGGACGCACGAGAACATCAAGCGGGCACTCGATGCCGGGGCACACGGGATCGTCGTGCCGATGGTCAACACCGTGGAAGAAGCCAAGGAAGCGATCGCCGCCGCCAAGTACCCGCCCACGGGGAACCGGTCCGTCGGCGGTGGCCTGCATGCGATGAATTTCGATGCCAGCGCGGGCGACTATTACAAGCATGCCAACGACGAAATCCTCGTCATCCTGCAGACGGAATCGCCAGAAGGGGTCGACAATGCCGAGGCGATCTACAGCCTGCCGGGCGTCGACGCGATTTTCGTCGGTCCCAACGACCTGCAGTTTCAGATGCGCGGCCCCGACGGCATCGATCCCACCCCGGCCGAGCATGAAGCGATGCTGCAACGGGTTCTCGCCGCCGGGAAGAAAACTGGCACGCCCGTCGGGCTGCACGTCCAGACGATTGACGACGTGAACCGCCGGATCGCAGAGGGCTGGAAGTTGCTGGCGATCGGCAGCGAACTGCGCTTCATGACGCTCGAAGCCCAGAAAATCACCTCAGGC
>JAIXZD010000550.1 GCA_027489895.1 Planctomycetaceae bacterium
TCCACTTTCGCCCTGACCATTGGTGCCGGGATTATCGCCAGCGGCACCTCTGGGGGAATTCTGTCCGCCGCGACCTGCCCCGTCACTCAGACGTGCCAGAGGCAACTCGGTCGTGGGGGTCGGTAGGCCTCCAGCCTTGGTCCCCGCCGGAATTGTCCGCGTCACTCCGATGCGCGGACCGCCGCCTGGTCCGGTTCGTCCGGGAATGCGACCACCGGTCCCCCCTGGTGATGCTCCGCCCGGGTTGACATCGACCTCTGTAAAGTCGCCGTCCCCGGCAGGCAGTCTGCGACCTGTGCCGCGACCGGTTGTGGCCGAGACGAGATCGTCACGCGTGCTGAGCGCGTCGGCGACGGCGGTTTTCACAAGCTTGCGCGCTTCGGGATCGGGCGCGGGGACATCGAGCTTCCAGTCCTCTTCGATCAGTTCGTAACCGAAGGGAACGTCCAGCCGGATGAGGAGCTTTCTGGCGATGTAGTAGGCCACGCTGCCGCTGGGGCGGACGAGCAACAAGACATAGGGTTCGGGTTCTGAACCGTTCGACTCATCCGCCCGCTGCTTCCAGTAACGCATCAGGGCGACAGTCCCGGCAAGCAGGGGGTTGAAGCCTTCGGTGAACCCTTCGAGATCGGCCGCGGTGATGGTCTCGCCCTCGGGGAGAAACCGCAGTCCGACATCGGTGCATTCAATGTAGATGGGACGGCGAACGGTTCCCGAGGCGCCGTCATATGGCACGAGCGCATAAGGGCTGGGGCCTGTCACCTGTTGCCGCTTCGCCAGTTCCAGTTCATTGCGAATCTGCTGTGCGGTCCGCGCCAGTCGAGAGGCATCGGCCGCGAGGGTGGCAGAGGTCTGCTCCAGTTCGGTTTTCCGATCGGTCAGTTCGTCGATTGCTTTGGTCGCCCCGCCCTTGTTCTGGGCGAGCGACTGCACGGCCAACAGCAGGCGATCGCGTTCAGCGGCGACGCGCCTGGCCTCGGCGAGTTCCGCGTCGCGCTGCAACTCGGCTTCCCGCGTGCGTGTCGACCATTCCTGGTTCACTCGCCGCGCCTGTTCTTCCTGTGCTTCCGCCAGTTCTCGGGCGCGGGCCTCACGCTGACGGCGTCGCTCGTCGGCCAACTGCTGGAGTTCTTCTCGCGAAGGACCAGTGGGAACCGTTTGGGGCGTGGGGACATCCGGAAGAATGATCGGGTCGGGGCGTGCCGGGATCGGTGCGGGTGCCTGTTCCTGTCGTGCGGCCGCCTGTTCCGCAAGCTGCCGCTTGTGGATTTTCTGCGTCATGGCGATGAGCAACAGGATCAGCGCGCCCATCGTGCAGACCAGAACGGCCAGAAACGGGAACAGCGAGATCGCGTTGTCGGACGATTTACGGCGACTCATGATGGGTCCGAACGATCGCCTGGTTCACAGGCGTTCTGCGGCAAAGGAACGTCCCGCCGGGACGCGGCGGCGATGTTGTGAGTCGAGGGGGTGCGTCGGTGAACCTGCTATTGGTTCGGTTGTCAGACTAAAGGGCCATCCCGTGCACACGGTCTGTTCAGGGCTTTCGCCGAAGAATCAGGCCGCGTGCCTCGTGCGGACCGTCAGCAGATGGACGGCCGCCGACAGGCTGTGCAGGGTTTCCTCGAACGTCTCAGCCGCACTGACCGTTTTCAGGTTCTGCTGCAGCACATCCTGCAGTCGAATGAGTTGGCGCTCGTCTTCGACAATGCTGCCGAGCAGTTCGCCCTGGTGGTTGAGCGCCACCAGTTGTCCCTGCAGCGATTCGGTGGCGCGAGCGAGGTCGTCGTGCCATTGGGCTACGGCGTCTTCCAGACGACCCACGACCGCCTGCGACTGTTGACGCAGCGCGTCATGCAGACCGAGCAATTCCCGCTGGGTTCTGTTCCAGAACAGGTCGACTTGCGTGGCAAACGCCTGCTGCTGGGACGATTGCGTCTCTCCGATGCGATCGGAGATGTCGCGAAGTTCCAGCGCGATCTCACGGGCCGCTCCCACCAACTCCTGGCGAACGTCGCCCAGCTGGCGGGCGTGGTCGGCGAGTGTGGCGGCCATCCCTTGGCGGAGCGTTCCGGAGAACTCGCCCTGCTGCCGCTCGGCGACCTCGACCCAGCTCTGTCGCATCTCGTCCAAAGCGGACTGCCATAGAGCGGTCTGTTCGGAAATCATGGCTCGGGAGTGCGCCAGGAGTTCGCTGGCGGCATCCCGCTCGGCGGCGAGCATCGGGCTGGCTTCGACTGGTTCATCGAACGCACCGGCCAATTGCCGAATGCCGAACTGCTCGACATCGGAGAGCAGGCCGCCTTCCCACTTCTCAACCACAAAGGTCGCGAAGACGAGAATCATCGAGAGGGCCAGCGAGAGGGCCGTGGTATCGAAGGCGACGGCCAGTCCACCCGTCACTTCCCCCAGGGCCGATTCGAGCTGGTCGGGGGTGATGTTCGCGATCGCCATCGTGATCCCGATGACGGTCCCGAGAAACCCGAGGATCGGAATCGCCCAGGTCAATGTACGGATGAGGGCATAGGTGCCGTGGAGCCGTTCCGATCCCAGCTCGGCTAGATACCGGAGATGCTCTTCGAGGGA
>JAIXZD010000130.1 GCA_027489895.1 Planctomycetaceae bacterium
ATTGAACTGTCGACCCGCAATCCCATGGAGATCGTTGTTCAGGAGATCATCCAGGACAAGATTTTCCTCGATGCCACGGGCAATGTGGCGGTGAAGACGGGCGAGCCGGTGAAGCGCCAGTTCGTCGCCGGGCCTTCGCTCGACGATCTGTAACGGCACCCGGGTTGGCTGTCTGCTGATCCCGCACGAGATGAAATGCAACGACGCGCCGGGCTGGTTCCGGCGCGTCGTTTTTGTTTTGGCACCAGGCGAGCCGCCCCTGCGAGGGGTCGGTGGAAGCGTGTTGTCCGCAGAGGGAATGACAGGCTGGAAGCCTATCCCACGGATTGTTTCACTGCCTTTTGGGCGTCTTGGGAACTCTCACGAGTTCCGCTACCTGCGCGCGGTGGGAATCTCCCGTGAATCGGCGCAATTCACCGACTCCTGACAGGGTCGGCTCGCCTGAGATGCCGGCGCTGCAGTTTGATTGCCGCGGGTTAGCGCAGTTGCGGGGGGGCGGGTCGGGGATCGGTTTCGATGTTGAATTTTTCGAGGGCGAACTTTTCCAGCTTGAAGCGGTAGGTGTGCAGCTCGTTGTCGCGGAGGACGACGACTTCGACTTCTTCGGTGGCCGACATGGAGCGCGTCATCTGGATCACCGTCTGAAACGCCGTGACCTGCTCGCCCTGGTAGAGAATCAGCAGGTCGCCTTTCTCGACTCCCGCCCGTTCGGCGGGCCCGCCCGACTTCAGCCCCGAAATCTGCACGAGGCCTTCGAACTCTTCGCCCGAGATGCCCAGCATCCCTGCCCCGCGGGTTTCGATGCGCGCGCCCTCGACCGTCTTCGCCAGGTCCTGAAGCACATCGTCCGGTAGGCCCGCGCCGGGGGTCACGTAGACGACCTGGCAGGTCCTGAGCCGCTTGAGGTGTTTGAGACCTTCGACGCCGCCCTTCCAGTCTTCGCCGATCAGGACATCTTTGGCCCCCCGCGTCACCTGGGGCCCGGCCACAATCGCGAACTGGCCGGCAAACCGGTTGCGGAGGGCGCTCAGCGTCCACTCGGCGCCGAGGGAGACCAGTTTCTCCAGCGACCGGAGTTCCCGCGCCTCGGCATGTGTGCCGCGGAGGGATCGAACCCGTTCGACGGTGGACGAGGTGGGCGAGGCTTCCAGCGCGTCGAGAGCGTCTTCGACCGGTTCCCAGGTGGTTTCATCGCCGTGAACGTAGAGCCGTTCGAGCACGCCCAGCGCGCGAATGGCGACTTCGAGATCGGGCGACTCGACGGCCGCCTGGACGTGCGGAACCGCCTTGGCACCCAGGGCGACAAGGGCGGTCGTGGCCGCTTCGCGGCGTTCGAACTCGTCATGACCGAGATCGGCTACGAGGGCGGCGGTGTCGGCGTCACCTGGTTCCGCGTGCACCCGCTCGATTCCGGCGAACCCCAGTGTGAGGAGCAGTGCGATCCCCCAGCCCAGGCCTTGTCGTCTTTCACGCACCGGATCCTCCCCTCAGGCCAGACGGCCTCTTCAGGTTCGACCAACTTGCTCCGGGTTTCTCACCGGACCTCCCTAGGGTACGCTCTGGGAATCGTTCACGTCCACAGGCGTTCCCTCTCCGCAAAGCCCGATATGACTGCTCACCCTCGACTGTTGCCGCTGGCCTTCGTCGTTGTCGTGGCGCTCGGAGGCGTCGCGGCTGCCCTGTTGTCGCCCATCGATCCGCCGCGATCCGCCGCGGAAATCCCGACGGCTCCCGCGCTTGATCCGGCTGGGCCGGAAGACACTTCGCCTGTCGTCACCTCGGCCCCAGGCCCGACTCCTCCGGGAATGGTCTGGATTCCCGGGGGAACGTTCCGGATGGGGAACCCATCGTCCGCGACCGATGGCAAGCCGGACGAAGCGCCGGTTCACACGGTCACGCTCGATGGCTTCTGGATGGATGAGACCGAGGTGACGAATGCCCAGTATGCGGCGTTCGTCGAAGCGACCGGACATGTCACGACGGCGGAGAAGCCGCCCACGCTCGATTCTGTTCGCGATTCGCCGCGATTTGCCGAGGCGAAGATCCTGCCCGAGTTCAATCATCCGGGGTCGATCTGCTATCAGGAACCGCCCGCGGAACTCGATCCCACGAAGGATGCCTATAACTGGTGGCAGTACAAAGTCGGTGCGAACTGGCGGCATCCCGAGGGGCCCGAGTCGACGATTGTCACCCGATTAGAGCACCCGGTGGTCCATCTCTCGTGGTCTGACTGCGTCGCGTATGCGAACTGGGCGGGGAAGCAGTTGCCGACCGAGGCGGAGTGGGAGTACGCCGCGCGAGGCGGTCGGGAGGGGGATGATTTCCCCTGGGGCCGCGATCGAAATCCGGACGGGAAGTGGTTGTGCAACATCTGGCAGGGAGATTTTCCGTACACGAACACCGGGGGGGATGGCTTCCGGACGACGGCACCGGTCAAAACGTTTCCGCCCAACGCGTTTGGCCTGTATGACCTGTCGGGGAATGTCTGGGAGTGGTGTGCCGACTGGTATCGCCCGGACACGTATGAACTGGCGGCCCGACGAGGCCAGGCCGTGCGGAACCCGGAGGGGCCAGGCGACAGCTACGACCCGAACGAACCCGACCTGCCCAAGAAGGTGCAGCGAGGCGGCTCGTTTATGTGCAGCGAAACGTACTGCACGGGCTATCGGGTGAGTGCCCGGATGAAAGGCGACCTCGATTCGGGCGCGTTCCACACGGGGTTTCGGTGCGTGAAACGGGCGAAGAAGTAGGGTGGGCAGTGCCCACCCTACAGACCCAACTGCGCGCGGTAGTAGGGGATGGTTTTTTCGAGGCCGGCGCGGAGGGGAACCTGGGGTTCCCAGCCGCCAAGCCAGGCTTTGGCGCGGGTGATGTCGGGGCAGCGCTGCTTGGGGTCGTCGGAGGGGAGGGGGCGGAAGACGAGTTCCGATTTCGAGCCGGTCAGTTCGAGGACCTGCTGCGCCAGTTCGAGCATGGTGAACTCGCCGGGGTTGCCGAGGTTCACGGGGCCAATCTGCTCGTTCTGGTCCATCATCCTCATGATGCCGTTGATCAGGTCATCGACGTAGCAGAACGAGCGGGTCTGTTCGCCCGTGCCGTAGACGGTGATCGGCTCACCCCGGAGCGCCTGGGTGATGAAGTTGGAGACGACGCGGCCGTCCTTGGGGTCCATTCGGGGGCCGTAGGTGTTGAAGATGCGGATCAGCCGGACATCGAGCTTGTGAGCGCGGTGGTACTCCATGCAGAGGGTTTCGGCGACGCGTTTGCCTTCGTCGTAACAGCTTCGCAGGCCGATCGGGTTGACGTGGCCCCAGTAGTCTTCGGTCTGGGGGTGGACCTGGGGGTCGCCGTAGACTTCGCTGGTGGAGGCCTGGAGGAGGCGGGCGCCGCAGCGCTTGGCGAGGCCGAGCATGTTGACCATGCCGACGGTGCTGGTCTTGATCGTCTTGATCGCGTTGAACTGGTAATGCTCGGGCGAGGCCGGGCAGGCCATGTTGTAGATCTGGTCGACTTCGAGATGGAGCGGGTGGACGATGTCGTGGCGGACGACTTCAAATCGCGGATGCGAGAGGAGGTGAGCCACGTTTTCCTTGCGGCCCGTGAAGAAGTTGTCGACGCAAATCACTTCGTCGCCACGGGCGATGAGCCGGTCGCAGAGATGACTGCCCAAGAACCCGGCTCCGCCGGTCACCAGAATCGTCGCCATGTTGATCCTTCGATTCGATCGCCCCGCGCGGCAATCGGCCTCGCCGTCTGAAAAAACAGTGTTACCATGCCGCAGGAGTTGTGCCCGGCCCAAGGGGGATATAGCGGATCGGGTCTCGAAACACCACGTGAACCAGAACCGGACAACAGTCGAACCTGCGCCTCCAGTGGATTGCGGGTCGATCCCCGTTCGATGCAAGACTCTCCACTGCCTCGCTCCGTTCCTTTTGATCCTGGTCTGTCCCCATGGGTTTGCCACAAAAACTCGTTCCCGGCGAACGCCCGACGTCGGTCAAAACGAAGATCGTCGCGACCGTCGGCCCGGCCTCTCAATCGCCTGCCCGCTTGCGAGAGCTGATTCTCGCCGGGGTCGATGTCTTCCGCCTCAACTTCGCGCACGGTCGCCACGACCAGCTTGCCGAAGTGGTGGCTCATGTCCGGGCGATCTCGGTGGAACTGGGCCGGGTGACGGGCATCCTGGGGGACCTTTCCGGTCCCAAAATCCGGCTGGAAGAACTGCCGGGGGGGCAGATTGATCTGCAGATGGGCGACCTGGTCGAGTTCGTCAAAACGGCGGATCCCGCGCATCCGAATCGACTGACCTGCACGTATGACCCGCTGGTCGATGAACTGCATGTGGGCGACCCGATCCTCATCGCTGACGGGACGGTGGTGCTACGCGTCACCGAGAAGTTCGAAGCGGAAGGCCGGGTCGTGGCGACGGTGGAGCAGGGGGGGCCGATCCGCTCGCGGCAGGGGATCAATCTGCCCGGTGTGACGCTGGGGACGCCCAGCCTGACGGACAAAGACAAGGAAGACGCGGCGTGGGCGCTGGAGCAAAACCTCGATTTTCTGGGCCTCAGTTTTGTCCGCCGGGCGAGTGATATCCGCGATTTGAAGCAACTGCTGGAACGGTCCGGGAAGATGCATGTCCCGCAGATCATCGCGAAGATCGAGAAGTACGAAGCACTGAGTGAGCTCGAGCAGATTCTTGATCTGGCCGATGGCGTGATGGTGGCTCGCGGCGATCTGGGTGTGGAGGTCGATCTGGCGATGGTGCCGGTCTACCAGAAGCGGATCATTCGGCTGTGCAACGAACGCCGGGTGCCGGTAATCACGGCGACGCAGATGCTGGACAGCATGCAGGAGAACTCGCGGCCGACGCGGGCCGAGGCGACGGACGTGGCCAACGCGGTACTGGACGGGACCGATGCGGTGATGCTGTCGGGCGAGACGGCTGTCGGAAAGTACCCGGTGGAAACGGTCGCGACGATGAGCCGGATCGTCGCGATGGCCGAGAAGATGCTGCCGCCGCATCGGCCGGAGAACCCGCTCGATGCGCTGGGGAGGAAGGCGCTGGAAGTGACCGAGGCGGTGGTCCTTGGTGGGGGCTGGACGGCCCGTCACTTGCATGCCGACCTGATTGCCGTGGCGACCGAGACTGGCCAGACAGCGGTGGCCATCTCCAGTCAGCGGAACCTGGTGCCGGTTCTGGGTGTTGCCCGGGATGTCGAGGTGGCCCGGCGGATGTCGCTGGTCTGGGGGATCACGCCGCTGCATGAACCGACGCCGTTTGCCGATTCGCATGCGTTCTTGAGCTATGTCGTGAAATGGGGGCTGGCGAACAACGTGCTGAAGCCGGGCAGCAAGGTGGTGTTTGTGGCATCCTCGAATTGGGGCGGGGTGGCCGGTCACGACACGCTGCAGGTTCACGTCGTCACGTGACGCGGGGGTAATGAAGGCGTTCTCCGTCCGTAGCGGAACTCGTGAGAGTTCCCATTCGGGACGCGCAGCTCTCGGCGAGAAGCGCACGGGACTCCTGCGACCGTGCGACGCGGCTCTGCCGACAGGACGTTGCGAGACATTCTCTGCGTGGGAAATGTGTGTGCCACTGGCTTCGCCAGTGCGAGTGGGAGCACGCAATTACAGCACTGGCAGAGCCAGTGGCACACAATCGATCAGGTCCCTTCTGTCTGAATCACGACGTCAGGTCGGGTGCGACGAGCAGCCTGTCGCGGAAGGCGGCGAAGAGGGTGGCGGCGATCAGGTCGGCGGTGGTGCCGGGGTTTCGGCGGTTGCCGTCGCCGCGCAGCCACTGGTCGTAGTGAGTCAACTCGTCGCGGGATTCGGGGGTGTCGGGCCAGCTGAGGTCGAGCAGGCGTTGCGCTTTCCGGCTGGCTTCCTGGGCGACCTCGACGCCGCATTTTCGGGCGATCAGGCTGTCGGGGGTGTGGGCGAGCAGAAGCAATTGCAGTTGGATCACCGCGGTGACGGGGTCGGTGGCGAAGGTGGGGTTCTCGACGAGTAGCGGCCGGGCGACATGGAGGACAAGGTCGAAGCGGTCGGCGTACTGCCGGGCGACGAGGTCGTGCCCGCTGGCACGCTGCATCACCTGGAGCAGGGTTTCGGTCGGTTCGTCGCGGATGTCCTGGTCGGGCGCGTCGCCCAGTCCGCCGGGTTTGGCGAGCCGGATGGCCTCGTAGACCAGTCGCGCATCGTCGACGGTGAGGCGGGCGAGGATGTCTTCGATTCCGTCAGCGAGTCGCAATTCGGGCGGGACGGCGGCGAGCGGGGCCAGTAGCAGAATGATGCCCAGGTTGGGGTTGGTCGACATTGCCGAGCGTGTGGCGCGGACGCAGTCGAGTACGGTCTGACCCACGCCGAGCGAGGCGGCTTGACCCAGGATGGGAGCACACAGATTCCCGGCCTGGACGAAATCTTCGAATCGCAGATCGTGAAACGACGCGTGGGGGTGGACGTTGCCCGGCTTGGGGACGTACGCCTCGAGGAAGCAGGCCGATCGGGCGGCGTCGGCGACGTCACGTGCTGCAAACATCGTGGTCACCCGCCCATCGCCTTGGCGAACTGTTCGAGGAACAGGGCTTTGGGGGTGGGCTTGGTGACGTCGACGCCGGCGGCTTCGAAGCGCGGTCGCATGGTGCGGCTGCGGCCCCACTCTTCGGGTGAGATCGAACCATCTTTGTCGAGATCGAGCGAATCGAACGTGCGGGTGGCGCGTTCGGTCGTCGGATCGACGGGTGGGGCTGCCGGGGCGGTGGGAGCAGGTGAACTGGCGGTTGAGGGGGGATTGGTGCCTGGGGTGGCAGCGGCCACGGTCGTACCGGAGGCGGGGCTACCGGCTGCGGTGGGCGTCGTTGTTGGAGCCGGGCTGGTGGATTTGACCAGCTCGGCGGGTGTCAAAAATCCGTCACCATCGCGGTCGAGTCGCTGAAAGGCGGCAAAGTCGCTTCGCGGCCATTCGTAGAGCCCGACCTGACCATCGCCGTTCTGGTCGCGAGTGCGATAGGTTTCGGGCAGCGCGAGTGTCACCCGCGGTTTCGGGACAGCCGGAGCGGTCGCCGACTTTGCGGGCGGCGTGGGGGCCCCGGGGGATGCCGGGGGAGTGACGGGAATCGGCCCGGAGGGGGGATTGGGCGCAGCCGGTGGCCCCAGGGGGACGACGGGGGCGACCATTGTGGGTGGTTCGCGATCGCGCCGGTCGCGATCCCGATCACGGTCGCGGCGACCTTCGTCACCGCCTGAGGGGGGGCCGAACCCGCCTGAGCCGGGGGGGCCGAATCCGCCGGGGGGGCCGCCGAACCCACCGCGACTCATGCGGTCGCGAAACTGCTGCATTGCGGCCTGGGACCTTTCGGCGAACTGGGCCCGACTAACCGGCTGGCTGCCATCGATCCCCATCCCCTCGAACATCCGGGACATCCGGCCCGAATCTCGAATTTCGTCGCCCGTCAGCAGGCCGTCGCCGTTTTTGTCGACCCGGTCAAACATCTCGTCGGGCGAGGGGAAGCCGCCCCGCTGAGCCTGCGCCGTCGACGCGGACAGCATCACCAGTGCAACCAGCACAGTCGCTGTCATGCGAGCATCACAGCCTGTCGAACTCATTACCGGCCTCCAGGAAATGCTGCAAACTCTATGGACGAAGTCGGTTAGGGAATTCACGGGGATGTGAATTCCGTGTCGTTGCGGCGTGCAACCTGCCGCGAGTCGACCGTTTGGGAAAGATTGCACGGGCCGAAGCGTGATCGACTGGGTTTAACTCTTCAGGCTACTCCCCGTGGGGCAGGTCCGTA
>JAIXZD010000100.1 GCA_027489895.1 Planctomycetaceae bacterium
CGACCAGCGCGAAGAAGTGGCCGCGCTGGACGCCGCCAAAATCTTCGCCCGTCGCCTGGTCGCCCGTCGCGGTCTTGCCCCCCCAGCCATCGGTCCCGCGCTTGAGCCGGTCGCGAAGAAAGTCGAACCCGAACTCTTTGGCGGTGCCGTAGGTAATGTCTTTGCCGTACGCCGCTTTGCGACCATCATCGTCGAGGCTGTCTTCGATGCAGCCTGTGGAGAGTCCCAGCAGGGCGTACACCTTGCCCATCTCCTCGGCGTCGCGACTGGCGAGATAGTCGTTGACGGTGATGACATGCGCCCCGCGCCCGAGCAGAGCATAGAGGTAGGTGGGCAGCGTCGCGGTGAGCGTCTTGCCCTCGCCCGTCTGCATCTCGGCGATGCCGCCTTCGAACAGGGCGATTCCCCCGGCGACCTGGACGCGATAGTGCGATTTGCCGAGCGCTCGCGTCGCCGCTTCCCGGACCAGGGCGTAGGCCTCGACCAGCAGACTGGTGAGCGGTTCCCCCGCGCGGGCCCGCCACATCAGCGCGCGGCTGCGCGTCTGAAGTTCTTCTTCGGTTAGCTTCTGCATTTCAGGAGCGCGGCGCAGCACCGTACCGGCCTGCGACATCCACCGCGACAACCGGGCCGCCGCCGGGCGACCGGCCGTCTTGAGCAGGTGAAACGTCTGACTGAGCATCGCGATTCCCGCAGGGCGAAGAGGCGATCTGCCCCTGACCATGGGCCGGCCCGGAATGCGGGCTTACCCGTCTGACGACTCTTCCGACTCCTCGACGTCGGCAACCGGCTCGGAGTTCCCGGAATTCTCCTTCTGGAACACGTACACGGCCATCGAGGAGTATTCCATCACGTCCTTCAGCTCCCACTGGGGCGGAAGCTGCAGCTCGGTTCCCACCGCGACACGAAACAGCATCCGGACATGCGGAGCGGAGATGTCGGGTTTGGCCAGTCGCAACAACGCCTTATAGAGCATCGTATCGGGAGTGAGTCGTTCCGCGTGAAAATAGGGCGGGTCGAAGAAGATCAAATCAAACGGCAGGAACCGCGCGGCGTCACCTTTGGGACGAAAGGAACATTTTGTCACGTCCACCTTCCAGGCAAACGTCTCGTCCTCGACCTTGAGGGCCGCAATGTTCTGCTTGAGCAGGTCGAACGCGACTTTATCGTGCTCGAAAAACGCGACGGCGCTCGCCCCGCGGCTGAGCGCTTCCAGGCCCATGGTCCCGGTGCCGGAATAGATGTCGGCCACACGGGCGTCGATGAACCACGGTTCGAGTTTATCGAACAGCGAAACCTTGACGCGCTGCGTGATGGGGCGCGTCACCATCCCGGGGTTGGTGAGCAGGGGGCGATGCCGAAAACGACCAGCGACGATTTGCATGGGGGAACGCTATCCGCAGCGTCGCCAAAGGTAAAGACGGAGGCGGTTACAAGAGCACGCCCGCTGGGAATGGCGTGACGGGTTTTGCTGACCACCAGGCACGAAGGCAACAAGAGGAAGGCCAGGTCCTTGTCGCACTACGTGCCAGTCAACAGCGTAGGGCGAGGGGAGCCGGAAGAGTGAGCGCCCGGAGGAAGAGCAATCCCCGATTTCGCATCCACTTTCACGAATACGTCTGATACGATCCGATCGTAAGACAGAGTATCTCACCGCCGGTCCAGCTCACGACCTGCGATTTCGGGAGTGGAGTCGTTAGCCATGCCACACCTTGTGCTTCCTTGCGATCGTCCCGGAGAGGGTCTGCCCCGCCGCTCGGTGCTCCAACTTGGGGCGACCGGTCTCGCCTCGCTGCCCGTCGCGCTCGGCCTCGCCCCGACGTTCTCGCCGCTCTCCGCCGCCGAACCAAGTCGTTCGCCCGCCTCAGGCAACGGCACGGCCTGCATTCTCTTCTGGATGGCCGGTGGCCCCTCGCACGTCGATACGTACGACCTGAAGCCTCACGCCCCGAAGGAAGTTCGGGGCCCGTTCGCCCCCATTGCGACGTCGCTCGAGGGGTTTCAGATCAACGAGCTGATGCCCGGGCACGCCCGCGTCGCCGACCGTCTGGCCATTGTTCGCTCGTTGACGCACACCCTGGCCGAGCATGACGACGCCAGCCACTGGGTCCAGACCGGCTATCCCCAGCCGCAAGCCCGACAATCCGGTCAAAAGCATCCTTGTGAAGGCAGCGTCGCCGCGAGACTGCGGGGACCGAACCGGCCCGGCGTCCCCGCCTACGTCTGCGTTCCCGAGGATTATGCCTCTCACATGGGGTTCTACCAGGGCCCGGCGTTTCTCGGGTCGCGGTACCGCGCCGTGAATGCCGGTGGCGATCCCACGCTGGGAAACTACCGACTCCCCGAGTTCCAGCCCCAGCGGGATGTGACCGACCAGCGCTTTTCGGCCCGTCAGCAGTTGCTCTCCGCCCTCGATCCCCACGCCGCCTGCGCGACCGGTCCGCGAAACCTTAGCGTGGCCCGCGAGCAGGCGTTTGAACTCGTCGGCGGGGCCGCGTCGCGGCAGCTGTTCGATGCCACACGGGAACCGGCCGCACTCCGCGATCGCTACGGTCGTCACGCCTATGGTCATGCGGCGCTTTTGGCCCGCCGGCTGGTGGAAGGCGGCGTGACGTTTGTCACGATCAACCTCTATGAAAAAGATGTCGACTGGTGGGACGACCACTCGTCGATCGAAAAGAACCTGCGGAAGCGTCTGCCCGCGTTCGACCAGGCGTTTGCGACACTGATCGAAGACCTCACCGAACGGGGTTTATTGGATCGCGTGCTCGTGGCGGCATATGGCGAATTTGGACGAGGCCCAAGAATCGATTCCCAGGCGGGGCGCAGCCATTGGCCGCGGGCGTTTTCCGCCGCTCTCGCCGGTGGCGGCCTGAAAACCGGCCAGGTGATCGGGGCGACGACGGCCGATGGTGGCGAGGTCCGCGACAACGCCCTCCGCCCCGGCGACCTCCTCGCCACCGTCTACCACACCCTTGGAATCGATCCCCACCAGATGGTCGTCGATAAACTGGACCGACCGGTTCCACTCCTCCCCGAAGGCCGTCCGATCCGCGAACTTGTGGGCTAACCCGTTTGCGTTGATCGGCTTAGGGCGAATCGAGACACATCGCCTCATTCGTCGACCGCCTCGCTTCTGACAATTTCCAAAAAAATCCGCTCCGGTCGGGAACTTTTTGGGAACCGGGAACCGTCCTAGGTCACGACTCGATCCGCGCGGTGCGCGGAACAGGTCGGCTTCTCGCCATCGGCATCCGGTTTTTCTTTGACTCCTGGTGCCGCAGCGGGTTTCCTGAAGCGTCGGGATGGTATGAATGGAATGACGGCGGGGCCTGGCGCGAAGAATGGGATCGCAGATTCGACCGAAATTGTTTCTGCGGAAGCGTTTTCGCCACGTTCCGAGTTGGCTACCATCCAGAAGTCAAATCCGGCCGGGCAGCTCTCGCCGCGGGTCAACCTAACTGATTGTCAGAATAGCACTTAATGCGCATCGCAAGATGTCGCAGGATTTTGATTTGCGCGGGGGGCCGAAGCGGCCTTCGCAGGAGCCGGGACCATGGCGGAATCTCAATCGGCGTGGGGCATTGATATCGGGCAGGCGGGGCTGAAGGCGGTTCGCCTGAAGTACGCCGAAGCGGCCGGCCAGGTCATGGCCGTCGCGTTCGACTATGTCCCGCATGCGAAAATTCTCAGTCAGCCCGACGCCAACCCCGAAGAACTGATCGCCGAGGCGCTGCGGACGTTTTTGTCGCGCAACCAGGTGAAAGGCGACGTCGTCGCCATCAGTGTTCCGGGGCAGACGGCGCTCAGCCGGTTCATCTCGCTGCCGCCGGTCGATCAGGGCAAGATCGCCGAAATCGTCAAGTACGAAGCGAAACAGCAGATCCCGTTTGCGCTCGAAGATGTCATCTGGGACTACCAGGTGCTGGGCAGCGGCGAAATGGCGGGCGACCTGATTCTCGACGCCGAAGTGGGCTTGTTCGCGATGAAGCGCGAGCAGGTGCAGTCGACCCTCGCCCCATACCTCAAGCAGAAGGTGGAAGTCGACCTGATCCAGGTCGGCACGCTGGCGCTCTACAACTACCTCTGCCACGACAAGTTCGGGCAGATCCCCGGCAGCACGGACCCGATCGAGGAAGACGAGTTCACGATCGTCCTCGACATGGGGGCCGACAACACCTCGCTGCTGGCGACCAACGGCAAGAAGGTCTGGGTGCGAAACATCCAGATCGGTGGCAACCAGTTCACCCGGGCGCTGACCAAGGAACTGAAGCAGACGTTCGCCAAGGCCGAGCACCTCAAGTGCAACGCGACCAAGGCGGAAGACCCGAAACAAATCTTCGCCGCTCTCCGGCCTGTGTTTAACGACTATGTGGCCGATATTCAGCGGTCGATCGGCTATTTTTCGAGCGTCAACAAGAACGCCAAGATCAAGAAAATCATTGGCTGCGGGAACGGCTTCAAACTGGCCGGGCTGCAAAAATTCCTGCAGCAAAACCTGCAGATGGACGTCGAGCGGGTCGAGGCGTTCCAGGGACTCGTGGGCGACACGGTGCTCAATGCCCAGTTGTTCCAGGAGAACCTGCCGAGCTTCGTCGTGCCGTACGGCCTCGCCCTGCAGGGGCTGAAGATCACCCGGCTGCACACGTCGCTTCTGCCGCCGGAAATCACTTCGGCCCGAATGATTCGCCGCAAGAAACCGTGGATGCTGACCGCGGCCGCGACGCTGCTGTTGGGTCTGTCGACCTCGGTGATGGGGTATGGATACGTCCTGTCGACCGTCAGCCCCGACCGGTTCAAAGAGTCGGAAGAGGCGGCCAAGCAGTATGTCGACACAAAGGGGCGGCTGAAGAGCGATTACGACGGGGCCGCCGGGAAGAACAAGGCGATTCGCGAGGAAGCGGCCAAGCTGGTCGAGCCACTCGCCGGTCGCGAGAACTGGATCGAGCTGTACAAAGCGATCAACGAATCGCTGCCGCGCGATCTGGGTGACGCGGTCGCCGAACAGGATGTGCAGAAGCGGAATCGTATCCGCATCTACAGCATCACAGCGGAGCGGCTGTCGGATGCCAGTACCTGGTTTTCGGCACTGGGCGAACGCGAAAAGACGAGCATGCTCAAGGCGTACGTGGATAAGGCTCCGTCAGGTGTGGCCTATCTGTTCACGCTCTACGGACGGCATTTCCACAACGATCCGAACAACTTCAATATGCAGGGGACGCTGTACGTCACCAACACGATGATGCGGGCGCTGCAGTCGTGGCGGGTGCGGGAAGGTCAGCCTCTGGACCCGGCTCAACTGGCCGCATTCCAGCGCGATCGCGAAGCATTTGCTCTGCAGGCACCTCCGGGAACCGCACTGCCGCCCTTCCCGGGAGTTCCGGTCCGGCAATTGGGCATCACCCATGCGGTCTTCCGGCAGTCATGGTCCAAGGATGTCTGGTACTCGCCCAAGGGCCGGAAGGGGCTGGCCGGTTTTGGGGCGGGCGGAGCGGGCGGGTTGCCGAACGCCGAAGGCGGCTTGCCGGCTGTTAAGCCGGGGGGTGGACGGCGACCAGTGAAACCGGGAGGACCTGGTGCTCCCGCCGTGGTCCCCGTGAATCCGTTGGCCGATCCGGGCGACGGCCCGATCAAGATCAAGCAGACCGACTTCGCGATTCAGTTCCTCTGGAAAGAGACCCCGGCCAAGGATCGCCCCGCAACCGACCCGGATGTCCAGGTGACGTTGCCTGCGGCCGACGCGGCTGCGGGGGCTGAGGGATCGGTTCCGGCAGTTCCGCCAGAGGCCGCGGGAGCGGTTCCTGGGGCGCAACCAGGAGTGGTCCCCAGTCCTCAACCGCCACCCGGGGCGATACCAGCCGCTCCTGGTGCGGTGGCGCCGGGATTTGTTCCACCGGCGGCCCCGCCACCGGGAACTCCGCCGGTTGCTCCGCCAAACTAGGTCAAATGAAACCGGTCGGATTGAAGTGAACTGTGTTCGTCGCCCAATGCGGCGAGGTTGTTGTGGTCAGTCCCGAAGGCCTGTGATGCTCGTCGCGTGAACCGGACTGTGCCGGTTCGCAGTCGCCAACAGGAGGAACGTCATGGATAAGCTCAAGCCGATTCTGGCCCAGAAATTCTGGATCCTGTCGGGGCTGTCGCTCGTGCTGGCCCTGGTGGGCTGGTTCATGTCGAAGGGGTCGCTGCAGGCGGCGATCGACACCCGCCGCACGGCGCTCAAGTCGGCGTTCGATAGCGTCAAGGCGTCGGGGGAGAACCCGAACGACAAGTGGACCCAGCAGCTGAAGACGCAAAACGACCTGCTGGAGAAAGAGCTGCGGGTCGCCTACGAGCAGTTGTACCTGCGGCAGCAGGAACTGAAGTTCTGGCCGGCAGGGATCAGCGCGGAAGCCCAGGCCGACCCGCTCAAGGCGACGCAGACCGACCTCGAAGTCTACCGGGCGCGGTACCCCGAGCATGTCGAAGACGTGCGGATGTACATCGAACCGGCAAACGAAATTGAAGGCTTTGGGAAAGTGCATTTCCCGACAGAACGGATGGAGCGCCGCGACTGGGGTGCCCTTCCTCCGACTCCGAAGCAGATGCAGGAGTCGCAGGAAGACCTGTGGCTGTATGCGAATGTGTTCCAGGCGATTGCCGAGATCAACCGCGCGGCGTCGAGCCAGACGGACGCGACGCTGCGCGAAGTGGTCGAGTTGAAGTTGCGGGGCGGCGATCCGGAGAAGATCGGTCAGACCGCTTCGGCCGGTGGTTTTGCTGGCGGTGCGGAAGCAGGCGGGATGCCGGAGGCGTTTGGCGCCGCGGGGATGATGGGGGCAGGCGGCGGGCAGTCTGGTGGAGGAGCCGCGGCGCTGGGGGGCGGAAAGGTCGACTTCAGTGCCGATGATGAGTTTGGCCCGGATGGAAGCGGGGGGGCTGCCGGTGGCGGAATGCCGGACATGGGCTCGATGGCCGGGATGATGGCCGGAGGCGCCGAGGGGGGCATGCAGCCGGAAGCGGCCGCGGAAGTGAAACGGTATGTCCGCGAGACAGACCAGTGGAAGACGCGCGGGTTCTACATGAAGGCGGTCATCGATCACCGCAAACTGCCCGATGTTCTGGCCGGGCTGACGTCGGCCAAATGGCCGATCCGGATCACGCGGGTTCATCAGGTGGATCTGCTGCCGGACGACCTCGTCGATGCCGGTGCTACTGGTGGTGCGGGGCCGATGTCTGGCATGGCCGCAGGGATGCCCGCAGGTGGACCTGGTGGGGGCGGGATGGGTGCGGGGGCCTCTGGTCCGCCCCAGATCACGGGACTCAACATGCTGACGCCCAGCAGCCCCGGTGGAGCGGGCGCTGCACCGGGTGTCGGCTTGGGCAGTGGCTTTGGGAGCGCGGCTCCCGCGGCCGCCGCCTTCGCACCGGCGGCGGAAGGGAACCCGATGGGGGTCAGCGGGACGGAAACGGTCGACACGTATCAGGCGGCGATGAATGACCCAGACCTGGTGGTGATCGCGATCGACGGACTGATCGTCATGTACAACCCGCCGCCTGCCGATCCGAACGCTCCGGCAGCGACCGAACCGGCGGCCGAATCGGCTGCCCCGCCGGCAAGTGCGGATCCCGCCGCGGCAGCGTCCGTGGGTGCCACCCCCGCAGAGACACCCGCTGCCACACCACCGTCCGCCCCTGCCGCCGAACCTGCGGCAACGCCGGAAGCGGCTCCGGGCGAAACCACTCCCCCGGCAACGCCACCTGCCGCGACGGACGAGGCCACGACAGACGGGGCCGCTCCCGCAGCGGCGCCTGAGGCTGGTGCTCCAGCACCAGCGGCTCCCGCCGGCGCACCTGCGCCGGCGGCACCTGCCACCGGCACGGCCCCGCCACCGGAGAAGTCCTGATCCGACGCCTGGCGTCAGGCGATTGACAACTTACGGAATAACGGCCTTGGCTCATCACGAACTCGGCTTAAAAAATCTGAACGCAACGCAAATCGACGCAGCCCCATTCCGGTCATCAAAAGTCCGGTGGTTCTCGGCGGAAGGAACTGGCGATGAAAAACATCCTGTCCAAACTGAATGCGGCCGGTATCAAGAACCTGCTGGTGAATCAGTGGGAACGACTGGTGCTGGGTTCCGTGGCGCTGCTCACGATTGTGGCCGTCTGCTTCATGACCGACTGGAGCGGGTTCGACCGGTTGCCAACGCAACTCAAAGACGACGCGAGCAAAGCCCAGGCGCAGCTCGTCGCGACGACCTGGCCTGAATCCCAGCAGCAGGAATACAAGTTTGTCAGCCTGTCGCAGATGACCAGCGATGCGGTGCTGAAGCCCTTGGACCTGGCGACGCTGGAATACAAAACGCCGATGTCGGCCAAGATGTACCCGAAGCTGAAGGCGCGGGAAGAACCGCAGTTTCTGCCCGTGGAGGACATGATCGCGCAGGCGGGCACGTTCGTCATGGAGACCTTCCCGCCCGCTCCCGAAGTCGATCCTGAGGCCGAAGGCGCGCCGGCGGAAGGAGACAAGGTGGACCCTCGTCGCCAGCGCCGCGATGCAGCGGGGGCTGGGGGAATTCTGAATGTACCGGGTGCTCCGGGTGCCATACCGGGTCCGGGTGGTGCGCTCGCAGCTCCGGCGGGTGCACCGGCGGCCGCTGGAATGGCACCGGGCATGGTGCCTGGAATGGTTCCGGGGATGGCCCCAGGCATGGACCCCAGCATGATGGGCGGAATGGGTGGCATGGCCGGCAAGACGGGCCGGGGCGTGCGGTACGTCTCGGTTCGGGGTGTGCTGCCGTACCGGTTGCAGTTGGAAAAGTATTCCCGGTCGCTCAATCTCGATACGACCGCCGAGGCGATGGCATCTTTGCAGTACGAAGACTTTGAAGTGCAGCGGCAGCGGGCTGTGCCCGGTCCGAACCCCTGGCCCGAAGGCGACGATGCCTGGGAAGCGGTTGATACGCAGGTGGCAGTCGATCTCCTCACGAATGAGGCAGCCAACTGGGACCCGGATGTCGTGGCGACGGAAGTGACGGACGTGGTGTTCACCATGCCGCTGCCGACACGCGTGCTGGGCTTCTGGACGGCTGACGAGGTGTCGCACCCGCGTCTGGAAGCGTGGCGGCTGAGCGAAGAACAGATTCAGGCCGAGACGGAGAAAAACGCCGCGCTGCTGGAGAAGGCGGCCGAGGATTCGGGACCGGGCCGACGCAAGGGCTTCGGGACGATTCAGCGGGATGTGAATCGGCTGCAGGGGATGATGGGTGGCGATCCGAGCATGATGGGAATGGGCATGGCCCCGGCGGGAATGGCTCCCGGGATGGCACCGGGAATGGCCGGTCAGGGGTCGTCCTCGGGCATGGGCATGCGGGGTCCGGGCGGCATGCGACCGGGATCGCCCGCGGGCCCCGGGATGGGCATGGCGCCGGGAATGGGTATGGCACCGGGCATGGCCCCCGGGATGGGCATGATGCCGGGAATGGGATCGGGGATGGGGATGGCCGGGATGCCTGAAGTGAAGGCGCCGCCTATGCTGCTGTTCCGCTACTTCGACACCGTCGTGGAGCCCGGTGCGGCCTACCGTTACCGCGTGCGTCTGAAAGTCACGAACCCGAACTTCGGCTACCAGCTTGACCAGGTCTCTGGCCCGGGTGTGGTCGAAGGGGAGTCGCGGTTCACGGAATGGAGCGAGCCGACGGCTCCCGTGGTGGTGCCGCAGGATACGACCTATGTGACCAACAAAGTCCGCCGCAAGCAGGGCAAGCCCGAAGCGGGCGCGGAACTGACGATCTTCCAATGGAACAGCGACAAGGGGACGCTCGTCTCGGCCACGGTCAACGATGTCTACGGTCAGCTCGTGGGCGGGAAAGTGAAGACGAAGGTGCTCGACGTGGGTGCCCCGTCACTGGCCGACGAAGAAGTCTCGATTCGCGCCCAGGATGTGTTGCTGGACAGTGTGGGCCTGGGTGGTCTGACGTCGACGGTCAATACGGCCCTTCCGACCGAGGCGCTCAAGAAGTCGATCGCCGATTTCGGGATCGACAAGAATGCCTGGAACAAGATGCTGGACTCGGGGGCGATTGAGTTTGCGGTGGTGGTGAACCCCGCGGGCGACATGGTGATCAACGACAGCCTGACGATGCAGGCCTCGAAGTCGCAGATGGAGAAGGCCGTCACCGAGGAACGGGAGCCGTTCAAGGACCTGGAAGGGAAAACTGCCGCGGACGCTGCCGCCGGTCCGATGAGTGGGCTGGAGATGTACATGGCCGCTCCTGGCATGGCGGGTGATGGTGCGGGTGGCCCAGCCGATGGCAAGAAGAAGAAATCGCGTCGCGGTAACCCGGCCCGACTGGGCGCGGGTTCGATGGGGATGATGCCGGGAATGCCCGCGGGCATGGCCCCTGGAATGGCTCCGGGGATGGCTCCGGGAATGGCGCCTGCGGGGATGTCCGGACCGGGCGGTCCGGGGAGCTCGAAGAAGGGCAAGAAGTAGCCCCGGCTTGGAGTGAGCGGAACTGTCGGAGAGAGTGCGTGGTGATCGAGCGGCTGCCGCGGCGGGAGATTCGGCGCGTCTGCGTGTTTTGCGGCTCGCGCTCGGGCGTGGACGCGGAGTACATCCGTCAGGCCCGTCGGCTGGGCGAGCTGCTCGTCGAACGCGACTGGGAGCTCGTGTTTGGCGGCGGCAGCGTCGGCATGATGGGGGCGGTGGCCGATGCCGTGCTCGCGCGGGGCGGGCGGGTGATTGGTGTCATCCCCGAGTTTCTGGCGACACGCGAGCTGTTGCATGTGGGCGTGCCCGACATGCGGATCGTCGACTCGATGCACACGCGCAAGGCGCTGATGTGCGAACTCGCCGATGCGTTCGTGGGCCTGCCGGGCGGGTATGGCACGTTCGAAGAGTTGTTCGAGATGATCACCTGGGCACAGCTCGGCCTGCATGCCAAGCCCGTGGGGCTGCTCGATACGGCGGGCTTCTTCGAACCTCTGGTGAACCTGGTCCGCCATGCGATCGACGCGGGGTTCATCAAGCGCGAGCAGAAGGCGTACATCGTGACGAGCGCGTCGCCGGAAGAGCTGCTCGACTTGCTGACGGAGCATGAGCTGCCGGCCGCCCGTCAGTGGTTAGAGCCGGACCAGTCGTGACGGCACTTGTGGTGTCGCTAGTGGTGGCGCTCGGGAGGTAGCCGAAGCCGTGAGGCTTCCAAAGCGACGTATTGCCGAGGGGTGATCGCTGTCTGGTGGGGCCGCTGCGCGGGGGAAGCGTCACCGCTTCCGCTACGACGATTTGGCGACGACGTGGCGACGAGATTGCGAAGATTTGGAAGCGGGATGCGTCTGGCGCTTAGCGGGCTCGGATGCCTTCGTATTCGCGGGGCATCTCGTAGTCTTTTCGCAGGGGGTGGCCGACCCAGTCGTCGGGGCAGAGAATCCGCGTGAGGTGGGGGTGGCCCAGAAAGCGAACGCCCGACAGGTCGAAGCATTCCCGTTCATGCCAGTCGGCGATCGCCCAGATCGAGGAGACGCTGGGCACCTCGGGCAGTTCGCCGGGCGTCTCGTCCTTCCAGCGCGGCATCGATAACTTGACCACGAGCCGGTGCCGGTGGACGAGGCTGAACAGGTGGTAGACCACCTCGAGATGCGGTGTGAACGGGAACTTGGCGGCCTTTTTCGCATCGGGTTCGAAGTAGTCGACCGCGGTCAGATTGGAGAGCGTGTCAAACCGCAGGTCGGGCCGGTCGCGCAGGGCGCGGGCGACTTCGAGCCACGACTCGACGGCGACCTGAATCCACGGGTCGCGGGTGCCAGGCTCCTCGGCGACGATTGCGTCCGGAAACTGGCTGCGGAGCGCCGAGACGAGTTCAGAAAATGACAGCATGGACGCAAGCGATGGATGAGGATCGGGGTGACTGCGTTGGCTCCGGGCGCTGACGCTTCCGGCTCCCATTTGATTCTACCTGCAGATGTCTACTGGTTCATTTGGAGCGTGGGGGATGCAGGTGACCGGGTTGCTGCGAGCGGAGGGTGTGGACCCAGTCGAGATCGCCGCGCTGCCAGAGATAGGCGAACCCCAACCCGAGCAGTCCAAAAAAGAGCACGAACTCGACGAACGCGACGACCGCCAGTGAAATCGCCTGATCGGGCGATACGAGGACTCCCGATCCGCCTCCCATCCGCGCACTGATCGCGCCACGGGCCGACTCCGACAGGGTCGTATCGGCGAGTTGGATGCAGTTCCCATAGACCGTCGCCCAGGGAAACAACAGGGCCAGTTCGACATCGAACACCAGG
The DNA here is from genome assembly GCA_027489895.1 of Planctomycetaceae bacterium. GTDB lineage: Bacteria > Planctomycetota > Planctomycetia > Planctomycetales > Planctomycetaceae > JAIXZD01. The sequence continues at coordinate 12,271 of JAIXZD010000100.1, forward strand.
AACAGGAGCGCGACGACGTAATAGCGGGAATCGAAGCGAACGTCGCTGGAGCCGATCGGCAGTTCGCCACATTCGTAGGCGAGCGACTTATCGGGCGTGGGCTGGCGGGGCCTGAGGAACCGGCCAATGAGAAGCGGGAGGGCGAGGAAGACCACGCCCACCGCGGCAAATACGACCAGATGAAGAGGCAGCTCGATCATTCCCGAACCGTAGCGGGAACGAACTAAGACTGCCAGTCGCCCGATTTCGGTTCGTCGCCACCGGCGCTCTCGGCCAGGAGGGAGCGGCGGGCGTTGAGCCCTTCACCCGTCTCGTGCCACCAGCCGACTTCGTCTTCCCCGGGCAGCCAGCTCAGCCGGGCTTCGCGGCCCTCGATGAGCGCCGGGAACGCAATTCCCCCGCGGGCGGGGTCGACGATTTCCAGCCCCAGGTCGGCCAGCTCACCGACGAACGCGTCGAGCCGGGCTTTCGCGGTTTCCAGTTCACCCTCGAACTGTTCCAGCTCGTCATCGTACAGGGCGTCCGATTTGCGATCGGATTTCTTGCGCCGTCGAATTCGCGAAAGCCGCTCTTTCAGGCTCGTGACCAGCTCGTGCTGGGTGACGAGATCCGCCGCGATCTTGCGAACGAGGGGAAGTCTCGCATTGGCCTGATCGATGCTCAACAGCTTCCGTGGCAGTTCCGATTCAGTCATGGTCTGGCCCGCCTACCGATCCATCGGTTTCGCGATCCGCGGAGAGATCCGCCGTTCGCGTCGCTCGCTCCGGAAGGCCAGATCGTCTGACCTTCCCGTTAGGACTCATCCGACCTCACCATCCGTCTGCGAGAGTCGCCCGTATTCCTGGCCGTGTTTTTGCCTGTCGAAACAGGCCTGCATCACTCGTCCCGCGTGCTGGAGCACCTCAACACCCGTCCACGAGTTCAACCCGTCTTTCGGCAGGTTATCACGCCACCCTCACAGGTGTCACGTCAAACTCTCTTAATTCCCTCATCGGGATTTCACCAATCTCACGATTCCTGCAAGTTTCGAAAGATTCAAAACCGGCTGTTCCGGGTCGCCCCGGCTTATCCCGGCGGAGTGCGCGAGGTATTCTCGGGGAGAGTTCCAACAGGCCGCCAAGACAGGACGCAACCTGCCTGGCGCCGGTTCGCCCCCGGGTCGCAGTTCATGCCGCAGTTCACGCCACGGTTCAGTCTCGAAGTCACCGCAACGACCGGTGATTCCATGGACTGTCGCATTCCAAACCATGGCGAATGTGTCGCTGACGACGGTCGAAGTCGAAAGCGGTTGCCTCGCCTCGCCCTGGTGATTGGGATGGTCGGTGGGATGCTGCTGGGAGCCCTGGCGGTGAATGCGCAGCCGGACTCGGAGAGAACCGATTCCGATCGTCCGGCGACGGAGCGGGTCGAATCGCCGCGTGAAGAACCGGTTCGTGCTTCTTCGCGGGAACGCGATCCCACGGGGGCGATCGAGACGAGCGGGCTGGAGTTCGTCACCCCGCCCACACAGCAGGCGATCGACCGCGGACTGGCCTGGCTGGCGCTGCGGCAGCAGGAAAACGGTTCGTGGGGTGGCCGGGGGATGTATCACCAGAACGCGGCCGTCACGGCGCTGGCGGGGATGGCGTTTCTTTCGGCAGGCCATGTTCCCGGCCAGGGTCAGTACGGGGTGAATGTAGAGCGGGCGGCCGAGTTTCTCATGGAGAATACGTCTCCCGCAGGCTTCATCCATGCGCCCGAAACGCAGATTCATGGCCCGATGTACGAGCATGGCTTCGCGACGCTGTTTCTGGCCGAGGTGTACGGGATGTCACCCTCGGACAAGCTTCGCGACAAACTGAAAGCGGCCGTCGATCTCATCGTGAGTTGCCAGAATCGGGAAGGCGGCTGGCGGTACCAGGCGCAGCGCCGCGACGCCGATGTCTCGGTGACGGTCTGTCAGATCATGGCGCTGCGGGCCGCACGCAACGCGGGGATCGCGGTCCCGAAGGAAACGGTCGACGACTGCATTGAGTACGTCAAAAAGTGCCAGAACTCCGATGGCGGGTTCCGGTACCAGTTAACCCAGTTTTCCCCCAGCGCGTTTGCCCGGTCGGCTGCGGGACTGGTCGCGCTGTACAGCGCGGGGATCTACGAGGGGCGCGAGGTCGAGAAGGCGCTCCGGTTTCTGTCGTCGCAGCGGGAGCAGGTGTTTCGGGCCGAGCAGTACTACTTTTATGGACACTACTACGCCGTGCAGGCCATGTGGCATGCGGGCGACCGGTACTGGCGGCGGTGGTACCCGGCCATTCGCGACGAGTTGATCTCGCTGCAACTGGCGGACGGAAGCTGGAACGACGTGCAGGTTTGCCCCGAGTACGGGACGGCGATGGCCTGCATCATTCTGCAGATGCCCAACAACTACCTGCCGATTTTCCAGCGTTGAGTGATTGGGGTAGGGTGGGCACTGCCCACCAATGCGGACCGACTCCCCGCCACCAAACCACGTTCCCCCGGCTTCAACCGAATCGGAAGAGTGATTGATTGTCCGTGATCGTGAGCGATCCATTTGGTTTGTGGTGGTCCCTGCGGGTGAGCAATGGTGGGCAGTGCCCACCCTACGCCTGGACCGCGTCCATTTAGAAACTCATGTCATGATGCACGTCACAGGCGAGATCCGTAGACGACAACCGGTCACCCGTTGCGGTCGGTGGTTGGGGATTGCGTGTCTATTGTTGGCCGTGCTGGGGCAGCGTGAGAGTCGTGCCTTCGGGCAGCCGCCAGAATCGGCGCGGCGTGTCGATGCGGCTGCGGCTGCAGTCCCTGACGTTGTCACGCTGATCCCGATCGATGGAAAACCGGTGACGGGCCGCGTGATCGAGTGCGACGATCGGGGACTGCGACTGGATGGCGTTGCGAGCCAATGGAGTCGGGTCACCGCGCTGCGTTGGAATCGTCCTGACAGTCCGCCGCTTTCTGTCCCGGTTCTGTTTGTCGCGCCCCGCGACCGACTGCACCTGACCCCTCGCTCAGGGAATGAGACGCAACTTGTGTGCGAATGGACAGACCTTCCCGCGCTCGGAACGGTTGCCGTTCCTCTGGAAACAGTTCGCGGGGGGGTAATGCAATCCAAACCGTCTCTGGACCGTGCCCGGCGGGCGATTCTGGAGGGGCGGGTCACGACCGACACGCTCTGGCTGTCGAATGGGGACCAATTGACGGGGGAG
>JAIXZD010000370.1 GCA_027489895.1 Planctomycetaceae bacterium
ACCCAACGCCGCCGCCACCCCTCACCTCCATCGCTCCACCCCTCCGCTAACCCGCCCCCCATACCCGCCTGCGTACTTTTGACTTTTGACTTTTGCCTTTTGACTTGGCGCAGCCCACTACCCCACCACCATCCACTCCCCTCCACCCGCCTCTCTCACGCCCATCACCAGCGCTGCCCCCAGCGCGAACCCCCGGTCATCATGATGCACGCCATCCGCCACATGATCGATCCGCAGCCGTCCACTCGCCGACTGTCGTAACTGCAGCGTCGCTAACTCCTCCTCCAGATCGGCCGGACCCGTCCTCTCGACCGCGCCGGGTCCCTCCGTCGAGCTCACCGCGCCGCACCCCGCATACCACGCCACCTCCCGCTCGACGATCAGTCGTCTCAGCGTCAGTGCCAGCGCATGGTTCCCCTGGCCCGCCTTGAACTCGAATCGCCTGAGATCAAACCGGTGCTCCAGCTTCTGGATCGTCCCCAGCAGTTGATACTCATCCACCACGAACGTGATCCCCGGAAACCCGGCCGCCGTTCGTTCGATCCACTCTTCCACCCACTTCACGGGCACAGGCCGCTCGGGACCAGGCGACACCACGTCCATCCGGTCCACCACCCACCGGCCGCGCTCCTCATGGACCACCACCCCCACGGTGTTGTCCCGCTTCTCCGCATAATCCACCGCGGCCCAGTACCGCACCCCATGCTCGCCCCGCACACGCGGCGCGAGCGTCTCATCGCGACACGCCCGAATCTCGCCCGGCGTCACGAACTCGCCCCCCGCTTCCTGCCACACATTCCGCCACAACCGGTCATACACGCTCCGGGGCAGCAGCCGCTCCTGCTCCTCGAGTTGCGTCGTCGAGAGCCACCTCGCCGCCGGTCCCCGCAGCGTCGCGAAGTACCAGTCCGGACTCGTCCGCGCCGCCTCCCGCAACTCCCACTGCCACCCCCGACCCACTCCCGCGTTCGTCAGCACCGCGAGAAAGCCTTTGGGACGCTTCGCCGCCGACGAGCAGAGCGAGTACCACAAGTCGGGCTTCTCCCAATGACACAGCTCATCGCACACCACAAAGTCCGGCAGCTTCCCCCACGACCCCGCCACCTCCGACGCAATCACCTCCAGCAGGCTCCCCGTCTGCGGGTTGACCACCCACTGCGACCGGAACTCCAGCCCCGAGCAGAGCAGGGGGTTCTGCTCGACCAGTCCTGACATCGCCGTCCGGATCAGCCCCGCCTGCTCCCGATCCGCCGCAGCGACCAGCCCCCGCACCCGCCGCTTCGAGAACAACAGAATCCACAAAAGCTGTACTGCCATGTCCGAGGTCTTCGCATGCCCCCGCGGCCGCTCAATCCACACCCGCCGATAAATGTTTCCCTGCCCCCCGATTCCCCCCTCCCTGGGGCGAAGATCCCGCTCCCTCCCCGCCAGCTCCCTCCAAGCCCCATCGGTCGCTTCAAAATCACACCGCTGCCAGTCTTCGAGTAAAGGCTCCAGCGCCCCGCTCTCACGGGTCAGTTGCAACCGTTTGCGGAACGCCGCCGGGCTGCTCGCCGCCGCGCGACGTTCCATTTCCGTCCACAAGCTCAGACGGCAGATCAAGTCCCGCCGCCACTGCGTAGTCAACCAGTTCCGCATCTGACATCCGCTCCCACACCGCGCCCGCTTCAATGCCCAACCCCGTTCCCGTCCCCACACCCGTCGTCTCGTCCTCGTCGGGTCCCCACCCACTCGCCGGGCGATGCCGCATCCACAATGTCTGCGCCGAGACGTTCCCTTTGATCGCCGCCTGCAGCACGGCCGTCTCGACCATCTGGTTCTGAAGCTGTCGCAACGCGTCGACCTGCTCTCGAAACCCGACCCCCTCCGCCAGCGTCTTCGTCAGCGTCCCCACCGCCAGACCCATCTCCTTGAGGATCGCCAGCGCCGTCCCGCCCCGCGCCGCCATATCCAGATACTCCGCCCGCTCGCGATGCGTCATCAACCGGACCCGCCCCGCAAACAACCCCCCCTTCAGATTCGCCCCCGCCCCCGCGCCCTTGCCTCCAGCGCCCTTGCCCCCCGCCCCCTCCTCCCCCTTCACCATCCCGCCCCTCCCATGCCAATCCCCGCGCGCCCTTCAAGTCGTAGCGGAAGCCGTGAGGCTTCCCCCAACCCGCACTCCACTCCACGCCAACCCGATCCCCCACCTCCAGGGTGGTCCGGGCACCTGGTGCCCGGATCGCGCAGCGACAGGAAGCCGCCACCCTGCCACCCCCAACCACCAAACCCCACGCCATCCCTCACTCCCCGCCCCCAACCCACGCGTGCGTACTTTTGCCTTTTGACTTCCCCTCCTCCCCTCCTACTTCCTCCACACGTAATACACCGGCCGAGCCCACGCGCTCTTCGCATGACTCTCCGCCCGAAGCAATCGCTTCCTCCCCACCACCCCCGTCCGCGTTCCCCACAGATCCGAATGCGCCGCCCGATTCCCTCCCTCCCGCGTCTCCGTCTCGACTCGCGTGAACCCCGCCCGTTCAAACAGCGGATTGAGATGCCCCATCTCCGCCAGCACCTCGACCCACTCAAACGGCTGCGCCCGACAGCTCGCCCTCACGAAGTCGACCGCAATCCCCGCCCCCCGATACGCCGGATCCAGCACCACCCGCGACAAACAGACCAGTTGCGTCGACACCGCCCTCAGCCCCACCCCCGACCACGTCCCGCTCAACCCGAAGTACCGGTTCCGCCCCGCCAGACTCACCGCCGGCGCACTGAACACGCAAATCCCAATCGCCCGCGCCCCATCCCAGAGCACGGTGATGAACCTCACCACGCCCAACCCCCGCCCCCGGTAATGCCACCCAGCGAAGTACGGCCAGTCGCGCCGCGTTCCGGTCGTAAGCTCAAGCTCCCCCGCAAACGAGATCGCCCCTCTTTTTTTTTACGACCCGCTCCCGCCTCCAGATCGCGTTCTCCCGCGATCGCCCCCTCCCGCCGCTCGACCCGCACCACCCCATCCCCTTCACACCGCACCACCACATCCGGCCCCAGATCGTCAATCACATCCTCATGCGTCGTCGCCAGCAGAAACCCCACGCCCCTCTGGTCCGCCAGTCGCCGCACCCCATACGCGACCACCTGCGCCAACCGCCGATCCAGCGTCGCGGTGAACTCATCCGCCACCACCCATCCACCCGCGTTGGCGAGCGCCACGCTCTTCGCCAGCCGATACCGATACCGCTGCCCCTCACTCAACTCCTCCACACTCCGCAGCATCAACCGCGCTTCGCCCAGCCCACACGTCGTCAACAGCCCAAGTCCCTCCTCCACCCGCAGCGGCAGCTCATCGACAATCGCCCGCGCCCCTAGTTCGACCTGATCACTCACCACCACCCCTTCGAGCGCCGCACTCACCGCCCGCAGCAGACTCGACTTCCCCGACCCCGACCGCCCCACAAACAGCACCACCTCCCCCGGCCGGACATCAATCTCCACCCCCTCCGCCACCACCACCCGGCCCACCCCCTCAACTCCCTCCCCAGGGGTGGCACCCGTCCGCAAACCAAAGTGATCACACACCACCGACGTATTCACACTCTCCCGCCGAGCCGCCAGCGGATAAGACACGGTGAGCAACAACAAAAAACCCCTTTCGGTAGTAGAAAGATGTAATAGGTAATAACGAATACAGAATACCGAATGACGAATACTGAAGAGCCGTACGCAGCGCGAGACGACGGACTTAATCATTAAGACAGGAGTGATTGTGACAGCAACAGGTAGGACACCAGCGACCCTCCCTTTCGTCATTCGGTATTCGGTATTCGGTATTCGGTATTCACGTCCTCCTCACATGCGTCCTCACGACCCCTTTCTCCACCAGCGGGTCCAGCACCGCCCGCACGCTCTCCCACTCCGCCGGTGTCACTTCCAGCAGCACGCGGATCGCGTCCGGCTCGACAGGCGGCAGCGTCTCCCCCAGGGTGACGGGCCCTAGCGCCAGTTCGCGCAGCGTCCGGTCATCGAACCCTGTCAGCGTCAGATCAAACGTCGGGTCGAGCCCCAGTTCGCCCACCACGGTCTGCAGCCGGGAGATGTCCCAGTCGCTCCCGACCTGATCATTGTTGAGCGCGATGTTCAGCGCCTTCTCCCGCGCGGGATCGAGTGACACGACCGCGACATCCACCTCCTGAACGCCGCGCTGCCGCAAAATCGCCACCCGCTGATGCCCACCCACGATATGTCCCGTCCGTTCGTTCCAGACAATTGGCTGCACCAGGTCAAACTCCGCCAGCGA
>JAIXZD010000144.1 GCA_027489895.1 Planctomycetaceae bacterium
GGCACCAGAAGGCCCGAGGCTGAAGTGGCGGTCGGTCGTGGCTTGGCGTCGCCGGCCGGTGCGTCGTCCCCCAGGACCGCGACCGCCCGCCCCGACAGCCCAGCGGCAGCCACCGCCAGGCCCAGTGCCAACCCGACGAGTGGCCGGAACGAGTGGGGCCGGTTGGAAAGCGAACGGAACGACAGCGAACGGCTCATGCGGAGACCTCTTGGTAAGGACGCCGGGCAGATTCTGTGCCGCCCCGCGCCTCAGTAGGACGCGGCTCGACCCGAAATGGTTTCCGGTTCCAGCGCGTCTCGATGTCGTGATCGCCCCAACGGGAGACGATTCAGTCCAAACAAACTCACCACTTCGTCAAACCGATTGTACACACGCGGATTTTCGGGACCTGATTCCGCGGGGCCACTTCCCCTCGGGGTGGTGACCACCTTCTCCTTCGATCCTGTCCTATCAGATCGGCATGTCCGATCGGTTGACCCGATGGGTGCCCCTTCGAAAACCAGTCCGCACCAATCCTGCGGCCAGTAGACAACTGGAATCGATTGGGAGGCTAGTCCTCCCCCAGCCGTTCCGCAAGACCGGGTCGCGGCAACCGACCCGACTGGCCCGCGAACGGCAGTTCGTGGCCTTCGTCACCGGTTCAGTCGGGATGGTTTGCCTGTCCGGCAGGGTTTGCCCAGTTCCGCGCACCGAGCTTTGAGGGGGCGGTGGAGAGAGGGAGTGGTGACGACGGCCGCGATCGGCAGTTCCGGTTCCGATCGCGGCTGTGGTTGGCTTTAACTTTAGTTCCGCGTTGGGGCTGTGGTTCAAATTGTAGCCCGACGCGTCAGCGAGGGAGCACGTGGACCAGCGTTCCATTCACGTGGACGACCTGGCATTCTTTCGTGCTTTTCGGCGTCGCAATGCACTTCCCCTCGCTGACGCGTCGGGCTGAAATCAAAAGATCGCATCCGAGAGCGCCTGGGAATTGGCGTTTGCGGGCCGGATTTGGTGGGCGCGTTTCCCTGTGCGCTTCAGCCTCGACCGGGTGCGCGGTTATCCTGAGAGACTGTCGCCTCCGCGCCGTTCACGCTCCGTGTCACCCAAGGTTCGAGCTCCATCATGCTGCGTCGGTCAATCATTCTTGCCTGCTTGGGGCTGCTGGGGTCTCTTGTGGCCGCTCCCGTTGTTTGGGCGGAAGAGCCCGCGAAACTCGCCACGCTGCTTCCCGCGCGCGGTGGCAACACGCTCTCCGTCATTCGCGTGCAGGACATTCTCAAGTCGGCGCGCGGCAAGAGCGAAGACTGGGCCGGTTCGTACGAGACGCAGTTCCTCGCCGGGGCGAACATCATCCCGCCCTGGGTGGACCTGGTGATTCGCAACTCCAACATCATTCCCACGAGCGGCCAGCGTACGTCGCTCGCGGTGCTGGTCGAATCGACCCGCCCAATCGACCTCGCCCGGGTCGCCGCTCACGAGAACGGCTCGATCAGCGAAGTCGCGGGGTTTCAGGTCGTCTCGACTCCCGGACAGATGGGCTTCCTTGTTCACCTGCGTCCGAACACGCTCGGTTTTCTGAGCCCGGCCTCGCGACAGGATGTGCGCCAGTGGGTCGCGCCGATCGCGCATTTGAGAGGACTTGAAAAGCTCGCGCCTGTTTCGACGAACAACCCTCCCCCGGTTTCTCCTTACCTGCAGAAGCTACTAAAGTCCCCGGCCCAGATCGCGATCGCGATCGATCTGGAGGATGCGTTCGACCCCCAGGCGATCTGTACCTGGCTGGGCGTGTGTGCGGCGGTGAAAGAGTCGGCCCCCGAGCGGGCGATTCTGGAAAAGGTCGCTCCCAAGCTGGCCGGTGCCAAGCTCGAAATCTCGATCGACACTGAAACCGAAGCGACGATCACGCTGGAGTTCCTCGAGAACATCGGGGCGGCTGCCCAGACCGTGAAGGCCGTGTTCCTGGAAGTGCTCGCCGAACAGGGGACGCTGCTGCCCGAGTTTGAAACCGCCTCGACCGAAGTGCGTGCCGATGCCGTCATCCTGCGGACGAAGCTGTCCGATGCCAGCCTGCGAAAACTGCTCGGCCTGCTCCTCAGCTCGACCCCGGCCACGACGACTCTGCAGGCACTCGAAGCGACTGCCCAACCCGTCCAGCCCGAGGCGCCGAAGACGCCCACGCCCGCCACGAAGCCATCGACCCCCACGCCCATCTCCACCCGGACGACGCTCGACCCGCTGGAACGGAACCGCCGTTACTACCGGGCGGTCGCACAGGTGGTGGACGATTTGCGGGTTCGCGATCGCCGGGCGACCAACGCGACGCGGACGGCCGTGTTCCACGAGTCGGCTGCCGATCGGCTGGAGCGGATGTCACTGGAAGGGATCGACAAGGATCTGGCCGACTTCGGGTTGCGGACGGCCGCGAATCTCCGGGCCCTCGCCGCCTCGATGCGGGGGCAGAGTCTGCGGGTCGACGTGGGCAATCAGAGCGTCGTTTACAACGCCCAGTTCAATCCCGGTGGGACCGGTTTTGGTGGGTTTGGTTTTGGCGGCGGATTCTACAATCAGCAGCCGACCGTGAATGTCACCTCGAACCTGCAGGAGGTGCGGCAGCAGCAGGCCCAGGCGGTGGCGGCCGGGGCCGACCAGCGGGACCAGATCTGGAAGATGCTGGACGACGACCGCGCCGCGCTGCGCCGCACTCTGCTCGACCGCTACAAAGTCGATTTTGATATCGACCCCCGCCGGACACGGTAGTCGCCGGAAGCACTCACCCGCAAACTCCCCTCGGAGGTAGCGGAAGTCGTGTGACTTCCCAAGACGCCGCTGCGCCCGGACAGCCCCGAGCAATCGCTTGACGCAGCTCGTAACTCACTGATGCCACCAGAGGTAGTAGTGGATCAAAACCCTAGGAATCCAGGGGAAAAAATAGAAAATTAAGCCGAGTGGAAGATAAATGAGGTCGAGAGCCACCTTCACTACCGGGCTGGGCGTGTTCCCCGCTAACCAACCGACCGACCGGACCGATGCTCAACACATAGAGGGTCAATCCCCCCAGCAGCAACAACGCTTTGCCCGCAATCGATCCCGGTCGCTTTCTGGCTTCGTCTGACATGCGCTGCTCCCGCGACCAGTAATTCCTGATCCCCGCCAGGCAATCCGCCTACGCCCGCCCGCTCGATTAACCCAGAGGCTAGCGGAAGTCATGAGACTTCCCAAGACGCTCCTGCGCGCAGTAAGCGGCCGCAAATGCGCTTGACGCACCTCGTGACTCACCGCCACCACCACATGAGCCGCCCCCACCACATGAGGTAGCCCAGCTAAACCTCACTAAAGAATGGAACAAATTGATTCGCCAGGAAGAGCGGGAGATAAAAGAGTTTGACAGCCCCTCTCACGACCGGGTGCGGCACCATGTTCGATAACATAAGGACCGGAGCGCTGCTCAATACATAGAGGACGAAACTTCCCAGCAGCAACAACGCCTTGCCCACAGTCGATCCCGGTTGCTTGTTGGCATCGTCTGACATGCGCTGCTCCCGCGACCAGTTTTCGCTCCCCTGGCAGGCAATCCGTCCAAGCCGGCTCGCTCGATCAACCCAGAGGCTAGTGGAAATCGCGAGACCGACCAAGGCGTTGCACGCACAGTCCGCCCCGAAAAGGCGCTCGACGTGACCCGACTCTCACGCACCCCACAGCGCAAGATAGGCTTCCCACAAGTTGCCAACAATCGGGAGAGACTGGCTCGCAACGATGAGCGGGAGATAGGCCAACTCGAGCGCGATCTCCATGGCCGGGTTGGGAACGTTCAACACGACCCAGACGGCAGGACCGCTGCTCAAGACATAGACGGTCAACCCCCCCAGGAGCAGCAGGGCCAGGCCACCGACTGATCCGCGTCGCGTTCTGGATTCGTCTGACACGCGCTGCTCCCGATCCGAACTCCCGATCGCCCGGCAGGCAATCCGCTGACGCTCTAACGCCCCAGAGGCTAGCGTCTTGTTCCGTCGACTCCAACCCGAACAAACGTCTGGCGGGGCGACCCTGTCAGGGGTCGGCGGGAATTAGGCGAGATTCGGGATGAGTCCGTAGCTCTGCCGTCATCGGACCGCAGTACGTATCTGTGATTGGCGAAGTGTTCATATCATTCTCAGTACTGGAGTTACACTGGGGAGTTGTGTAGTTTGCATTCCACAGTCTCGACCGGCTGCGGAGAAACTCTCAGACTGCCGGTTGAGTTTCGCGATCGATAGACGGGATTCCAGAAGGAGCCCCCGAAATGTTCGAATGGCTGACGGCTTGCGTTGTGTGCCCAAGCAAATGCCTGGACGTCTGGCGTCCAACTCTGCTGTTGTGGTTTCACGCCCGCGTGCCGATCCTCGCGCTCCTGTTTCTGGGTGGAGTTGGCCTGCTCGCGACGCTCACTCCCGCTCGCAGTCTGATGGCCAATGCGTTTCTGATCTTTAGCGGCTGGCAGTTGTTCTGGACCACGGCGTTCTGTCTGCTGGCCGCCTCGTTCTGCGGAGCGAGTTACCGGACGATTGAATACAACGGCATCGAACGGTTTCTCGGCATCCCGCTGGATGTCAGGCAGGATCGACCCGATCCCTTTGTCCGCGCACCTTTGCTCACTTCTGATAACGCCCCGCCCGTCGTCCCCTGGCAGCGTTTGTCGAACGGCTGGCAGATCGCGATCACCCTCATCGCGGGTCTGTCGATTCCGCTTACCTGCCTGGTCCACTCGTATCAGCACGCAGCCTGGCGTTCCGGGTGGATTCTGGCAGCGGTGGCGATCGGCATGGGGATTGTCGTCGCCATGGGGATTCTCATGGTGGCCGGCTGGCTCGTCGACCGATCCGTCCCCCAGAAACTGCAGATTCGCGCACTGACCGGCTGGGAGCGTGAGCATGTCGCCCGCTCCCTCCGTCCCGATGGCCGCGTCGGCAAACTGGGCCAGTCAATCGCGCAATGGACCCACGGCCCGGGGTATGCCTCGCGCGATCCAAACTCCGGTTACTACGTCTCCCATCCCGGCCATGGGCAGATGCTCATCAGCACATTTGTGCTGGGTGTGGTCTATCTTCTGGTCCTGTGGTTCTCGGGGGGGGCGGGGCCGTTACGGGAGAAATCCGCCTATCTCCCTACGGTCGCTTACGTGGTGTTCTTTATCATGGGGGCGACGAGTGTCCTGTCGTCGCTGTCATTCTTTTTCGATTACTACCGCGTGCCCGTCACGTTCGCGGTCGCCCTCGTCCTCGTGGTGAATTACAGCCTCCCGTGGCGTCCGCGCGTCTCATTTGGTCTCCGTCCTGCCGCGGCCCCTGCTACTCCCGCGACGCTTGTGAAAGCGATTCAGAATCGGCTTGACAAGGCGAAGCGGTCCGATAAGGACAAGAAGCCGATTCTCGTGGTCGTCACCGCGCCCGGGGGTGGCATTCATGCCAGCGCCTGGGCTGCCCGCGTTCTCACCGGACTGACCAGTCGCTATGACGATCGGTTTGTCCAATCGGTGGGCATCGTCAGCGGAGTTTCGGGTGGGGGAGTGGGAATCCGTTACTTCGTGGACATGCTGGCCCGTCGCAAAGACCAGCCGATCACCGCGAAAGATCTATGCACAGTCAACGATCTGGCTCAGTTTTCGTCCCTCGATGCCGTGGCTTGGGGGCTTGCCTTCCCCGACCTCGTCCACATGGTCAACCCTCTTCCGGTCTCGCTGGGTCAGGTTTTGTCCTGGATGCCACCTGATCGCGGCAATGCCCTCGAGCGTTCGTGGAACCATCGCCTCAAGACGTCCTGGAAAGACGCCGCTGATCGGCCTGCCCCCATGATGAACGAACTGTCCGCTCTCACGGCGACCGGCGCGATCCCGATTGTCGTCTGGAGCGCGACAGATGTCGTCACCGGGAAGCGTGTTGTCATCGCCCCGATCGAGGATGCCGTTCTTGATCGGAACGACCACGCTGTCGATCTTTACCGGCTTCTGAGGCATCAGTCCGACGGCACGCCACTCGATCTGGATGTTTCCACCGCGGCGCGGCTGGCCGCCACGTTCCCCTATGTCACCCCGATCGTCGGTCCAGACTACGGGGGTGATTCCAAAAGGTGTGATCCGCTCGCGTCGCACCTCGCCGCGTTGCGTCTCACCGACGGTGGTTTCTTCGACAACGAAGGCCTCGTCACGGCCGCTCGATGGATCAAACGCATTCTCGAATCGCCGGAAGCCCGCGATCCGTCGAAGCGTCCCTTTGACGAGATCCTGATCGTGCGGATCGAACCCAGCCCGCCTCCGATCAATTCTCAGGTACCGCCCGCGCGAACCTGGATGGACTCGATCATGACCTCGGCCGGTCCACTTCTGGCTCTGGCCAACGTGCGGTCATCATCGCAAGTCGACCGCGGCAATCTCGAGGCGGATCTGCTTGCCGATCTCACTCGCATGAGAGTGCTGCCGATCTACGACGATCTGAAGAGTAACCTCGTCGCCACAATTGGCTGGTCCCCCGATGAAGTCGAGTCGATTCGTCTGGGTGACGACAGTTTTCTTTCCATCCGCTACGAGTCGGCCGTGGCAGTCGAGTCCAATTCCTCCTCGCCTCAGATCGCTCTCAAGGAGATCGCGATCAGGGAGAAAGAGGTCGGTCGCGAACTGGGCGAACTCCTCCGCGGGGTTCTCCCGCTCGATATCGAAGAGCGGGCGGAAGCACGGAGTGGAAGACGGGTCAGTCGCTCGGGCCGTTCCACCGAACCCGTGGGGCCGACGAGTCCCAGCCGCCAGCCAGCGGCAGCGCCGCCTCCACCATCAGCAGCGCTGCCTCCATCGGAGACCGCCGGTCGGGTTCTCTCCGAAAAGGACGCACAAAAGGCCGCGCAGGCCGCAACACTTGAAGCCGTCCCTCTTGGGCGTTACGAGGAGGCTCTCAAAATGGCGCGTGAGGCGAGACAACGTGCGGAGCAGGTCTACAACGACATCATTCGCGTCCGGCAGGTCAAGATCCCGTTTCGCTTGGCCACCTATCCCGGAGAGGTCTCCCCCCGACAGCCCCCGCTCAGTTGGGCTCTCTCCCCGCTCGAACAGGAGTTCTACAACGAAGCCTGGGGCGAACTCGAACGGGACGCCAAGGCCTATTGCGCCACAAAGGATTCCATCAAGCCCGTTCTCGTGGAACTCGACGAGTTGTTTCCCCTTCGTCAAAAACCGCTCGAGTAGGAACCAGGCGACCGCCCACACAGCGCCCCACCTACACCAGAATCTCGCTCACCACGCGGGCCGGGCGGTTGTCGATCAGGTGCTGGGCTCGGCCGTTGGCGTGGTAGACCAGTTTCTGGTGGTCGATGCCCAACAGGTGCAGCACGGTGGCCTGAAAATCGTTAGACCACCAACCGACCCTCGCCGCTGTTTGGCCTCGTCTGAAATGCGCTGCTCCCGAACCGCTGTACCTGTTACGAGCGGCTGGGCGTGAAGGCGTCGTACTCTTCGAGTGAGGCCCCATCGAGACAGGCCTCGATCATTTGTTGGCCAAGCGGGTTGAGCTCTGGATGCTGGAATCCCTTCAGGTTGTTGTGGAAAAACTCGGTCAGAATCTTTGCCCCCACGTGGTAGGCCTCTTCACCCACTTCGGGCTGGGTCGAGACATCGAAGAACAGGGGCGCGACGGTTTGCCCTTCGACCTGGATCTTGTGCCGGTGGTATCCGAGCAGCGGACAGCGGGATGGCATCAGCTCGTCCTTGCGGAACGGGCTCGTTCCCCGCCGGGCCAGGTACTCGCGGGCTACCCACTGCGGTGCGAATCCTACCTTCCAACTGCCGATATGCTGGTTGGGAATCAGGACGAACAGAGTCGACGAGGTCTCCAGAATCTGGTTGAGCAGGATGTTTGCCTGGTCGACTTTTCGACCCGTCGCGAACGGCCAGTAGGAACCGACGCCTTCCGACCCCATCGCCTCTTTCGAAACGATTGACGGGTTGCCATGCCCGCGCGGCGCGACCAGCCGCCATAGCCAGGCCAGCGCCGGGGGCAGGACATGAAACAGCCCCAGAATGCCGTAGGTCGGGTGGTGCCGTGTGCAGGGGGGGCAGCGCACCCCGAAGCTGCGAATTCCGACCGTGACCGGCTCGCTCACCACGTTCTTGATGAACCGCCGCGGCACCACCAGCCTGGGGTTTGGGCAGGGCACGCCCGGAGCATCTTCCACGTGCTGCCAGATGAGCGCCGTCGATCCGGGCGTCGCCTCGATGTTCAGAAACAAAAGCGGCCCCGGCGGTTCGACTGCGAGTTGTTCCAGATGCGGGTCGGTTCCATAGTGCGTGATGTGGTTCACACGCACGAACCAGCCCTGCTCGGCGTCGATCAGCGACAGCCTCTGGGTTGGTCCGTCCTTATGCTGCAGCTGCGGATGACACAGCGCCATATCGTCGGTCACGGGCCGCAGTTCACAGCCCCGCGGCAGCGACAAATGGCGATCGTCGCCTGTCACCGTGTTCGTCCCAAGCAGCAGTTGCCCATCGGCCTCGCGATGCATCAGCTCGAGCATTTCGCTTTTGCCGCCGCCCGAAGCCCCTTCATGCATGATCGTTACGGTATTGTCGTAGGGGGTGATCACCTGCACCGTCGAGCAGTGCGCCGTTGTCCAGGGCACTTCCGCCCGCTCCCCCTGGGTGAGCAGCATGCCATACACCCCCTTCTTCGCCGAAGGGCCGGGGTAGAGGTTGTAGCTGAACAGTTCGTGCAGCCCGACTTCTTCAATCCGCCGGTTGTGGACCACCACCTGCTTGCCCGCGAAATGCGTGTGCCGAAACACCGGGGCAATGTAGACCACCGCGTCGTGGTGATAGGCGGCTCCCAGTTCCCGAATCCGCTCGAGCGGGATGATCCCCTGCAGCATCGCCAGGCCCAGCGCGAAAAACCCCGCGTTTGCCGGACAGACCGCCACCGCATGGAGCGCCGCACCCGGCAGCCCCGATTCAAAGAAGAAGCAGGCCAGCGGCTGTGTCTTCAGCCACTCCAGCGTCTCCGTTCGCAGGGGGCTGAACTCGGTTCCAAACCGACCCTTGAAGGTTGGCTTGTCGGTGGCCGAATCGTCGGCGATGACCATGCAGTCCGGATCGCGGCGACGCATGGCGGGGTCGAAATAGTTCGCCGCAATACCGTTCCGCACGCGACAGACCCGCGCCTCGGGAACAAAACCTTGTCCCGGAACATCGTACCCAACCGTGAAATACCCCTGAGGGTCGCAACGATCGGCGGGCACGGCCAGCGCCGCGAGTTCCTCCGCGCTTCCCACGAGCGTCAGTCGACCGGCCCGCTCGGCTGCCTCCAGCACCGACATCACCGAATTCGACATTGTCACGTTTGGCAATTGATTCAGCGGCATCGCCTGTGAATCCTCTTCCCAAGGGCACAGAAACGTGTCACTGCCGCGCGACAGCCGACGGAAGATCCTGGCCACTACCTGTCAAATCCGCAAGGAAGCTGCGCGGGCGAGTTCATCCCCTTCATCAAGAGTTCATGCGGTTCGCACCGCTTTGATCGAGCTCTCGCCCCTCACACCAGAATCTCGCTCACCACGCGGGCCGGGCGGTTGTCGATCAGGCGCTGGGCTCTGCCGTTGGCGTGGTAGACGAGTTTCTGGTGGTCGATGCCCAGCAGGTGCAGGACGGTGGCCTGAAAGTCGTTCGGGGTGACGACGTTCACCGCCGCGCGATGGCCAACTTCGTCCGTTTCGCCGTAGGTCAGGCCGCCCTTCACGCCGCCGCCCGCGAGCCAGACGGTGAATCCCTGTCCGTTGTGGTCCCGGCCCGAGGTCTCGTCCATGTTCCCTTCGCAGACTGGCAGCCGCCCGATCTCGCCGCCCCAGTGGACCAGCGTCGTATCCAACAGCCCCCGCTGCTTCAGGTCTTTCACCAGCGCCGCGGCGGGCTTGTCGGTCTTCTTGCAGATATCGGGTAGCCCTTTGCGAATCGCGGTGTGGTTGTCCCACGGTTGACCGCCCAGGAACAACTGGACGAACCGCACACCCCGTTCGACCAGCCGCCGGGCGATGAGACAGCGGGTGCCATACTCGCGCGTCGCGTCTTCGTTGATCCCATAGAGGACGTGAATGTGCTCGGGCTCCTGGGTGATGTCGAGCGCCTCTTTCGCGGCTGTCTGCATCGCCGCAGCCAGTTCGTAACTCTGAATCCGGGCTTCGAGGTCGGCTTCGCCCGGCCGCTGCGAGGCATGTTGCTTGTTCAGCTCGCGCAGGAACGCGAGGTTCTTCGCCTGGACGGCGCCCCTGAGGCCAGGCGGCGCGTCGAGATTGAGAATTCGCGGTTCCTGGGGGCGGAGCACCGTCCCCTGGTAGAGAGCCGGGAGAAACCCGCTCGACCAGTTGTGCGTCCCGTCGACGGGATGTCCCCCGGGGTCCGACAGAACCATGTAGGCGGGCAGTTGCTGCGACTCGCTCCCCAGCCCGTACACCATCCAGCTTCCGAGGGTGGGCCGACCCGTCACCCCCGCGATGCCGCCATGAAAGTAGCGGATCGACACTTCGTGCCCGTTGTGGCCGGTGTGCATCGAGCGGACCACGCAGAGGTCGTCGACCACGCCGGCGATCTCCGGCAGCAGCTCCGACACCTCGGTCCCGCAGGCACCTCGCTTTTCGAACTTCCAGGGGGAGCCAAACAGCTTCTTGTTCGCCCGGTTGACGAAGCTGTAGACCACCTCGCCTGAGTACTCGCTGCCGTTGTGTTTGGTCAGTTCGGGCTTGGGATCGAACAAGTCAACATGTGACGGCCCGCCATGCATGAACAGCGAGATCATCGCGGTCGCTTTGGGGGCGCTGTGGGGCCGCTTGGGCTTCAGATCGAGCGGCAGATTCTCGGGCGGTTTGGACGCCCCGGCCTCGCCGCCGGCCGTCGCCGCTGCCCCCGCGAGCAGCCCGTCCTGATTCAACAGATGCGCGAGAGCGACCGATCCCACCCCAAACCCGGTGGTCGCCAGAAAGTCGCGTCGGCTCGTCGGAAACGGTTGCATGCTGTTCATCCGCTAACAGGTGAATCGGAAACCTGGATTCACCACCAAGGCACTAAGGCACAAAGGAAAGGCAAAGTAGGGCGAGGAGACGAAACGGGTTGGGTAAGTCGTACCAAGGGACAGGTGGGACGGAACCTTCGACACAGTCACGGGATTTTGAAGCTTGGGATTCCAATACCAATCACGAACAGCGTGAGGATCAACGGAAAGTGTCACTCCTGGTTTTGTCTTTTTTCCTGTCTTTCCTTGGTGTCTTTGTGCCTTGGTGGTTAGAACCTCTCCGGACCTCGATTAATCGACGTACAAAAACTCGTTGGCGCTCAGCAGTTGCTGGCAGAGGTTGGTCAGGGCGAGTAGTTCGAGATCGCCCTGTGTTCCTGCGGCCTTGAGATCGACGACCTGTTCCATCAGGAAGCCACAGGCGAATTCGAGCTCTTCCGTCGTGGGTGGGCGCTGGAAGGCGTCGGACCAGGCTTGCGCCGCAAGATGCGTCCAGGCGGTGGCAGGGGGTGTCCCAAAGTCGGCCGCTGCGTTCGAGTGGACGACCAGCTTCCCGTCGGGTGACGTCAGTTTCAGATCGAGCGCCCAGCCATACGAGTCGCAACCGGGGCCTTCGCGGCAGTCGACCGCGAAATCGAGCGTCTCGCCCGGCTCAACGACCAGACCGGTGAGATCGGTCGTCGCCTCGGGGTGGTTCGTGGCCGGGTCTTCGGTCTTGTGGACCACCCACTCGCCCGCCAGTCCGGTTCGCGAGGAGACAATCCGGCCGCGCACGCCATCGCCACAGCCCCCGCCGCCATACGTCAACTTGCCGACCAGGGTGACCGTTCCCGCCCGCGGGGCCGTCCAGCGCCGCACCGACAGATGCTGCTGGTCGTTCCCCGCATGCCCCCCGGCCGCATGCACAATCGCGTACCCCAGGACAGGATCGGGCAGCGCCGCCCCGCCCTGCCAGCTCGACCCCGTAAAATGCGGCAGTGCTGCGAACGTACTCAGTCGCTTTGCCTCGGCGTCGTACGTGCCATACCCATACGACCACAGCCCCAGGGGCCTGGGGTACTTCGCTGCCAACGGCCCGGCCACATCGGCAAACGTCGCGGGCGTCGCGCTGGATCGCAACCGTTCCGCGAACGCCTTCGCTCGCGTCAGAATGAAATCACTGTTCATCAGCATCAGCGATTGCGGGGCCGAGGTACTGGCCACCCGGCGATCGCAGTTGACGCTCATCACCGGTGCATCAAACGCCGAGAGCAGCGACACCGGCTTCGTCCGCCGCACCTGCAGGTAGATGCTCCGCCGCGTCGAATCGTTCGCGGGCAGCACCTGACCCACAAAATCTTCCGCCACGGGGACCGCTGGTCCATAGGTGGTGAGATCAAGCTGACCGGCCGTCTGCAGCACCCGGTCGCGGAGCGCCTCAGCATCCAGGCGTTGGACCGCGAACCGGCTGTAGAGCCGCCCGTCGGAATCGATGGCGTCCCGATTCGCATCTCGCAGTGAGGACTGGCGGTAAACCGTCGAGGTGAGGATCAGCCGGTGCAATGCCTTGAGGCTCCAGCCCTGCCGGGGCAACTCACTGGCCAGCCAGTCGAGCAATTCCGGATGCGTGGGAGCCGCGCCGAGTTTCCCGAACTCGCCCGGCGTATCGACCAGTCCCCGCCCGAAATGATGCAGCCAGACCCGATTCGCCAGCACCCGTCCCAGGAGCGGATGCGTCCCCGAGGTGAGATGCTTCGCATACGCGAGCCTCCGGCCCGAGGTTTCCAGCGACGGGTCTTTCTCGGGGAGATCGAACCGCAGACCGGCCGGGGTCGCGATCGTCAGATCACCCGGCGTGATGACCTCTTTGGGCTGTTTGTGGTCGCCGCGATAGAACAGGTGTGTCGGCGGAATGATGCCGGGCCGTTCGTCCGTGAGCGCGATGTAATCACCCGGCGGACGCTCGGCCAGCTTCGCCTCGATCTTCGCGTTCTCCGCCTTGATCTCGTTCGCGGCCGCCTCGTTGTACTGATAGAGGTTTCCCGGATTGATCAGCAGCTTGGGGTTGGAGGCGACGAGCGCCTTCTGCTCGTCCGTTCGTTTGTCGGCCGGTGCCCGTGCGGCGGCCCCCAGTTTTTCCCGCTGGTCTTCCGGGAACTTGCCCAGCTCGACGACGAGCGCCGCTTCGATCGCCGCATCAATCTTCGGCTGCAGGGCAGCCCGCATCGCGGTCGCTTCAGCCTGAATCGCTTCCGACTTGGCCCGGTCGGCATCCGTCACCAGCGACAGGTACCGTTCGGCGGGCCGTCGCCAGTGCGCGACATCAAACGCCGGTTCAAACACCGCCCGCAACCGGAAGTAGTCGACTTGCGAAATCGGGTCGTACCGATGGTCGTGACATTGCGCACAGCCCACGGACAGGCCCAGCATCGACGAGCCAATCACCTTGAGCGCATCGGCCACCACCTGGTTGCTCGCCTCGGCCTGGTCGACGCCGCCTGTGGCCGTCGTATCGGCCACCATCCGCAGGAACCCCGTCGCGATTAGTTTGTCGAGTTGCTCGGGAGGCAGTTCCTTCCACGGACGCGGCACCAGTTCATCCCCGGCCAGTTGCTCGATGACAAACTGATTCAGCGGCTTGTCGGCATTGAACGACCGGATGACATAATCGCGAAACTTGTAGGCGAACTGCCGTTCCGTATCGTCGTTGCCGTTCCCTTCGGAATCGGCATAGCCCACGACATCGAGCCAGTGCCGGGCCCACCGCTCGCCATACCGGGGCGATGCCAGCAGCCGATCGACGGCGTTGTCCCACGCCCGTTCGCTTGTGTCTGACAGATAGGCTTGCATCTCCTCGGCGGTCGGGGCCAAACCTGTCAGGTCGAGAGCGGCACGGCGGAGCAGCGTGCGCCGGTCAGCGTCCGCATTGAACGCGAGTCCCTGCTCACGGAGCTTGGCGACGACAAACGCATCAATTGCGGTGCGGGCGCGGTCCTCGGGTGTGACAGCCGGTGGCTGCGGGGACGAGAGCGGCTGAAACGCCCAGTAGGCCCGCTCTTCGGGGGTGATCTCGAACCCTTTGGGCAGCGTTTCCGGTTCATCGCGCAATGTAAGGGCACCAGCCGCGATCCACCGTTCGACGACTGCGATCTGCTCGGGGGGGACCTTCTTTTCGCCCGGCGGCATCTCGCC
>JAIXZD010000021.1 GCA_027489895.1 Planctomycetaceae bacterium
AAAGGCCTCAGCGCTACCTTCCCCGGAGACCAGTTCGACTGGTCCGCTGCTCAGCGCGGTGAGATCGGCCGCACTGTCACCCAGGTGACGCTCGGTGTGCGGAACCTGCGCGGCTCCAAGCTGATAGACGGCCCGCAGCTTGAGCCGCTTCGTGTCAGGAGTCAGCAGGAAAAACGCGGCACTGCGGGTGGTCGTCAGTTGGACAGCCGCCTTAAGGACTTGCGTCAAAGCCCAGGCCAGATTGTCCTGCCCCGGGACTGCCATCCCGAGGTGGACGAGGGTCGAGACATCGTCATTCCGCACTTCCAGCCGACGGGTCGATGTACAGAGCCGATTGAGCAGGTCGGCAATGGTGTCGGCGAGATCCGTCACCTGCACGAAGGTGCAGGCCGGGTGTAAATGCTCGGACGGGGTGAGGTACAGGACGCCGATCGGCTCGCGGCCATCAGTGATTTCCGTGAACCAGCAACAGTCGGAGTCGTTGGCGAACCGCGCTTCCAGCGTGTCGAAATCGCCTTCCGCCCGAAGAAACGCCAGCGTCCAGCCGGTCGCGTGGGAGAATTGGCGACAGACCGCCGGAAACAGCGACTGGGTGTCTTGGGACAGATGGTTCATAAGCCGGCCGGGCCAGTCTCGTCTCGGGAATGCAGGCGACAATTCAAGGTGCCGCGTCGTTCGTCTTTACAGGCCTCGACGTCTCACCCACATTACTTTTCGGGCGTGAACCGCGACCGCAACACATCCACCCGAGAGCCGACAGGAATGCTCGGCCATAGCTTGCCAGCCGGTTTCACAGGGACGACAAGGACTGTGTCGCCGCTCGCCGTTCCGCCGCTGGTCTGAGGCGGAATCTGCTCGATCCGCCCCTTCCGCTCGATATCGCCCGGAAACACGAGCGTCACCACTTCCTGAGCGCGGAACTCCGCGATTCGTGCCGAGGGCACATCCAGCGCCAGCCAGGGCTGGTCGTTGTCCAGCAGTTGCACCAACGGCTCGTGCGCCTGCAC
Organism: Planctomycetaceae bacterium; assembly: GCA_027489895.1. GTDB lineage: Bacteria > Planctomycetota > Planctomycetia > Planctomycetales > Planctomycetaceae > JAIXZD01. Next base: position 1,008 of record JAIXZD010000021.1, read on the forward strand.
CTGCGCGCCGACTTCCGCCTGGTAGACACCCACCACACCGACCGAGGTCGCGGTGAGCGTGAGTCCCGCCTGTCGGGCCTCGAGCGCCGCCAGAGCCTGCCGCGCGTCGTGCAACCGCTGCTCAATCAGTTCGATTCCGATCGATTTCCGGACCTGATCGGGGATCGACCGTTCCAGCTTTTCCAGCTCAGCCAGACGCCGGTCGCACAGGTCGACCTGGGCAGTCGACACCTCTTCCGCATTCTTCGCCGCTTCCGACTTCAACAGCGTTTCAACACGAGCTTCACGGGGAGAGACCGCGCGAAACCCGACATGGTCAATCAGACCGGCCGACTTCGGTTGAGCCACCGCGTCTTCATCCTCGGCCACCGTTTTCCATGCCAGCTCTTCGATTTGATGGCTCAGCTTCTGCTTGAGGAACGTGGCCGATTTGATCTTGGTTTCGAACATCTCCGCGCGAATGCTTCGGAGCCGCCATTCCAGTTCGACCTGGTACTTCGCTTCCGACTGGACGAGTTCCTTATCGAGGCTGGCGACGGTCTGCCCGGCGGATTCGACCGCGGCAACGAGCGCGTCATCTTTGAGCCGGACGATGGCATCGCCCGGCTTGACGGTCGTTCCGGTGGGCGCGAGGATCCGCTCGATCTGAGCAGGAAACGGAGCGGCAATCGCGACCGATCGGGCCTGCAGATGCCCCTCAAACCGTTCGAAGCGCGCGCCGTCCAGTTGATAGACGACGGCGATGCCGCACAGGAGCGACAGGGCCGCCAGTCCCGCGGCGATCAGGGGACGTGGCCCACCGGTGTCCGGAGCGGGAGCGCTTGTCTCGCGACCAGAAACGTGGCTTCCCGTTCGATGCGTCGAGGCAACGGTCATGCCTCACAACCTCCCTGTTGGCCGGACTGCGGTCGCCCACCCCAGGCGGTCCGTCAGCTCATCGGCACGATCTCCCGGCCCAACATCCTGTTGAGCCGCCTCTTCGAGATCGGGTCGCCGAGACTCTTCCGTTGACCAATTCCACGCCCGTCACGCCCGGAGCCACGCCTAACTCGGGAAGATTCGCCACGACCGCTGCAATCGGTAAACTTTCTCCAGAACACCAGGGAGTAACCCGTGCCAAGGCCGCGAACGGCGGACGTTCGCGTTCGACACGTCCGCTTCGTCGACGCTCTGCCATGGTTCGCGTTACAGTCCCGGAACGTCAGAGCTTCATCCCGAACGCGGTACCAAGACAATGTCGAGAACGACCAGTCAGCAGCTTTTCGCCCGTGCCCGTCAGGTGATTCCCGGCGGCGTGAACTCGCCCGCCCGGGCGTTTGGCGGCGTCGGTGGTGAACCGATTTTCATGCGGAAGGGCGAGGGGGCATACCTCTGGGATGTCGATGGCAATCGCTACATCGACTACATCGGCTCGTGGGGGCCGCATATCCTCGGGCACCGTCACCCCGCGATTGTCGACGCGATCACTCGGGCCCTGGAACTGGGGACCAGTTTTGGTGCGCCCACTGAACTCGAATCGGAACTGGCGGAACTCGTCGTCGCCGCGGTGCCGTCGATCGAAAAAGTGCGCATGGTCAATTCGGGAACCGAGGCGGCCATGTCGGCCGTGCGGGTGGCCCGCGGGTTCACAAAGCGCGACAAAATCGTCAAGTTTGCTGGCTGCTACCACGGACATGTGGACAGTCTGCTGGTGAAGGCCGGCAGTGCTGCGACCACGCTCGGCGTTCC
>JAIXZD010000210.1 GCA_027489895.1 Planctomycetaceae bacterium
ACGAGATGGTGCAGGCGCTGCTGGCGGATCGCGATCCGTGGCCGAACGCGCGGACGAGCGCGAACTGGACCTGCGTGGGGATCTGCGCGCATGAGTCGGCCCTCAAGGGCGGGCAGATTGTGCCGCTGCCGGCGTTCACGCTGAAGTAGTTGGTTCGGCGAACTTCCCCAGCTCGGTCCTCGTTCTCAAATAGGGAGAGAGGCCTTCAGCTGGGGTTGGTTCGACGAACGCTGGGTAGCTGGTTGCGGCCGCTGCGCGGGGGGAAGCCTCACGGCTTCTGCTACCTTGAGGAGAGCGGCTTGGGGCGGCCGTGCGCGAACTAGGCCGCTTGGGACTGGTCGGTTTTGAAATTGCCGTCTTCGGTGATGTCGTCGAAGCGGACCGACATGCGTTTGGAGACGCCCGCCTCTTCCATCGTGATCCCGTAGAGCACATCCGCCGCGCTCATCGTCCGCTTGTTGTGCGTGATCACGATGAACTGGGTGAACTTCTGGAACTCGCGAATGACGTTCATGTACCGCTCGACGTTCCCTTCGTCGAGCGCGGCGTCGACCTCGTCGAGCAGGCAGAACGGGCTGGGCTTACTCTGGAAGATCGCGAGCAGAAGCGCCACGGCCGTCAACGTTTTCTCGCCCCCGGACAGCAGCGAGATGCTGCGGAGTTCTTTTCCCGGAGGCCGGGCGACGATCTCGATCCCGCATTCCAGCATGTCGTTGGGGTCTTCCAGCAGGACGTCGCCTTCGCCACCGCCGAACAGTTTCCGGAACAGCTCCTGGAACTGGATGCGGATCTGTTCAAAGGTCTCGATGAACAGCCGTTTGCTCTCGGTATTGATCCGTCGAATGATCTCGTCGAGTGTGTTTCGCGCTTCGACGAGGTCTTGCAACTGCGTGCTGAGTCGAATGTAGCGGGTTTCGAGGTCGTCGAGTTCCTTGAGGCTCTCGGTGTTGACCTGGCCGATCGATTTGAGGCGGCGACGGGCGCGGTTGATCCGCTCTTCCACAGCGGCACGCAGGGCTTCCTCTTCGACGGGAGCCGCTGGAAACGGGTCTTCATCCTGCCCGTGGCTGGTCTCTTCGCTGCGCGCGGCCGCGTGTTCCTTCACGAGCTGGTCCCACGCGCCGCGGGCGGACTGGTCTCCCGCGATGAGGTCGCTGAGATCGAGCTGATACTCCTCGTGGAGTCGTTCGCCGAGCGTCGTGACCTGATGCTTCAGTTCCGTTTCCCGCAGGTCGAGCTTGTGCAGTTCGTCGCGGAGTTCGCGCAGCCGGTGCCGTTCGCGAATCTCGGCATCGTTGACCTGACCCCGGTCGCGGCGGATCGCGTCACGGGCTTCCTGTGCCTCGGCGACGGCCGTGGCGATCTCGTCGCGGCCCGCGAGGAGCAACTCCAGACGGGAGTCGGTCTCGGCGAGTTCCTGTGCGATCTGCTCCCGGCGGGCCGTGATGGAATCGAACCGCCGCTGCGCGTCGGCCCGATGCATGTCGCGCTGCAGCCGCTCTTGGTCGAGACGTGTCTTGGCGCTGGCGAGTGTGCTGAGCCGCTCTTCCTGCTGGGCCAGTTCGAGTTGTTCGCGGGCGAGGGCGTCGCGTTGCTCGGCGAGGAGTCGTTCCCCGGAGTTGACATCGGTCTCGACCTGAGCGAGCCGCGTTTGCAGGGCGTCCAGATGCTCCCGTTCCGCAAGCAGTTCGCGTTCCGCTTCGGCCGCCCGGCGGGTGGTGTCGTCGAGTTCCGTCAGATTTCGGGCGAGGTCGGCTTCGCAGTCGTCCAGATCGCGCTGCAGTCGGTCGATGTCAATCCGCTGGTTGGTCACCCGTGCCCGGACATCGTTCGCCTGCTGGGTCAACAAGTCGACATCGCTTCTGTGCGATTCGACTTCAGCATCGAGCGCGGTGAGCCGTTCGGACGCCCGCAAGCGGGCCTGGTCTTCACCCTGCGTCTGGCGGTCGAGCCGCTGCAGATCGGTCTTGATTCCCCGGAGTTCGCTCCGGCGCGAAACGAGCGCCGTCTCCCCGCGCACCGATCCCACGTAGAGCACGCCGGAGGAATCGAGCAGTTCCCCCTGGCGCGTGACGAACCGGACGGGTGATGTGGCCGTTGCCGCCAATCGCAGGGCATCGGCCAGGGTTTCGACAATCCAGGTATCGGAGAGCAGGCTTTCCGCCAGTCGCGCAATGGGGCCGGGGCTACGGACGAGCTGGTCGGCCCGGCAGACGACTCCCGGCTGCCCCTCCAAGTCGACGACCGGCGTGGCACTGGCGGGAATGCCCCGGGCGAGATCGGCTCCACCGGCGTGCGCATCGGGAATGGCGAGGAACCCGACCCGTCCGGCAATGCGGCAGTTCCCGTCATTGAGGAACACCAGCAGCGGCGCGGCATCGTCGAGGACGATCAACTGAGCCCGCTGCCCTAAGGCGACTTCCAGCAAGGCCGCCTGGTCGAGTTCCACATCGAGCAGTTCGACGACGTGTCCCAGGACATTGTTCCAGGGTGGACCTTCGGCGGCTCGAGCCCGCGCCAGAATCTCTTTCACCCCGACGCCCAGGCCTTCCTGTCTCAGCTCCAGATCCTCGAGGACCGCTTTCCGCGCCTGGAGCGCCCCGCGCTGCTCGCGCAGTTCCAGGAGCTTTTGCTGTCGTTGGGCCTGCTCTTCCAGCAGGTGATGTCGCTCGGTCAGAAGTCCCGCCAGATCCCCCTTGCGATGGTTCAGTCGAGATTCCGCCAGAATCAGATCGGCCTCGACCCGCGCGAGCTGATCCTGCGTCTGAATGAGCTGGTCGGCGAGTTTGCGTTGGCGCTGTTGAACGCGCTGCCGCTCGGTCGCGAGATTGTCCCGGTGGCCCGCGAGCGTGGAGACCCGGCTTTCATAGGCCGAGGCTTTCCGCACGCCGGCGAGCATCGCCTGGCGATGCTGTTCGACCAGTTCGCGACGGCTTTCCGAATCGCGGATCGCCTCGCCAATCGCGGCTTCTTGATCGCGCAAGCGGGCCCGCCGCTGTTCGACCTCTTCGCCAAACCGCTGGAGATGGTCGACCGTCTGCTCGAGTTCGCCCGTCACCTGACGCGAACGATCAAGCAGCTCTTCCTGCTGATTCTGCAGCCGATGAAAATCGGCGTCGAGTTCCTGCTGCCGGGTGAGATGGTGCTTGCGCGTCGCATCCAGCCCCGCCACCGCTTCCCGATGTTCGGCCTGAAGTCGCTCGGCTTCGCGAAGGGCATCCTCGGCCTGCGTCAGTTGCGCGTCGGCCTCGCGTTGACGGGCCTCGTAGTCTTGCGCTTTGCCGGCCAACTGATCGCACTCGCCCTGCAGTTCCAGACGCCGGGCGGCCAGTTGGTCGACTTCATCGCGAATCAAGCGGACTTCATCGGCGGCGAGACCGATCCGCAGCACCCGCAGTTCATGGGTGAGCTGCCGGTAGCGTGCAGCCCGGGTCGCTTGCGAACGGACATTGTTCCGCTGCTTCTCGACTTCCTGAACGATATCCGAGAGGCGCAGCAGGTTCTGTGCGACCCGTTCGAGTTTGCGTTCGGCATCAACTTTTTTCGCCCGGAAGCGACTGATGCCAGCCGCCTCTTCAAACACGATCCGGCGATTGACGTTCGTCGCCTGCAAGAGCTGATCGACGCGGCCCTGCTCGATGATGCTGTAGGCCGAGGCACCCGCCCCGGTGCCAAGAAACAGGTCTTTGACATCCTTCAGCCGGGCAGGCAGGCGGTTGACGAGGTACTCGGCTTCGCCGCTGCGGTAGATGCGCCGACCCACGCTCACTTCATCCGCGTCGACAGAGAGCAGTCGCCGGGTGTTGTCGAACGTCAGCGTCGCTTCGGCGAACCCCGCAGGCTTACGCGTCGCCGAGCCATTGAAGATGACGTCCGTCATCTCCTTGCCGCGAAGACTTTTGGGACTCTGGTCCCCCAGAAGCCACTTGATCGAGTCGACGACGTTGCTCTTGCCGCTCCCGTTCGGCCCAACCACTCCGGTAACCCCGGTGGAGAAGTCGAAGCGGGTGCGGTCGGCAAAGCTCTTGAAGCCGAAGATCTCGAGGCTCTTGAGCATGGGAAACTTAAGGAGCTAACAGTATCTGATATCTATTAAGGCCAGTAACAATCACATACACCGCCAATACAACATCAGGCATTCGGCCTTAAGTCATCAGGCAGTCCTCCGGTCATTCTCCATCGACCGGCGATTCCAGCATTAACTCCGGTTCGGCCTGGTCCGGCGCTTTCGACAGCCCCTTGAACGGGTTCTTGAAGACACGCGACATGAATCCGGGCTTCTTCTCGGGCTCCGAAGCCTCGGCGTCCTCATCTTCACTGACATCCGAGAAGCTCGCCTCGCCGCCATCCGACTCGGCCCCCAGGCTTTCGAGGTCTGCTGACGAGGGACCAGAAGACTTGCCGCGACCACCGATTTCGATGGGGCTGAAGATGTTGGGAATCAGGTTGCGATTGCCCACCGTCGTGCGTGTTTCCCGATCATCGGGACCAGACAACTCGATGTCGATGGGGGACCGGTGATAAATCCGGCCCGCTTGTGGCAACGCATCGAGTTCCAGCCGCCCGGGAATGTTCCCCTGGTTCTCGGCCTGGACGAGCATCTGGGCAATGTCGGGGTAGGTCGCTTCCAATTGACCCGCCGCACGAATGATTTCAATCAGACGCGTCGAACAAGTCTTGATCTCGTCGGGCTTGCCGGGCGTGAACTTGCTGATCGTCACGCTGTCCGCACCGGACGCTGCCTGAATCACGATTCCACGACCTGCTGAGAGGGCGATCGGGGTTCGAAGTTTCTGGTCGGCACCGAAGAGGACGACTTCCTGAACGCGGTGGCGAGACAGATGGACCATCGGCTCGCCGGTCGTGGGCAGCGCATGCAGGGTGAACAGTTCTCCGACGCGTTCGGGGTGCAGGATCGGATGATTCGCGTCCAGTGTCCGCAGTGCCCGGAACGCCCCATACCGGAGTTCGGCACCATGGCGAATGCGACCCTGGGCATCGGTCTCATACTGTTGCGTCGATTCCCCCTTGCCGGGCTTCTTGTCGTTCGCTTTCGCCCCAGGCTCCAGTGATTCCTCGGATGCCAGCGAAGCGAGCGGCTGATTGCGATCAACCGTCAGCACGGCCCGCTCCATGGGATCGCCATACTCGTTCATCAGGTCCTGCAGCGCGGCATGCGTGTCGGAATCGTCAAGTGTCGTCATCGCCGCGAGGGCGAAGACACGGAACGCCGGTTCCTTCTCGGCCGCTTCGACGAGCGCGGGCAAGCCCGCATGATCGCCGAGGTAAGCCAGTGCATCGGCCGCATAGAACCGCACTTCCAGACTGCGGCTTTTCAGCCCCTCTTTGAGAATGGGGATGCCTTCCGTGCCAATCGCTTCCAGTTCCATCGCCGCGCGAGACGCGAGCCTGGGGTTCTGTAACTGCTTCTTCAGCCGCTCCATGCGGGCATGACGTTCCACCGGTGTTTCATGCAGCGAGATCGCCCGAATCACCTGCACGAAGCGGATGTAGTTGTCCTTGTACTTCGGGTGAACCTTCAGCTCGATGTGCTGATCGGTCGTTGCCTTGGCGAGCGGCCGCTTGATCCCTTCGTCGAAGTAGTGGAACCGCTGGCCGATCCGGTCGGAAATGCGTTTGGCATTACGAACGTTGCGATACTCGTTTCTGAGGTAAAGGCCCAGCCGCCGCTCTTTCTTTTCGAGACCACCGGTGTAGACCGCTCCACCCAGAATCTTCCCGCGCTTCTTGCCCGACGATTTCGAGACCTCGTCGCTGTCGTTGAACGACACGAGAACAGGCCCTTCGGCCTTGGCGAGAACGTGACCACTCACCGCCCGGCCGCCGGGGGTGATTGCCTGTTCGGCAAGACGGCACTCCAGCAGGAAACCGCCTTCGAGGCTCGTGGCCTGCGAGTTTTCCGGCAGTACGATTTCCAGGTCGAAGCGATCCCCCATCTGGATAACCGGCGGCAGTGCGGCTCGAACCAGAACGAGGGCCGTGTTGGGTGACTGGAGCAGGCGGTTCGGGTTTTGAATCCCGCGCTTCCGCATGTCGTCGTAAATCATCGTGCGATACATCGAGGGGGGCGGATCTTCGCCGGTCCCGTTCAACCCGGTGATCAGCCCGACCCCTTCAATCTGAATCGGGTGCAACCCGGCGACGGTCACCTGATCGCCAATGAACAGGTCTTCCTTTTTCTCTGCCGGTTTGTCGTCCTTATCCGGGCTTTGTGAGCGCAGATTGAACTTGGAACAGCCGGTAAGAGACAGGACCAGCATGCCCAAAATGAGGCCGCGCGAGAGCATGAGACGCTCCAGGGAAGAACCGGGATCGAAGCGTTGCGCGAGCAGAACCGAACGGCCTGCGGGACGCGCGACGTTTTGAGGATTCGAAAGTTGGAAACGGGAGAGAGGGCGGGACGGTAGTCGCGGTGGCCGCAACAGGTCAAGACGAACCTGCCGCAAACTCAGGGGCGGGTGCGGGAAGTTTTGCTGACCACCAAGGCACGAAGGCACCAAGGAAAGGCAGGTGATGCCCCGCGCCAAAGTCGATGACGATTGACAGGGGCGACTCCCCAGAGGTCGCGATTGCCGTCTCGCACCCTCCCGTGGAGATGCACGGGGAGCCGGAAGCGTTAGCGCCCGGAGGCTCAGCGATGCCCGCCGGTAACCAACCCCGGAAACAATCGACACCGCCCACCCTCATCAGGCTCACGCATTTCGGAATCACTGCCTCACGCACCAGCCCCCAGCTTTCCCGACCGCGATCAGACAACCGAGCCGCCAGTGCCTCGCCTTACGCCAGCATCGAGCGGACGACCTGGCCGTGGACATCCGTGATGCGGTAGTCGCGGCCCTGGAAGCGGAATGTCAGTCGCTCGTGGTCGACCCCCAGACAGTGCAGGATCGTCGCGTTCAGATCGTGAATGTGGACCGGGTCGCGGACGATGTTGTAGCCGTACTCGTCGGTCTCACCGATCACCCCCGGCTTGATCCCGCCCCCCGCCAGCCACATCGAGAAGCAGCGGCCGTGGTGGTCGCGGCCGTAGTCGTCCTGCAGTCCGCCCTGGCCATACACGGTCCGCCCGAACTCGCCGCCCCAGACGACGAGCGTGTCGTCGAGCATGCCACGGCGGGCCAGGTCCTGGATCAGCGCGGCTTGCGGTTGGTCGATGTCTTTGGCCTGCTTGGGAATGTTCGTCGGCAGGCTGCCATGCTGGTCCCAGCCCCGGTGGAACAGTTGGACAAACCGCACCCCCCGCTCCAGCAACCGGCGGGCGAGCAGGCAGTTCGCGGCGAACGTTCCGGGCTTCTTCGACTCGTCGCCATAGAGGGCAAACGTCTCCACGGTTTCGCTGGAGAGATCGACGAGATCGGGAACCGAGGTCTGCATCTGGAACGCCAGCTCGTACTGCTTCGTGCGGGCTTCGACTTCCGGGTCCCCCGTGCGCGCCAGTTCCAGCGCGTTGAGCCGCCCCAGCCCATCGAGCATTTCACGTCGGAGATCGCGGTCGAAACCAGGCGGATCGGAAAGGTAGAGGACCGGGTCGGCCCCCGCGCGGAGCTTCACGCCCTGATGACTGGACGGCAGGAACCCCGCTCCCCAGAGCCGCTCCAGCAGGCCCTGGTTGGCATCGCGCCCCGAGCCGTGCGAGATCATCACGACGAACGCCGGCAGATTGTCGACCATCCGCCCCAACCCGTAACTCAGCCAGGCGCCCAGCGACGGGCGGCCCGGCTGCTGGGATCCGGTCTGGATGAACGTGATGGCCGGGTCGTGATTGATCGCCTCGGTGTGCATCGAGCGGACGAGGCAGAGCCTATCGACCACGCCCCCCGTGTGGGGCAGCAGTTCACCGAGCCAGGTGCCCTGATCGCCGTACTGCTTGAACCCGAACTTTGGCGCGACGACCGGAAAACTCTTCTGGCCGGAAGTCATGCCGGTGAGCCGCTGTCCCTGACGAATCGAATCGGGCAGTTCGCTGCCATGAAACTCTTTGAGTCGCGGTTTGTAATCAAGCAGTTCGAGCTGCGACGGCCCACCCGATTGAAACAGGTAGATGACCCGCTTCGCTTTGGGGGCAAAGTGGAGTGCACCGAGAGCCCCCGTGGGGAGGGCGAGGTCGGACGGGGCGTTGGCGGCGCGGGCGACAGGAGCCGCGCCATCAGCCGCAAGCAGCGAGGCGAGGGCGGCCGTGCCGAGCGTCTTCGCACCGCCCTGCAGGAAGGCGCGGCGGGCGAGGGACTGGTGGAACGCGGCGAGCTCAGCCTGATTGGGCCGGTGGCTGTGGGGAGTCGTCATGGCTTGGTAATCGCCTCCGAAAGATTGAGGACCGCCATTGCGGCCGTCGTCCAGGCAGCCACGTCGATGCGCGGAAACCGTTCGTCGACTGGAGCACGTCCCACGGCCAGCAGTTGATCGACGGCGGCCGATTTCGTCGCAAACCGTATCTGGGCCGACTGTGCCAGGGCGACGAGGACTTCCGTTTCAGCTGGGGTCGCCTCTCGCGCGAGCACGATCTTGACAAGCGCCTGGGCACGCGATTCAGCGTCAAGACCGGCGGCCAGTGCTCGCTCGGCCAGCTTCCGCGCGGCTTCCACGTACGTCGGGTCGTTCATCAACACGAGGGCCTGCAGCGGCGTGTTCGTGCGGGCACGCCGGACGAGACAGGTCTCGCGGTCGGGGGCATCGAACGTGCTGAGCGAGGGCGGCGGGCAGGTCCGCTTCCAGAATGTGTAGAGGCCCCGCCGGTAGATGCCATCCCCAGGGTCGGGTGCGTATTTCTCCCGGCGTTCGACCGAGACATCTTCCCACAGGCCTTCGGGTTGATACGGTTTGACGGATGGCCCGCCCACTTTCGGACTGAGCAGACCCGCATGGAACAGGGCGGCATCGCGAATGGTTTCCGCGGGCAGACGATTCCGCGAACCACGGGCAAGCCAGCGATTCGCAGGGTCGAGTTCCGCGAGGTCGGCCCGAATGTGAGACGATTGCCGATACGTGGCGGACAGCGCGATCTGTTTGAGGATCGCGCGGGCGTCCCAGTTTTGGGCGATCAATTCAGTCGCGAGCCAGTCAAGCAGTTCCGGGTGACTCGGATAAGCCCCCTGGATTCCAAAGTCTTCCGTCGTTTCGACGAGGCCCGTTCCGAAGAACAGCTCCCACCAGCGATTCACGGCCACACGGGCGGTGAGGGGGTGATTGGGACTGGTCAGCCAGCGGGCAAAGCCGAGCCGATTCTGGGGAGCGCCCTCGGGCAACGCCGGAAGGGAAGCAGGAACGCCCAGCGGGATGATGTCCCCCTTCTGGTCGTATTGGCCGCGCTTCAGAAAGTACGACGGACGGCGCGGTTCCAGCTCGCCCATGATCATGGTGTAAGGGACCGCATCGTCAGCCGCCTTGATTTGCGCGGGCAGCGCGGCCTGTTCCTCGCGCAGTTGCTTCGAGATCGGATCGACCGTGCGGAGATACCAGGCCCGGAGCGACTGCCGCTGTTCGTCCGTGCGGTCGGTGGCGGGAATGGCAAGCAGCGTCTTCACGCCCGGCAGCGCTTGGCCCGCCGCGAGTTGCATCACGTCATCGGGGGAGACGGCTGACGAGTAAATCTGGACTTCGTCGATCTGACCCTGGAACGGTGCCCCGGTGTTGCGGCGGCCAATATGAAACGGCTTGTCGGTCTTGAGAGTCCCCTCAACCTTGTTGCCCGTGGTCACATCGACCGGCTGCGGCTGCCCGTTGACGTAAATCGTCGCCCCGGCCGCTTCGCGGGTCCCGGTGTAAACGAGGGCGAGGTGCGACCAGGTCTTCAGCGGCAGGGGCTGCTTTGTGACAATTTTGAAGCCCTTGTCGGGCCAATGGTGAACGATGTGCGAGGCGACTTTTCCGCCTTCTAGGATCAGGTCGTAGCCGCGATGCGCGGCCGCGTCATCCATCTTCGAGAGCACCGTCGACGCATCATTTGACGTGGGAAAGACCCACGCCGACAGCGTGAACGACTGGTCGGCCTCGAA
>JAIXZD010000008.1 GCA_027489895.1 Planctomycetaceae bacterium
CAGCCCCTCACGCTCGAACAACCCCTCGATGTCGTGATGGTCGACGGCATCGACCGCTTCTGCCTGAAAGCGATCGCCGATTCGCGAGCCGCCCGCGCCGCGAAGTGGACGCTCGACACCACCTCGACCGAAGCCTACCTGCAGAGCGTGAAAGCGAATCGCCAGCGCTTCCGGACGATCATTGGAGCCGTGGATGTGCGGGTCCCGACCACCGGGCTCGAGCTGGAAACTGCCGTGGGCCAATCCACGGGAATCGCCGAATCGCCCGCCTGGACGGCTCATCCAGTTCGTTGGCGCGTGCTCGAAGGGGTGACCGGCGTCGGCCTCTATTTCAAACCGAAGCGTGGCCCCGCCCTCGCCCGAGTGATCGCCCTCCCCGACGCCGATTGGACGCCCGAACAGTTTGCAGGGCTGGCCGAAGGACTTCCCGCGGAGTTGCAGGCCCCGCGTGAACTGGCCGATCGTGGCTGCGAAGTGCTCGTGCCGCTGCTCCTCAGTCGGGACGAGACCCATTCGGGTAATCCCACTGTCGCGATGACGAACCAGCCGCACCGCGAGTTCGTCTACCGGCAGGCGTTCGAGATGGGTCGGCATGTCATCGGCTATGAAGTCGAAAAGATCGAAGCGGCGATTGATGCGTTGGAAGCGATGGCTCCCAAGGCAGCCTCGCAGCCGCTGGTCGTGCTGGGCGTGGGGGAAGGGGGGTTGCTCGCACTCTACGCGGCCGCCTGCGACCCGCGGATCGAGGTGACGCTCGTCTCGGGCTACTTTGGCCCCCGCGAAGAGCTCTGGCAGGAGCCGATCTACCGCAATGTCTGGTCGCTGCTGTCGGAATTCGGAGACGCCGAGATCGGCCAGTTGATCGCGCCCCGTACGCTGATTGTGGAAGCGTCCGCGGCACCAGAAGTGGCTGGCCCTCCTGCGGCGAAACCTGGCCGACGGGGCGGCGCCGCCCCGGGACGGATCGTCAACCGCACGCTGCCTGAAGTGCAGGGCGAAGTCGCCCGGCTGAAACCCGTCTACGACCAGTTGAAAGCGGCCGACCAGTTGCATCTGGTTGCTTCAGGAGCGGACGGCTCTGGTCCGGCGTGGTCGCCCGCCGTCCATGCGGCTTTGGAAAAGCGAGTTCCGCTCGCGCCCGCCAAACCGGGCGATGTTCAGGTGACGGGGAAGACGCTCGTCACGGCCGATGCCCGTCAGGCCCAGCAGGTGCGGGAACTGGTCGACTACACGCAGAAGCTGGTTCGGGGCAGTGCCGTCGCCCGAGACAAATTCTGGAGCAAGGCCGACCGCACGAGCGTCGCCACCTGGGCCAAAACCTCGCAGTTTTATCGCGACTACGTCTACGACGAACTGATCGGCCGTCTCCCTGCGGCCACGATCTCGCCCAATCCGCGGTCGCGCCAAGTGCTCGACGAGCCCGCCTTCACCGCGTACGAAGTCGTGCTCGACGTCTACCCGGATGTCATCGCCGGCGGCATTCTGCTGCTCCCCAAAGACCTGAAGCCGGGCGAGAAGCGGCCTGTCGTCGTCTGCCAGCATGGCCTCGAAGGCGTGCCGATGGACACGATCACCAAGACCGGCGAAGGGTATCAGTACTACAAGGCGTTCGCCGCGGAACTCGCCTCGCGCGGGTTCATCACGTTCGCCCCGCAGAACCCATATCGCGGTAAGGACCGGTTCCGCACTCTGCAGCGAAAGTCCAACCCGCTCGGTCGGTCGCTGTTCAGCTACATCATTCCGCAGCACCAGCGGATCCTCGATTTCCTCAAAAGCCATCCGAATGTTGATGGCGGCCGGATTGCGTTCTACGGGCTGTCGTATGGAGGCAAGACGGCGGTCCGCGTGCCGCCGCTGCTGACTGACTATCGGCTGTCGATCTGCTCGGCCGACTTCAACGAGTGGGTCGTCAAGAACACGACGGTCGACTCGGGCACCAGCTACGTCTTCACCGGCGAGTACGAGATTTTTGAATGGAACATGGGGCACGTCGCGAACTACGCCGAACTGTCGAACCTGATGACGCCGCGCCCGTTCATGGTCGAGCGCGGCCACACCGACGGCGTCGCCCCCGATGAATGGGTCGCATGGGAGTTCGCCAAGGTGCTCAGGCACTACGACTTCGTCGGCCTGCCGGGCCTGGCGCAGCTCGAAGTGTTCAACGGCCCACACACGATCAACGGTCAGGGAACGTACGAGTTCCTGCACAAGCACCTGGACTGGCCCCGGCGGTAACGCAGATACCCTCGAAGGTAGCGGAACGCGTGAGCGTTCCCACCGCCCCCTCACAGGGTCGGCTCGCCAAGTTCCGTCGCCTCAAGATTGCTCTGGTGAAGCAAACCACACCTGGGTACGGTCGATTCATCAGAGGGGCGGCGTGGAGAAGTGAGCCTGGTCGAACGTTCGGGAGACGCGCGATGCAGATGCCGATCAACCCGTTGGGCGCCGCCGCCGTGTTTGGCGGTCAGGCCGCCGTCTCGCAGAGTCAGCGGACGGGAACGCAAGCCGATGAGTCGCGGGCCGTCTCCGCAAAGGGCGACCGCGACGCCGATGTTGTGGCGTTCGAGACGCGTGAGATCGATGACTCGGGCGCCAGTGTCGAGGACCGCGATGGCGATGGCCGCACGCCCTGGGCCTTCACGCCCCCTCCGGCTCCGGAAGCCGAGGCCGATGGCGAAGCGGCTCCCCCACAACGGGCCCCGGGTCGAATCAGCGAAGGCGGGCTTGATCTCGTGGTCTGAGTGGCGAATGGTGTTGCCAGACAGGCGAGCCGACCCTGTCAGGGGTCGGTGGCGCGGTGAGATGTCGACAGCGGTTCGCAGCTCGTGGGAACGCTCACGCGTTCCGCGACAAGACGGCGGAAACCGCTCCTGAAGCGACACGACCGCCCCGGAACGGGATTCGTTCCGGGGCGGTCGCGGTGCGTTGACCTGGATCGAGAGCGTCGCGTCAGGCGGCTCTCGCGGGCCGCGTTACCACTTCCAGTCGATACCGAAGTTCACCCACTGCACGCTCCACTTGGTGGGGTCGCTGTCAATTCGCGGCAGCGGATCGGCGTAGGTGACGATCCCCGCCGGCCGCTGCATCATGTAGACGGCCGTGTAGGTGTAACCCACGCGGAAGATCCCGTCCTTCACGATCGGCGTCCGCTTGAGGACCGGAATGTGTCGGAACAGCGGCATCTCGGCGGTGAAGCTGAACTCCAGCAGCGGCGAGAGGTGGCGGTTTTCTTCGGATTCACGGGCGATGCGGCTATTGGCCCCAAACCCGTAGTTGTCGGCGTTCACCACCAGCTTCTCGAAGTTGGCCATCACACCGGCTTTCCCCTGCGTGATCAGCTTGAGGTTCTCGCCACCCAAGTCCCACCGAGCTCCGATCTGCGGGCCAAACAGCCGGGACCGCACGATCGATTCAATGCGGGACCGTCCGTTGATCGTGTCAAACCCGACCAGGGCGAGGTTCTCACGCACATCGAGGTACCGCATCCCGTAGGTCATACGGACCTTGTTGGCTCCGCGGCCGAGGAACGGCGTGGTGATCAGCGTGGCATCCGCACCCCAGGCTTGCGCCCCGTACTCGGCCAGCAGGGCCTGGTTGTAGAAAATCGGGGTGCCTTCCACTCCGGTTTCCTGATTGATCCGGGCAATCTCAATGGGCAACAGGCCAGGGATCGCCTGCGTGCCGGCAATCCGGTTATCGGCCCCAGGAAATAGCCCCTGGGGAGTAAACAAGTGGCTTTCGTCGGGCGAGCCGGTCCAGAAGCCGGAGACTTCCGCTCCCGAGTCGTCGGGATCGGTAAACATCAGGTAGGGACGAACACCGGCAGCGCTCATGTTGTCTTTGAAGACGGATAAGTCGCGGTGCAGTCGCTGGGTGAAGCTGCTGCGGTAAATCGGGTAGCCAATCCGCTGCTGGTCGGAGTTGATCTTCTGCAGGCCCACCCACAGGAACTCGATTCCTCCGTTCCATTTGCGCTGGCTGTCGTTCGTGTTGTGCATCCACAACCCGTTGTCGTTGTAGTGCTCGCTGAAGCGGTGATCGAACGGGCTGATCCCCGGCCAGGGTTGCATGCCAGGCGGCGTTTCGCCCGGAGGAGCCATGCCCATTTCCAGGTTGGGGTCCATCGGGCCGTAGGCGCCGCTCTCGTCGACCATGCCCGGCGGGTAGCCTTCCGGGTAGGCCGCCTCGGCCAGCTCGCCCGAAATCGGCCGGATCGCGTCGGCGGCGTCCTGGCCGTCGGTTTGATAATCGCCGTATTCAACCGCCCGGGCTTCGTCGGCCCCCGAGGCATGCATGACCTGGGGGTCCCGAACGGGTGAGCGTCCCTGGCCCTGGGCACCCGCGGGAAGTGCGGCAAGCACCAGCCCCAAGGCGACAGACAGGCGGGCGACGGTAAACTGGTGGTGGAACCGCATTGAAGCGTCCTCGATCCCGAGCCGTGACGAATCAGGCAAGACATTCCCGGGGTCTGACGCGCAGAGACCCGGACCTAACGAATCTATCGGTGGTCCGGTTAGGTAAACTGTAGCGATTGTTCTCGATCTTCCGGGCGAATCGACTGTTCCGCCCCGCCACCACCCTCCCATCCTCTTCGTAACACCATTCCTTTAAAGCAGTTAGACCAAGGAGACCACTTCGAATGAGTGGTACGTTTGCGAGAACATTTCCGGATGGGCAAGCGATACCAGCCCGCGACCCACGTATGCGGCTCGTCATTAATCCAGGCTGGCTGGTGAAGTTGCGATGGGCTGCGGTAATTGGGCAAATCCTGACGATCTCGATTGTCGGGTGGGGATTTCGGATCCCGCTCGCCTACACCCCGCTCCTGGTGATCATCGCGATCATCGCGGCCACGAACGTCGCGTTTCACCTCTGGTGCCACCGGATGGGCCGACAGCCGCTCGTCGCCCAGCGGGCCTCGCGGGTCGAGTCGGTGCTCGGTTCCCTGCTGCTGCTCGACCTCTGCCTGCTGACCGGGCTGCTGTACTACTCGGGCGGGGCGGAGAATCCGTTTGTCCTGTTCTATCTCGTGAATCTGGCGCTGTCCGCGGTGCTCCTCCGTCCCCTCTGGGCCTGGACGCTCACGTTCCTCGCGACCGCCGCGATGAGGATGCTGATCGCCTTTCACGTCCCGTTCCCGGTCGCCCGCGACGAATTGATTCCAACCCCGTTTGGGGAGCTGTCCGGTGCTCAACTCGTGGGCCTGGGCCAGCTCGTCGCCGTGGCGACGGCCGCGACCGTCATCACATACTTCGTGACCCGCCTCACACGCGATCAGGCCCGGCTGGAACAGGAATTGCGCACGATCGACCAACGCCGTGCCCGCAGCGAAAAGCTCGAAGCCCTCGGAGCACTGGCCGGTGGCGCCGCCCACGAACTGGCCTCCCCGCTCTCAACGATCGCCGTGGTGGTCAAAGAATTGTCCCGACGAGTCGCCAACAATCCCGCCCCCTCGGAACTGACGGACGACCTGCAATTGATTCGTGAAGAGGTGGACCGCTGCCGGACCATTCTCAACCGCATGGCGGCCGATGCGGGCGAGGTTTCGGGGGAAGGAGTCAGTCTCGTCAGCCCCGACGAGTTGCTCGAGGAAATCCTGTCGGGCCTCAGGCTGCGAGCGCGGGTGCAGAAGACGCTCGGGCCGGGGGTTGAACAGGCCCGCCTGTGGATCCCGAAAGTCGCCCTGGCGCAGGCCCTGCGTGGCCTGGTCCAGAATGCCCTCGATGCCTCGGGCAGCACGGGGGTGGTGACCCTATCGGCCGAGATTGCGGGCAAACGGCTGCGGCTGGTCTGCCGCGACCAGGGCGTCGGAATGCCGGCGGAAGTCCTGGCCCGCGCTGGCGAACCGTTCTACACCACCAAAGGGGTGGGGCGCGGAATGGGTCTGGGATTGTTTCTGGCACGCAGTGTCGTCGACCGGCTGGGTGGCTCGCTCGACCTGAAATCGGTCGCCGAAGAAGGGACGACCGCCACCGTCCAGATCCCGCTGACCAGCGAAAATCGCGGCTGATGTCCCAGCACCTCTTCAGCCCCACGCGAACAGGCCCGGGGTGCGAGATTTTTATTGACCACCAAGGCACAAAGACACCAAGGAAAGGCAAGAAAAGCGGCGGCAGCAAGTCGACCAGCAGAGTTCTGAGTGGGATGCCAGATGGCATCGACGCAAGGCGAGCCGACACTGTCAGGGGTCGATGAAATCAAGGGGCGAGAACTCAGTAGGCGGTAGGGCGACGCGCTCCCTAACCGCTGTCGTCGATGTTTCACGTCTCCAGCGAAAAACTCGACTCCACAGACTCCCCGCGAGCGCATCGGGCTGCAGTCAGGGATGTTCACTCTCGGCGTGGCACATGAGATGTTGCCCAGACGTTGCCAAAGCCGATCTCGATCCGACTTAATTCTCCGACAGGGTCGCGCCCGGCTTGAATCTCCAAGGGTCGCCCAGATAATACCTTGTGGCGAATTCTACGGACGGTCACTGGTCCCGAGTGCGTTCGCCTGACGCTCACCCTCCGAAGTCATCGTCCAAAGTCCTGCCTATGTCTCAAATCGTCGACTTACAACGCTCCGACGATCCACGGGACGTGATCCATCTAGCGGTTCAGGGCCTGGTGGAGGGCGGTCTGGTCGGTCTGCCCACCGAGAATGGCTATTTCGTGGCGGCTCTGGCGACGCACGTCGAGGCGGTTCGCCAACTGACGACCGAGTTTGGGCCGGCGCAACCGTTTCTCTCGCTGCGGGGCCCGACCGAACTGGGCGATTACGCCCCACGAACCCCCGGCGTGGGGGCGCGGCTGGCCAAGCGGTGCTGGCCTGGGCCGGTGGTGCTTGCCGCCCCCGCTCAGCCTGGTGAGGGGCTGATGGCGGCGCTGCCCGACGCGGTGCGGCAGGTTCTGGCCGGGTCGGGTCGCATCCTGTTGCGGCACGCCCAGCACGATGTACCTCAGGCAGTGCAGGGCCTGCTCCCGGCTCCGCTTCTGGGGCTGGACCCGGCGGCGGTCGCGGGGACCGTCGTTCGGAAGGCGAGCGATCTGGCCGGTCTCGTGGGAGAGCGCGTCGCGTTGATTATTGACGATGGACCGTCTCGGTATCCTCAACCGCCCACACTGGTCGATGTCACGCGCCCGGAGGCCGTCGTCGAGTACGAAGGCGTAGTGAAAGCGTCCACAGTCCAGCGACTGGCGGGCCGCATCTACCTGTTCGTCTGCACGGGGAACACCTGCCGCAGCCCGATGGCGGAAGCGCTCTTCCGAAAGCTGTTGAGCGACCGGCTGGGTTGCACGGACGAGCAACTGATCGACCGGGGTTATGTGGTCACTTCGGCGGGCGTGGCGGCCGCGCTGGGTGCCCCGGCCAGTCCCGAGGCGGTGGAAGTTCTGGAGAAACGCGGTGTCGATCTGTCGGCCCACAGCAGCCAGCCGCTCAGCCGGAAGCTGTTTGCGCAGGTGGACCGTGTCTGGACCTTGACGCGGCAGCACCGGGATGTGCTGCTGCGGGACAATCCCGAGGCGGCCGGGCGGGTGGAACTTCTCGCCCGAGATGGGTCGGACATTTCGGACCCGATCGGGGGCGGGATGAATGAGTATGTGCAGTGTGCCAACGAAATCGAGCGCCATGTTCAGGCGCTCGTCGAAGACGTGATGCGGTCGGAGTAGCGCACTCCGGGGCGGTTGAGAGTCGTTTTTCTGAAGAAGCGGTGACCCGTATGAAAATAGCCGTGGCAAGCGACCACCGAGGCTACGCGATCAAGGCCAAGATCCTGGCCCTGCTGGCAGAACTCCAGCACACCGGGATCGACCTGGGCACGCACTCGGCCGAAAGTGTCGACTACCCCGACTACGCCCGTGGTGTCTCCGAGATGGTGTCTCGCGGCGAAGTGGATCGCGGCATTCTGATCTGCGGAACCGGCATGGGGATGTGCATCGCCGCGAACAAATTCAAAGGCGTCCGCGCCACCTCCTGCCACGACGATCTCACCGTGGAAATGAGTCGCCGACACAACGATGCCAACGTCCTCTGCCTCTCGGCCGACTTGCTCGGCGATCGGCTTGTGCGGCGGATGGTCGAAATCTGGCTGCGGACCGAGTTCGAAGCCGGGCGACACCAGCGGCGGATCGAGAAGATTTCCGGCATGGAATCCGGTCAGTCTCCGTGATTCCCTACCATCAGGTCGTCGCACCGCGGGACGGGAATCCCGAATCGCGGGAGCGACTCCTGCGAAGGACACTGTATTCTGGGGCGGTTGGGACTGCGTCCGTCGGCTCGCCAGCGCCGGGTGCCCGACACGGCAGCCGGATTCATGACGGCAGTCGAGACGGCAGTCCCGACCGGAATTCCGTCCCCGACGGGACGGACTGACCATACCAGCGGATTTTGCGACGAGTTTTCAGGAGCGAGGGCGGTGCTATGAGTGACGTACGGTTTGCGAAGAGCCATGAATGGGTGTCGCTGGACGGGACGATCGCGACGATCGGCATCAGCGATTTTGCCGTGAAGTCGCTGACCGACCTCGTCTATCTCGAGTTGCCCAAGTTGGGAAAGTTCCTGAAGCCAGGCGACACGTTCGGGGTGGTCGAAAGCGTCAAATCGGCGAGTGACCTCTACAGCCCGGTTGCGGGAACGGTTCGCGAAGTGAACACGCCGCTCGCCCAGGACCTGGGGGCCCTGTCCGACGATCCCTACGGAGCAGGCTGGCTGCTGAAACTGGATCTCGAGGGCGACCCCGCCGCGACGATCGATGGCCTGATGGACCGCGCCGCCTACGACGCCTTCTGCGCCAGCGAAAGCCACTAGCGCTCTGTCCGTCCCCGCGTAGCGGAAGCCGTGAGGCTTCCCCCCACCAAGGGTCGCCGCCGCCACCCACCGAAACGACGAAGATCACTCGGCGATCTTGTAGACCGCAGTGTCGGTCCTGAGGTACATCGCGCCTTGGGCAAACGCCGGTGTCGCGAACGCACGGCCGGGCAGCTCATTGGTGCCCAGAGTGGCAAACTCCTTGCCGACCGCCAGCCATGTCGCCTGTCCGGTTTCGCTGAGGGTCAGGATGCGGCCGTTGGCGAGCACGGGCGAGGCGGAGTAGTTGCCGCCCAGTCGCTTCATCCAGTACGAGGTGCCGGTTTTCACATCGATGCAGGAGGCGATGCCATCATCGGAGACGAAGTAGAGTTCGTCGCCCACCAGCAGCGGCGAGGGGGTGCTCGGGGCGCCGCGTTCCAGTCGCCAGGCGACGTGCGATTCGGTGATGTCCCCCGTCCCGCCCAGCTTGACGGCCATCAGCTCCGGGTGGTCGTAGTCGCGGTTGTAGATGACCAGTCCGTGTGCGAACACTGGCTGCGGGACGACCGACCAGCCCGGAGCGCGAACCCGCGCAATCTCGAGCCCGTCGTCGAGTGCGTAGATCCCAAGGTGGCCTGGGCCGGGGGCAAACACCTGGGCCTGCCCATCCACGACCGTGACCGCGGGTGTCACGAAGGAATGGCTGATCCGCACTTCGACCGATCGCGGTCGCTTCCAGAGTGTTTTACCGGTTTGGGCGTCTATGGCCGCGACAAACGGGTTCCGGCTGCCGTCACAGACGATCACCAATTTGCCGTCGTGCAGCACGGGTGAGCCGCCGCTGCCATGGAGCGGCGGGTAGTCGAGTTCGGTGTTCTTCCACTGGATCGCCCCATCGGCCGTCGCGAGGCGGGCCATGCCCAGCGCCCCGAAATGGACGAAGACTGCCTCGCCCTGCACGATGGGGGTTGGGCTGGCATGACTGTTTTTGGAGTGGATCGACGGTGTCTTCTCGACGGCGCGGACTTCCCGGTCCCAGAGAACTTTTCCGGTGGCCGCGTCGAGCGCGAGCGCCCGCAGCGAAAGCCCTTCGCCAACGGGAACGGCGGTCGTCAGATAGACCCGGCCCGCAACGATCGCGGGGGACGACCACCCCAGCCCGGCGATGGGCGTTTTCCAGGCGACATGCTTCGTTTCCGACCATTCCAGCGGAGTCGCCTGTTCGGCGGAATGACCATCGGAATTGGGGCCACGAAATTGAGGCCAGTCGCCGGCGAGCAGGGCGGCGACGAGAAACAGCGCGGGAGACATGGACAGGCTCGAGATGGCGGGAAATGACGGTCAGGCGACCAAATCGCTAAAGATTCGGGTCGGCTGATGTATTCTGCCGGAACGCACGCCGGTCGCACAGCCAGTGCCCCAAGGAATTGGGATTCAGAAAATCCCCGGCAGGGGGGCCATCTTTGAAAACCAGCCGGATTGTCGTGGAAACTGCGACGAAGATTCCGGACGGTCGGCGTTTTCCGCCGTTTCTCAAACTACCGCTGTTGACACCGATTCCGACGGCCGATAGATATACTACCAAGTTTGTCGTGGATAGTTATTCCTGACCGGTCGGCTTGTGATTTGATCGGTCCCGGATCGCATTTTGGGTTGAGTCATGTCGCAGATTGCTCCGCAAGGTCCGCTTCCCATGAACCGATTGCCGTTGTCGCGCCGACAGTTTGCCGGGCGTCTCGGGGCGGGTTTGGTCTCGACCGGACTGCTGGGCGTTGTAGGCTGTTCCCCCGCCAGTTCGACGAGCGGGGCTGGTCAGGCCGGTGCGGCACCCGGAACAGCATTGGAACTGCTGAATGTCTCGTACGACCCGACGCGCGAACTCTGGAAGGAAATCAACGCGGCGTTCCTGAAAGAGTATGCCGCGACGAACCCCAGCCAGCCGCTGTCGTTCCGGCAGTCCCATGGCGGCTCGGGTAGCCAAGCTCGGGCGGTGATTGACGGTCTCGAAGCCGATGTCGCCACGCTGTCGCTCTGGCCGGATACCGACGCGATTCGCAAGGCGGGACTGATCAACGCCGGCTGGGAAGAGCGGCTGCCGAACCGGTCACTCCCCTATACGTCCCTGGTGGTGTTTGTCGTGCGGAAGGGGAATCCGAAGGGGATTCAGGACTGGCCCGATCTGGTCAAGGAGGGGGTGGAAGTGATCACCCCCAGCCCGAAAACCTCGGGGAATGGCCGGATGACGCTGCTGACGGCCTGGGGTTATTTGCAGGCCCAGGGGAAGTCAGACGACGAGTCGCGAGCGTTCCTGAAGAGCCTCTACGCGAATGTGCCCACGCTCGATTCCGGTGCCCGCGGCGCGACGGCCACATTTGCCCAGAAGGGGATTGGCGATGTCCATGTGACGATGGAAAGCGAAGCCTATCTCGAGGTGGAAGAGTCGAAGGGCGAACTGGAAATCGTCTACCCGAGCGTGTCGTTCCTGCACGAGCCGCACATCACAATCGTCGACAAGGTGGTCGACAAAAAGGGAACTCGGGCCATTGCGGAGGCCTACCTGAAGTTCCTCTACACCCCGGCTGGCCAGGCGATTATCGCCAAGCATTATTTCCGGCCGATCGATCCGGAAGCGGCCAAGGCGGCCGAGGGGAAGCTGAAGAGCATTGCGGGTCTGACGCTGATCGACATCACGAAAGTGGCGAAGGATTGGGACGACGCGCAGAAGAAATTCTTCGATGACGGGGGCGTATTCGACTCGATTTACGCACCGAAGTCGTAAGGACTGATTCGTCGCGGCCGGCGGGGTGCCCGTCGGCGCGACATCACCGGAAGCCAAGTCGTGGATGGAACGACTGGCGGGGCGGTATCGATCGTTGCCGGGACAGAGCAATCGATCGCAGGGCAAGGACTAAGTGTGGGGAATGACTTCGGGAACAATTTATCACTAACAGTGTGAGTGATTTGTAGGCGTTTGGGGGTTTGGGTTCGATCTGAGGGATTCGGGGATTCTGGTGGAGGCCCGATCGACGGGGACTGACTCGCATGAGTCCGCCGTTTTCCCGGTTGGGGTTGAAATCGCGGGTTGAGCGCCCGCGAACCGGGCTCGGGTGGATTTTGTGAGGGGTGTTGCGTTCGGGGTTGTCCCCGGAACTTTTTTCTAATGAGAGGGGTGAATTCGATGCGTCGTTTGTCTCCGAAGTCGTTGCCTGGGGCCTCGCGGTCGGGCTTTACGCTGATTGAGTTGCTGGTGGTGATCGCGATTATCGCGATTCTGATCGCCCTGCTGTTGCCCGCCGTGCAGCAGGCCCGTGAAGCGGCCCGCCGCTCGCAGTGCCGCAACAACCTGAAGCAGATCGGGTTGGCCGTCCACAACTTCGAAAGCACCTACGGGTTCGTCCCGACCAGCCTCCGTCCGCCGACCACCAACACGACGCGAATCGCCGTGCTGACGAACCTGCTCCCGTACATCGATCAGGCGCCGATCTACAACCTCTACAACCAGTCGATCAACTGGAACGTGGGGACGAATCTGCCGCTGTCGGTCACCCGGATCCAGCCGTTCCAGTGCCCGTCCAGTCCGGATGCCGGTGTGATTGACACCGCTCCGCCCGGTTCGGCCTGGACGCCCAACCAGGCCGCGACGAGCGACTACTCGCCGATCTTCGGGATTGCCCCGGGTGTCTTTACGACGACGTTGGGAATCGCGGCGCCGGGCACCTTCGCCGACCCCGCCGAAGTCTTCTCGGGTTCGGCGACGCCCTACACGTACGTTCCCGGGTTCTTCCCCAAGAACGCGACGATCGACACCTCGACGGGACAGGCCACCCGGCCGGGCAAGAAGTTCCGCGACGTCACCGATGGTCTGAGCAACACGCTGGCCGTGGCCGAATCGTCCGGCCGACCGTACGTGTACATCAAGGGTGCCAGGAAACTGACCGGCGGTAATGCCCTGGTCGATACCGACCCGGCTTCGGCTTCGACCGATCGTCTGAACGCCGGCGGCTGGTCGCGTCCGGCCAGCGACATCATCATCTTCGGCGGTACGGGTGCCGCGACGGGTGTGCTGGGGGGCACGATCGCCATCAACGCGACCAATGGCCACAACGTTCGGGGCCTGTCCTACGGCAGCTCGGGAATCTCGACGACCATCCTCGGGTTGCCGATCGGCACGCACGGCACGAGTGCGCCGTACTCGTTCCACACCGGGGGAGCGCACTTCACGCTGGGTGACGGTGCCGTCCGGTTCATCAGCGAGAACATCGACTTCCGCACGTTCATCGGCCTGTGCACGCCGGCCGGTGGTGAAGTGCTGGGCGAGTTCTAGTCGACAGCGTTTGACACCGGTCGGCCAGAGGGGCCGACCGGGTCAACAGGTTTCATTTCGGCCTGACGGGTGACCGAAACGCGGTTGCCCTCAGGCCCCATCTCAAACGAAGGACATTCGGTTCCCTGCCCCGCGAGGACACGTGGGGAAGCGGGAGTTTTTGCTCCCGCGATTCGCGAACCCGGATGGGACTGAATTCAGGAGCCAAGGCAGATGAATCTCAACACACGGATGAGCCGCAAATTGACCGTTCTGGCGGGGCTGTTGTCGGTCGCGCTGACAGTTGGCTGCGGTGGGGGCAAGGAACCCTGGGAGACGGTCTATCCTGCCAAGGGCGTCGTCCTGAAGAAGGGGAAGCCGCTCAAGGATGCGGAACTTCTGTTTTTCCCGCAGGACGATCTGGTTCCCGAGTCGGTCAGGCCGCGGGCCCGAACGACCGAGAACGGCGAGTTCGTCGTGTCGACCTATGGCACCGGAGATGGTGCCCCGGCGGGACGCTACAAAGTCACGGTGATTCACCACGAAGTGGTGATCTCCAAAGACTCCATTGGCACCAAGCCGAACGACCTTCCCAAGAAGTATGCCAGCGCCGCGACCACGGACCTAACCGTGGAGATCACGGATGGGGAGAACCAGTTCTCACCGTTTGATCTGAAGTAAGAATGACCGGAAGTCATTGAACCGGGCGGGGCGTCGCTCGACGACCGATGGAAAAATCTTCGGAAACGTACCAAAGGGGCGTGGGGGGCAACCTCCACGCCCCTTGTTTTTTGGGTTGGGGATGAGTCAGTGCGGTTGGCATGACCGACATCCTGGTTACAGACGGACCGGGTCCCCCATTCAACCGGACCGATTCGGTCGGAAACATCCTCGCGGCGGCAACTTGAATTTGACCGGCCTGTTTCCCGACCGAAAATCAACCGGGTGGATTTCGCCCACGCCTTCTGAACCACTCCCTCCGCGCCGCGCGAGGCCGCTGATGTCGATCACCCTCGAATCGCCCGTCACCCAGCCCGACCCGGCCTCCGACCCCCTCCCCGGAGAGCGGGCCTCCGAGGCCGCACCCTTCGCCCCGCCCGGCGAAGCCTACAGCCTCGAAGAGCGGGTGCCCGACTGGCTGAAACTGCCTTACTCGGCCCTCGCCTGGACCGGGTTGATCGGGCTGGTCTACGTCTTCTACAGCTTCCAGCATCTCCATTACACCGACCTCTGGAGCCACGTCTCCTATGGCCGGGTGATCTGGATGAATGGGGCGATTCCCGCCACCGAACCGATCATGCGTCTGTCGGCGGGGATGCCCTTCGTCGACACCGCCTGGGGCAGTCAGGTCATCGGTTACCTCGCGCATCGGCTGTTCGGGGCGGCGGGTCTGCAGTTCCTCCACGCGATTTCGATCACCCTCGCCACGACGCTCCTGCTGCGAACCGTCGCGTTCCGCACGCACCGCTTCGGCTGGGGGTTTTTGGCCTGTGTCCTGTTCCTGCTGCTCAACTGGAACGAGAACGCCGTCACCCGCCCGCAGCTGGCGGGGATCGCCTGCTACTGCGGCCTGCTTTCGATTCTGCTGACCCGCTGGTCGGCCACGAACTGGGTGCTGCTGCCCGCCCTGTTCCTGCTGTGGACCAACCTGCATGGTTCGTTCGTGATTGGCCTGGGGTTGTGTCTGGTCGCCACGCTGGGACGTGCGGTGGATGTGGCCCTTCGGTCTGGTCTGCGGAGTGTCTGGCAGGATGCTCCCTGCCGACGCCTGTTTGTGCTGACTCAGCTCGCCTTCGTGGCGACGTTGCTCAACCCCTATGGCCCGGCGCTCTACAACGAAGTGCTCACGTTCGGCCGGTATGCTCCGCTGGCCGATCTGACGGAATGGCAACCGCTCACCCTGCGGAGCGGGGTGGGCCAGTTGGTCGCCCTGATCTCGGTTGCGCTGCTGTTTGTCTATCGGGCGACACCGCGGCGGGTCACCACGGCCGAGCTCGTGTCGCTGCTGGCTGTCTCGGGCGCGATGCTCTGGTCGCAGCGGTTTATGGTCTGGTGGGCGCCGCTGGCCGTCCTGGCTCTGGTCTCCCATGGCCACGCGATCCTCGTCGCCCGCGCCGCGAGCCGACCGGTCGATCCTGAAGAGGAACCCGAGGAACCGGCCGCTCGCAAAAGCGTGGTGACGCTCAGTCTCGTGGGCCTTTGCTACATCTTCTTCGCGTTCACGCCGTTCGGAATGCGGGTGATTCATGGCGAACAGGCGGGCGTCAAAGTGCGGCTGGCCGCGAACACGCCGCTCAACGCGCTCGACTGGTATCGCAAGAATCCGCCTCAGGGGCAGATCTTCAACCCGATGGAATGGGGCGACATCCTCGCCTTCTCCGGGCCACGGGGACTGCGGATCTTCGTGAACTCCCAGGCGCACCTGATCCATCCCGACATCTGGAAGCACTACATGGCGGTGATGAATGTGAGCCATGGGTGGGACGATCTGTTCGACCTCTACGGCATCAACAGCATCATCCTCGACAAGGCGCAAAGGCAGAGCCTGATCGGCCGATTGCGCGACCACGAGAAGTGGAAGGTCTCGTTCGAAGACAATACGGCGATCATCTTCAGCCGCCGCACGCCGATCGTCGCCCCCTGACTCGTCCTGTCGCCGACACCCCCGCATCGCAACGCCGTACTGTTGCTCTCACACCATTCCACCCACCGGGTGACCCATGAACCGCAATCTCCGAACCGTTTCGACCAAGGCGTTCTGGCTTGTTCAGTTCGTGTTTGTCGGGTCGCTATTGGTCTCGTACTCGGGCGTCTTCGCTTCGCCTACGCCAGTCCAGCCGCTGCTGGGCAAGTTCCAGCCGCCGGTCGTGCCGATTCCGCGGACCAAGCCGCTGCGGCTCGCGCCGCTTTACAACGAGCCCACACTCGTCAGTGATGACGAGCTGGGCAAGGTGCTCGCGCAGGTCCGGCCGCGGTTCGAGATGAAGCGGCTGCGACCCAACTTCGTCGAGCATGCGCTGCGTGCCTGGGGTGTCGATGCGGAATTCGCCGACCCCAAGGTGATGTCCGGAAAGCAGATGAAGGACTTCCTCGTCGACCATGGAAAATGGCTGGCCGCGTGGGGGGCCGATACCAGTCCGCTGCTCAACGATGCGGACCTCGGCGTGAACATCCGCTGGGGCGTGGAAGAGGGCGGCTCGGTCCACCATGACCACTGGCTCGCCTGCCTCACTGAAGCGGGCGTGTCGCTCGATGAGCCGGTCTTCACTCCGTCCAACAAGCTCCACACGATCGCGGATGTCGTCGAACAGGCGCTGCGGGATTTCCGCCTCGATGAACGGGAAACCGAATGGTCGGACATGGCCTTCGGGCTCTGGATTGCCCCCACGAAAAGCTGGCAGTCCGCCGACGGACGCACCCTTTCATTCGACCTACTGGCCCGGCGTCTGATTCGCGGCCATAAGCGGCTGGGCGTCTGCAATGGCACCCACCGGCTCTACTCGCTGATGCTGCTGTATCGACTCGATGACGAGTACAAGCTGCTCGATCCGGTCGTCAAGCGCGAGATCCGCGACCACCTCATGGGTGTTCGCGACAATCTGATCGCCTCGCAGTTTGAGGATGGTCACTGGCCCACGAACTGGATGGATGGCAAGGCCGCCGTCGAGAAGCCGGTCGACGACGCGCTCTTCCGCAAGGTGATCGCGACGGGCCACCACATCGAATGGATGGGCATTGCCCCGCAGGAGTTTCACGTTCCGAGGTCGCAGCTCGAAAAGTCGTTCCGGTTCATCATCGACACGACGATCAGCCGGCCGACGGAAGAGGTGCTCGGGCACTACACGTTCTACTCGCACGTGGTGGCCGCGCTGTCGAACTGGCGGGGCACCCGCGCCGCCGACTTCTGGCGGACCTACGAAGCCGCCCACCCGGAAGTAAACCAGGTCGACGTGAAGCCGATCAGCGGCAGCGAACGCTCCGCGCATTAGGGTCTGTTCGAACGGGTCGTAGGGTGGGCACTGCCCACCACTGCTCACCCGTTTCCAATCCGCGGACGGCACTCCCCCTGCTTCAACCGACGCAGTCGGACGTTCGTTGACCGCGCTGATGAGCGATCCATTTGAACTCTCGTCGGCCATGCAGGTGAGCCTTGGTGGGCAGTGCCCACCCTACGCTCTTTATGCGGGCTGCTTCTCCGGGTGGAGGTAGACAAAACTCTTGCCCAATCGGCCGCCGTAGTTGCCGGCGGAGATCCGCAGCAGCCCTGGCGCGTTTCGGCTCGCGGCGATCGCGGCCTGTGTGGCCGCGACGAGCGTGGGCAGGTCGCGTCCGTTGATGATGATCTCCATGATCGAGGTCACGCCCGGCGGCACGGCCGAGGCCTCTCCCAGTTTGCTTACCAGCGTGGGGCAGAATTTTTCGTAGGTGCTGGCGATCGAGAACTTGTACTTGCTCCCCGCCTTCGACCCGCTCCCCGCGATCCCTCCGGGAAAGGGCATGATCGCCCCGGGCACCGTGGCCACGGCCTGGGTCCCCAGCACGGCCGCATCGAGCGCCGCATCGACCGATTCGCCCATGTACCAGAGGTTGCCGCCCATCAGGCCATCCTTGAACCCGAACCGACGGTCGATCACAAACTCCCCCCCGAGGATCGGAATGATCCAGACCCGCCGACCATACCGTTCGTCGCGGAACTGATGCCCGTCGCCAAAGTAGGCAATCTTCCGCCCCAGTTTGAAGAAGGGGTCGCTGTCGATCAGGTTGAAGCAACTGGCGGTCGGGCAGGTGAGCACGTTCTGACTGAGCCGGACGAGCAGCGATCGCTCGAGCAGGGCCGCGCGGTCGGGTTTGAAGCGGGGGACGTGAAACTGGACGATCGCGCCGGGGCGACCATCGGGCGTGGGGAACGATTCGTCGCCACCGGGGCCAACGTAACGGTCCAGCCCCGCTTCGCAGTCGCAGAAGATCGTGCTCGAGGCGTTGCCCGTCGCCTGGGCGACCGCATGATCGAGCCAGACGCGGTCGCGGGCGGTGATCAGCACCTCGGCATAGATGCTGCGGAACGCTTCGGCGTAGGTATCGTCGATCACACAGGCGGTGTGGGACTGCGAGA
>JAIXZD010000514.1 GCA_027489895.1 Planctomycetaceae bacterium
ACTGATTCCATGGGAGCCGGAAGCGTAAGCGCCCGGAGGAACGCACAAACACCTCGGCGGGATTCAACCCTTGTCCCGTGTCTGCCTGTCCCACAGCCACGTTACAACAAGGCCGAGCAGCTCTCCGGCGAAAATGGCGACGCGGGAGAGCGCCGCCAGCAGCACCGCAGGTCCCCCGCCGAGCAGTGGACTGGTGAGGTCGACGACGAGTTCTTCCCGCACGGCCAGTCCACCGGGAGCGATCAACACGAAGAAGCCCACTGTCGTGCCCGCCGCCGCGGCGGCTGTCCAGACCGGCCAGCGAGCGAGCATCTCACCCGGCCCGTCGGTGGTGATTGCGAGTGTGACCAGACCCAGCGCCAACCCATGCAGCCACCACCCCAACGAGATGAACGCGGCCCACCCCGTAGTCTCCAGGATCGACATGCCCTCCGTAGGTTGCGTCGGTAAGTGATCGTCCGTGGCCTTGCGGGTCAGCCGTCGGACAAGGCCCGCAAGCAGCGACTTGCCCGCCACGATGATGGCGATCGTCAAAACCGCGATCGACAAGGCGTACAACCACGCACGCACCCCCACGAGACCGAACCGATCGACCAAGAGGCCCGCCCAGCGACTCACCTCCGTCAGCCAGGGGAAGAGGGCAAACAGCATCGCCAGCCCGAGCAGCATCGAGACCAACGTCTCCTGAACGGCGGTCCGGGCCGAGACGCCCAGCGGAACCCCGACTCCCTTCAGGATCGTGCAGCGGACGGCGATCGCCACGGCTTTTCCCGGGACATACTTGCCGATATGACCGGCCCAGTAGGCATGCACGATGGTCGCGAGGGGGACGGGATACCCCGCCCTGCCCACGAGCCGCCACCAGTAGAGGACCGACGGAGTCCACGCCCCGGCCGCGACGAGGGCAGCCCACGCGACAAATGGCCAGCGGACCTGCGCTGGTCGGCGCGACAGTTCTCCCGCCAGTGTCTCCGCATGCCGGGCGACAAAAAACGCCACGACGGCAAACAGGCTCCATTTCACGACCGGCCAAATCCAACCCGCACCGCGGTTCTGGGCGGCCGTCTGCTCTTCGGATGATTTCTCTTCGGGACCCGACACTCGCAACTCCTGGGCAGGCTGACCACAAGACGGGTCCAACGCGGCGTTGCGAGGATAGTGGAACGGCCAGCGGCTGGCGCGGGTGACGCCGGACCAATTCACGGAGTGTCGGTCCAGGTCTCCTGCGTCGTTCGACCCGTTGCCGGCCACCAGGCGGCAATGTCGGCGGCCATCGCCCGCACGCGGTCGGGGTGATCTTTCGCCAAGTTGGTCTGTTCGTGCGGATCGGCCAGAAGATCGAACAACTGCGGTCGGCGTTCTGATCGGGGGTTGGCCGATTCGTATCGCGGGCCGACGTGACCATCGTACGTCAGCAGCAGTTTCCACCGTCCCTCGATCATCCAGCGATAGACCAGCCCTTCGGCCGGGTGTTCCAGGTCGGGAATGTCGTGGGCAAACGTCTCTCCGAAGACGCGCTTGCGAGGCGATGGTTCGCCCGACCTCAAGACGGGAAGCAGGTTGTATCCGGGAAGACCTGCGGGCCGAGCGACTCCCGCCGCGCCAAGAATTGTCGGTGCGATGTCGATGCTTGAGCAGAGCTCTTCACCGCGATCTCCCGGACGAATCTTGCCGGGCAGGCTGAACAGAATCGGCTGACGCACGCCGCCTTCGTACGCCGTCTGCTTGGAGCGCGGGGCGAAGTTAGGATTGTCTTCACGCTGAATCCAGCCGTTGTCTGCGAGATAGACAACCAACGTGTTGCCGGTCTGCCCCTTCGACTCGACATGGTCGAGCAGTTGGCCGCAGGTCTCGTCGAACCACTCGCACATCGCGTAGTAGCGCGCGACATGGTCGGACGTGACCCCCTTGGCTTTGTACTTCTGAAAGAGCCGGTCGGGCGGGTTGTGGGGCGAATGGGGCAGAAACGGGGCATACCAGACGAAGAACGGTTTCTCGTCGGCGACCGACTGGTTGATGAACTCGAACACAGGCTGCATCGTTTCCCGACCGATGACGAGGCCATCGTCCCCATGGCGTCCGCCACTTTGGGGAAAGCCTCGCGTCATCCCGGCCGTGAAACCACCTCGGGCAAAACTGCCTTCCCACCACTTGCCCGATTGATGACTGACATAGCCCGCGTCTGCGAGCCGTTTGGGTAGCGCGGGCTGGCGGTCATAATGGGCGATCAGTTGCTCGCGCAGGGCGGCGTACTCGGGCGAATCGCCATTGGTTTTCTTCCGTGCCGGTTTTTTCGCCGCGTCCTTCGCGTCCCCCGGTTCGCCGAGCGGGGCGGGATCGTTCCCGGTGATGAGATGCTGATGCGCGTACCGTCCCGTGATGATCGTTGCCAGAGACGGACGGCACAGACCAGTGGGCACATAGCCGCGTTTAAATACGGCGCTCCGAGCGGCCAAGCGGTCGAGGTGGGGCGTTTCGATCTCCGGATGTCCCATGAACCCATAGTCGGTCCAGGCCTGATCGTCGCCCAGAATTAAGACGACATTCGGCGGCCCGGCGAGCAGGTTTCCTGACGACGCACAGACGAGTGTCGACAGCAACACGCATTGGCAGAGGAATCGAAGCGGCGCGACTCGAAGTCGTGTGGCTGAGAACATTTCGAAGACTCCGAGCGGCTGGAGAGCGATGAACCGGGCAGCGGGACACCTCGGCAAGACGAGCCGAATTGTGATCCGATCGCACAGGGCAGGACAAGCGACCTTCCTTCGCCAACATCTCACGGAGTCGAAGCCGGAGCGTTGACAGCGGTCTGGTTGTCCCCGGATGAGTTACGCTCTGGGGGTAAACACCTGCGGCTCTCGTTGCGACCCTGGAGTTCGCCTTCGGCAACGCTTCACAATCGCGAGCCGTCTCGATACCCTTGCCGGTCTGCACCCGTAGCTCAATTGGATAGAGCAATGGACTTCGGCTCCATAGGTTGGGGGTTCGACTCCCTCCGGGTGTATTGACGTATCGCGGCCAAGGCATAGGCGTGTGGTCCATCGGCCCCAGGGCGTTGACGGAATCGCGTGCGACCTCCGCCGCAAGATGCTCGCCCGGCCCACTCTTGCGGGCCGTCTGAGACATCGGTCGATTACGGCCGCTCGTCGAACTTCGCCACGATCGAAGTTCTCCATCGAACCGTGTGTTGATGGCAGTGGCCGTCATGCCGGGCATTGTTGGTCGCGTGCTGGCCGACTAACATATCGCTTCTTTTGGATGTGTCCGGGGGGTGGATTTGTTCTGCCTGTCGTCGGGCTGTCGAGATCGGAGCGATGGGACATGAGCGGGAATCGCAAAGCGCTGGCGCTGGTTGTGATGGTCTTCGGGTGGGCCGCGACTACTGTGGCGGCGGAGCCTGCTCCAGGCTGGAAGGCGGGACTGTCGAAGGCGGTCATCACGCCCGAGAAGGCGGTCTGGCTGGCGGGTTACGGTTCCAAGCGCGCTCCCGATGGCAAGCTGCATGACCTCTGGATGAAAGCCCTGGCCTTCGAGGATGCGGGCGGTCGCCGGGCGGTGCTGATCACCAGCGACTTCCAGGGTGTGCCCCGCTCGATGAGCGACCGCGTGTTCGCCCGGCTGGCGAGCGAGCAGAAGCTGACCCGCGCGCAGGTGATGTTCACGTTCTCGCACAACCACTGCGGTCCGCGGCTGGGCGATGATCTGATCGACTACTATCCGGTCGATGACGAGCAGGAACAGCTCGTCGCCGAATACACCGACCAGATGGTCGACGCGACGGTCAAGCTCGTGGCGGAGGCAGTTGCGAACCTCGCCCCGGCCACGCTGTCGCAGGCGGTGGGGCGAGCGACGTTTGCGGTGAACCGCCGGAACAATCGTGAGGCCGATGTCCCGGCGATGATCGAAAAGGGCGTGCCGCTGGTGGGCCCGGTCGATCATTCGGTCCCGGTGCTGAAGGTGACGCGACCCGATGGGCAGTTGGCAGCCGTGCTGTTTGGGTACGCCTGCCATCCGACGACGCTCAGCTTCATGACCTGGTGCGGCGATTACCCCGGGTTTGCGCAGGTTGAGATTGAAGCGGCCCATCCGGGCGCAATGGCGATGTTCGTGAATACCTGCGGGGGAGATCAGAACCCAATCCCGCGGCGGTCGCT
>JAIXZD010000488.1 GCA_027489895.1 Planctomycetaceae bacterium
CAAAAAACAGCCCAAACGCCGCCCAATGGAACAACCCCATCCAGCCACCGGCCAGCGCCATCTCGTCCACCGCCGAACCCGACAGCCACGTCGATCCCATCAGCCCAAAGAGCACGGCCCCGGAGAGCCACAAGATCGTCACCAGCGCCAACCCCGATAGCGCCAGTCGCATCCGCGACGACCGGTTATCCGCCTCGAACGTCAACTGCGCGACGGAGATCGCATACAGCAGGTAGAAATAGCCCGCATAGTACGTCAACCAGAGCAGGATGACGAGCCAGTACTCCCAGGTCCCTGCGAACATCGAGCCCGCGGCCGAGGCTGCGAAGATCATCGAAGTGAGCGCGAAGAACGTGCCAAACAACTGGCCAAACACGAACAGCGTCTGCAGCGCCCCCCACCCGCGCCCATAGAACAGGGCCGAGAGTGTCAGACAGATCATCGACAGCCCGACGCCCGCAAACGTCGCCAGCACCAGCGCGCCCATGATTGTCAGAATGTCGATGCCCCGCAGCAGATACGTAAACGCCACGAACGGAGTCAGCGCTGACAGAAAGACGAACAACTGCGCGCAACTGCTGAGTAGTTTCCCCCAGACGATCTGTCCGGGGCGCAGTGTCGTGATGCTCAACACTTCAAACGTCGCCAGGTCGCGTTCCTGCAGCAGACTGCGATACGCCGAGAACGGCACAATCAGAAAGCAAGCGAACCCGAGCACCAGAAAATACGCGTAGAACAGCGCCGCTCCCGTGCGACCGTAAGCCACCCCTGGCCCGGCGAAGGAAACGCCGAACACCGATACGAGCCAACTGGCCAGAATCAACAGCGAAAACGTTCCCAGAAACGTCCAGCTCTTGAGCGACTGCCGGACCTCTTTGACGAGAATCGGGTTGAACAGGTCGCTCAGGCGGTCCGACCATTCGGACACCCGCCCTTCATCGACCAGCGCCCACAGCCCGCCGGCAGCGGCTGCGCCTTCCCCCGGCTTCTCAGGGATCGCATCGGTACTCATCCTGATCCTCATCTCGCTCTTGGCCGGGAATGTCGTTCAAACCCAGTTCGAAAGTTTCGACAGAGAACGTTTCGACAAACGATCTACTGCATGATGCCGCGGGTAATCGCCATGAACGCGTCTTCGAGTGTTTCCGTCTTGCCGCCGAACTCGACGATTTCCACCCCTTGCCCCACCAGCGTCGTCAGCAACCGGGCCCGCGCCTCATCATCGCCGCCAAACACAAACGAGACCGTATTGGCCGACACGACGACATCGGCGACAAACGGCTGTTCCAGCAGCAGCCGTTCGAGCACCGGCGCGTTGCGCAGCACGCGGACCGTCAGCTTGGTCTGGGTCGTGCGACCCGTCTGCAGCCGATCGAGAATCTCCTGCGTGGTGCCATTCGCCAGGATCTTGCCCGCTTCAATGATCGCGGCCGTCTGACAGATCTCCGATAGCTCCGTCAAAATGTGTGAGCTGATCAGGACTGTCTTTTTGAGATCCCGTGCCAGCAGAAAAATCAGCTCGCGCAGTTCGACGCGGGCACGCGGGTCCAGCCCTGCCGCCGGCTCGTCGAGGATCATCACCTGGGGGTCGTGGATCAGCGTTCGGGCCAGTCCCAGCCGTTGCGACAACCCTTTCGAGAGATTGAAAATCGGTTTGGTGGCCAGTCGATCCAGTTCGGTGAACGTCATCACCCGCTCGACTGCGTCCCGCCGCGCGGCCGACTTGAAGCCGTACGCCCGTGCATAGAAGTCGAGGTACTCCCAGACATTCATGTTGGCATACTTGCCGAACGAATCGGGCATGAACCCCATCAACTGGCGTACCCGGTCGGGGTCATTGGTGACGGAGTAACCGCACACGAACGCATCGCCCGAGGTCGGGTTGTCGAGCGTCGCCAGAATCCGCATCGAGGTCGTCTTGCCCGCGCCGTTCGGGCCAATGTACCCCATCACCTCGCCCGGCCACGCCGCAAACGAAACGTTGGCGACCGCCTTCAGTTTGCCAAAATCGCGGCAGAGATTCCGAAACTCAAACGCGGGTGGACCCCGGTCGATGGTCGGGGTGTCTGTCGGACTTGTCTCTGGCAATGCAGTCGGAGCGGACGTGACCATCTCGACTCTCAGCGAAGATACGGACAGCGTGGGAAAGGGGACTCCTCCGAGAACCGAGTGTCGCCCCCTCGCCCCTAAGTAGTGTCTCCAATTCTTCGGTGAAACGCGACCTAGCGCCTGGCCCAGAGAACTCAAACATCGCAGGCACCGCAGTCTGCCCCGCTTTTTGCTCGGCAATCGAATCTCCTGAACATTGCAACCGGCGCGCCGGTTCGCCGAAACCTTGGACGTCCCCGAGGGTTTCTTTCTGGTCGTTGAGGCTCGTCGACACGCTCGGAATCACTCGTTCAACTTTTGGAAGGCAGGCCATGCGGAAACTGTTTGTGGGATTGCAAGTCGTCACGTTGGCAGGCCTGGCAGGATCACTCTCCCTGGCCCAAGGTCCCGGCGGTGGCGGACCGGGCGGCATGCTGCGGGGATTTCCCGTCATGGCGGCGCTCGATGCCAACGCCGACGGCGTCATCTCCGCAGAGGAAATCGACGGAGCCGCCAAGGCCCTCAAGGCCCTCGACAAGAACGCCGATGGAAAACTGACCGAGGACGAAACACGCCCCTCGTTCGGTGGCCGCGGTGGCCCCGGCGGCGGTCCAGGCGGTGGCGGCCGGAATCCCGAGGAACTGGTCACCCGCCTGCTCAACGACAACGACAAAGATAAAGACGGCAAGCTTTCCAAGGCCGAAGTTCCCGAGCGGATGCAGGGCATCTTCACCCGCGCGGACGCCGACAAGGACGGGTTCGCCACCAAGGAAGAACTGCTGAAAGGCATGGCCGAAGGCGGTGGACGCGGTTTTGGTGGCGGTGCTGGTCCGGGTGGCCCCGGCGGTGGTGTCGGCGGACCTCCGGGCGGGTTCGGGAACCCGGGTGCGTTCCTCGATCGGATGTTCGAATTCGATGCCGACAAAGACGGCAAGCTCAGCCGCGAAGAATTGCAAAAGATGATGGACCAGGGAGGCGGACGGCGGCCCGAAGGGGCCGGGAATCGCCGCCCTCCCACGGAATAGCCCACCCAGCCAATTCCACGCGAATGACGGCGTTGTTTCATACCGCATTTGGGGGTGCCACTGCTGGCTCGTCCAGCAGTGCGCACGTCTTGCGACATCCCCCCTTATTCGTGCTCTGACAAAACGCGAGCCCCCACGGGGCTGAGCTTCCGCCGGGCAATTTCCTGGCGTTCCCAATACGAGAAAAAGGCATCCCCAATGCGTGACCTGAATCCCCTCCGACGAAGTCTCCTGTTCGTCGCGGTCCTCGCGGGGATCATCACCTCGGGACCGGTTAGCACCAAGGCTGGCGATTGGCCCAGGTTCCGTGGCCCCAACGGGTCAGGCGTCGCAGCGGATGAGGCCCCCACCCCCGTCACCTGGAGTCCGACCGAGAACCTCAAATGGTCCACGGCCCTCCCCGGCGAAGGCGTCTCCTGCCCCATCGTGGTGGGCGAACGCGTCTTCGTCACCACCTACTCCGGGTACGGATTTGAAGACGGCGACCTGCTCGACCTCAAACGGCATCTCGTCTGCATCAACCGCATCGATGGCCAGATCCTCTGGCAGAAATCCGTCGAAGCGGTGTTGCCCGAAGACTCGTTCACCGGCATGGGCGTCCCCGCGCATGGGTATGCCTCTCACACGCCGGTGTCCGATGGAAAACGGGTGTTCGTTTTCTTCGGCAAATCGGGCGTACTCGCGTACGACATGGACGGTAAGTCGCTCTGGCGGACCTCGGTCGGCAGCGACTCCGACCCGAAACGCTGGGGCTCCAGTTCCAGTCCGATCCTCGTCGGCAACATTGTCGTCGTAACGGCCGGCCCCGAGCGGCGGGCAATCCTCGGGCTCGATGCCGAGACGGGAAAAGAAGTCTGGTCGGCCCCGGCCGAGGGGTTGGGCAACGTCTGGGGCACCCCGGCCACCGCGGTGCTGAGCCCGGATCGGACCGATCTGGTCATCGGCGCCCCGGAAGAAATCTGGGGCCTCAATCCCCAGACCGGCAAAGTCCGCTGGTACTGCGCTGCGATCGAATCCGACAGCTTCAACACCAGCGTGGTCGTGCAGGGGGAAACGGTGTACGCCGTCGAAGGTCGGGGCGGCGGAGCGATCGCCGTTCGGGCGGGCGGCAAGGGCGATGTCACATCCACCCATGTCAACTGGACCGGGCGCGACGCGAACCGATTCTGTACCCCCGTCGTCTACCGCGACCGCCTGTACTTCGTTTCCAATGGCGTCTTAAACAGTCTCGACGCCAAGTCGGGGAAGAAGATTTTTCAGGCCCGGCTCACTGGTGGTTCCGATCGTGCTGTGGTCGAGGAACCTGTCGGCAGGGGTGGTGGCGGCCGCGGGAATGCCGACTACGCCTCGCCCGTCGCCGCCGATGGCAAGCTCTACT
This sequence comes from Planctomycetaceae bacterium, assembly GCA_027489895.1. Lineage (GTDB taxonomy): Bacteria > Planctomycetota > Planctomycetia > Planctomycetales > Planctomycetaceae > JAIXZD01. The sequence goes on from JAIXZD010000488.1 coordinate 4,492, forward strand.
ACGTGAACGCACGGGGCGACATGCACGTGTTCGCCGCGGAGGACGAGTATCGCTCGCTGGCCGTCAATCGAGTCAGCGACGGTGGCGAAGTCTTCGCCGCTACGCCCGCGATCAGTTCGGGCGAGCTGTTCTTCCGCTCGAACAAACGCCTGTACTGCATCTCGACAACCGCGACCGCGGCACGCTGATCGCCCGCGAGTTCGATTGCTGAATCCCGTTTCTGGATTCGCGGCGGCTACAGTCCGTACAGACGGTTGTCGCCGAACTTGTTCTTGCACTTCGGGCATTTCGCTTTCGCGACGCTGCTCTCCGCCTTGCCCCCAATCTTCTCTTTCTTGCGGCTGTCTTCGCTGACAATCAGTCCGCAGCC
>JAIXZD010000121.1 GCA_027489895.1 Planctomycetaceae bacterium
CAGGTTCTCGCCGCTCACCTTGCAGTTCGGGCCGATGCAGGTGAAGCCCGGCCAGTCTCCCGTGCGCGCCCGACTGAGGTAAGAGACGAGGGAACCGAAGCTCGGCCGGACCGCCCCGGGGAAGGGGATGCCGCCCGATGCCTTGGCGCCGAAGACATGCCCGGTCAGGCCGATCGTTCCGGCGACGTTGTGATCGCTCTGGTTGTGCGACAGACTCCGCAGGATGGCGAAGCGATCGGTCCGACGGGAGAGTTGCGGCAACAGCTCGCCAATCCGCGTTCCGGGGGTCGCCGTCGCGATCGGTCGAAAGGGACCGCGCACCGCGGCCGGAGCATCGGGCTTCGGGTCCCACATCTCGTGATGGCTGGGGCCGCCCCACATCCAGAGCAGCAGGACCGATTTGACCCGCCCACCGGCATGACCCACGGACGCTGTTTCAGCCGCTTGCGATGCGCGACGGGCCAAGGCCCCTTCGAGCGACAGACCGAGAGCCGAACAGGCCCCGACCTGCACCAGAGCACGCCGCGAGAGGCCGGAGCAATCGCGTGATGCGAGTCGACCAAATGAGAACATGACCGAATCTTCCCGAAAACCAATCGGCGCAATTTGATACTATCGTCGGTTGGGAGCGGGAACAACGCGATTCTTACGAGCCGACCGAATCGCCAGTGCCGGTTAACAGCGAGTGGGCGGGCGACTATCCTTGCTGAGGAAACAGAGGCGCCCGTGGCCAAGCCAGGAGAAGGAACGATGCGCGAAGCGGAACAAGGTCGGGAAACGGATGGCGGCCAGAGTTCAGGCCGGACTGGCAACGCTCCCTCGAGAGCGCACAGGTCGCCCCAGGCGTCCGGGCCCGTCGCTCGTCGCCTCCTCGTGGCGCTCGTGGCCCTCGGATTGATCGCCCCCTTCGATCTGCCCGTCTTCCCATCTGGTCCGCAGCCGGTCGTGGCTGGTGAACCCGGTCGCACCTCTCCTCGGGAGACTGTCGTGGCGCTGGCCGATGACGACGAAAAAGAGACCGCCGACAAAAAGTCGCCCGCAGCAAAAGAAGCCGCCGAAAAACCTGCAGCCGAAGAACCGGAAGACCCCGACGCTCCGCAAAATCCCTTCCCCAAGCGCTTTCCCGCGCCGGGCTTCGAGGGCGGTTCCGAATGGCTCAACGTCAGCGGGCCGATCTCCCTGCAGGATGTGCGCGGCAAGATCGTCCTGCTCGACTTCTGGACCTACTGCTGCATCAACTGCATGCATGTCCTGCCCGACCTCGCGTACCTCGAAAAGAAGTACCCCAACGAGATCGTCGTGATCGGGGTTCACTCGGCCAAGTTCGATAACGAGAAAGACTCGGCCAACATCCGCGATGCCATTCTCCGCTACGAGATCGAGCATCCCGTCATCAACGACAACGAGATGACCGTCTGGCGCAAGTTCGGCGTCCGCGCCTGGCCATCACTCGTGCTGGTCGACCCGGAAGGCCAATACTGTGGCTACGTCTCCGGGGAAGGGAATCGCGAACTGCTGGAAACGGTGATCGACAAGTTGATCGCCTATCACCGCGCCAAGAAGACGCTCGATGAAACGCCCGTCTCGTTCCATCTCGAACGCGAGCAGGTCGAGCCGACGCCGCTGCGGTTCCCGGGCAAGCTGCTCGCCGATGCCGCCAGCGACCGGCTGTTCATTTCCGACAGCAACCACAACCGGATCGTCGTCACCTCCCTCTCCGGGAAGCTGAAAGAGGTGATCGGGACCGGAGCGATTGGCCGCAAAGACGGCAGCTACGCCGAGGCGACGTTCGACCATCCGCAAGGGATGGCCTTGCGCGACGAAGTCCTCTACGTGGCCGATACCGAAAACCATCTCCTCCGCGCGATCGACCTCAAAGCCAAAACCGTGTCGACGATTGCGGGGACGGGCACGCAGGGCCACCCGCGCGGGGTGGAAGGACCCGCGCTGACGACCGAAATCGGCAGCCCGTGGGACCTCGTGTTCGCGGGCGACACGCTCTACATCGCGATGGCCGGTCCGCACCAGATCTGGTCGATGAATATCGCCAAGAAGACGATTGCCCCCTATGCGGGGTCGAGCCGGGAAGACATTCGCAATGGCCCGCTGGCCGAGGCGGCGCTCGCCCAGCCTTCGGGGATCTGCACCGATGGCAAGTTCCTCTACGTGGTCGACAGCGAAGGCTCGGCCGTCCGGCAGATCGACCTCAAACCCGATGGCCGCGTCGAAACGCTCGTCGGAACGTCCGACCTGCCTCAGGGCCGGTCGCTGTTCGAATTTGGCGATATCGATGGCGAAGGCGACACCGCCCGGCTGCAGCATCCGCTGGGCATCGCCTGGCACGCTGGTCAGCTCTACGTGGCCGACAGCTACAACCACAAGATCAAGAAGGTCGACCCCAAGAAGAAAACCTCTACGAGCTATCTCGGGACCGGAAAGCCGGGCAAGACAGACGAACCAGCCATGCTCTCCGAACCAGCGGGCGTTTCGATCGCCGGGACGACGCTCTACATCGCCGATACGAACAACCACCTGATCCGCACGGTCGACCTGGCGACGGGCGCGATGACCACGCTGCCGCTGGAAGGGGTCACTCCGCCCGCACCGCCGAAACCTTCCACAGCACTGCCCGACACCACGAACGTCGTGGCGGTTCCCCCGCAAACGATCGCGGCCGGGAAAGAGCTGTCGATCGAGATCGCGCTGGAGCTGCCCGAGGGGTACAAGCTCAACCCGCTCAGCCCGATCCTCTACACGCTGACGGCCACAGGCGATCAGCCGCTGGTCGCTGCGGCCGACCTGGGTGTCCGTCTCGAGATCGACCCGCCCAAGGAGGGGACGAAAGTGTCCCTCCGCCTGCCGACGACGGGCGAGCCGGGCGAGGGTCAGTTCGAGCTGAAGGTCGTCTATGGCTACTGTCGGGACGGGAAGGGGGGTCTGTGCAAACTCGCCACGGCCCGCTGGTCGCTGCCGCTTACCGCAGCCAAGGACAGCCCTGACAAACCGGTGACGCTGGAGGCCCCGAAAGCGCCGTAGGTTGCGCGACGTTGTCTTCCGGGCGGTGGCTCGGTGGGAATTCCAAACCCCTACTGAGCAACCGAGCAGCCTTGCGTTTCGTCCCCGATTCGCCGTGGTTTACTTCAACACCCTATCGATCGTCGCCAGTGGCAGGTACAGGTGCCTCGGGTTGTCGAGCAGCGGCGAAAAGCCGTACTTGACGTAAAACG
>JAIXZD010000360.1 GCA_027489895.1 Planctomycetaceae bacterium
CCCGCGTACACGCCCAGCCGCAGTGTCCGCTCAAACACGTAGCCTTCTGATCGGCAGAGGGCACAGTCGGGCAGTTGGTCGAGGTGCGGCCCGACGGTGGCCGCACACCTCGGACAGACCGGCAGCCGATCAGCCGTCAGCTCCTTCCGGCAGCCCGAACAAAGCCCATCCACCGGTTCGGCCGCGAGGGAAACCCGGCAGAGGCGACACTCCGGGGGGAGGCAGAGCGCGGTGAAACCGCGAATCAGACTGGTCCACAGCATGGAACACTCCATGAACCGGGCAGGCCACTGACAACTTTGGGGGGCACAAACGAATTCACCCCGCCAGGCAGTTTTGCCGGACGGGGTGAATTCGCGTCTTTGGGAGCTGGGCTGGCCCGCTGCCCAGATCCAAGACCGTACACCTTCGAGGCCCACTCGCGAAACCGCGGTTCGAAAGCCGGGGCATTAATAGCCACGGTTTCCGAACACGGGGGCCCGCACGGAGGCCTGGTTCAATTAGCCAATCAGTTCCTTGATGGGGCTGCCGCCGTTGGCGATCTTCATCGGACGGCCGTTCTTCGAGGTGTGAACGGTGTCGAGCGGAATGCCCAGCGCGTGCGAAACGGTCGCCCAGATGTCGCCCGGCAGGTAGCTCTTGTCGACGATGCCCACGCCATCCTTGTCGGTTGCCCCGATGGCCTGGCCGCCCTTGAGGCCCCCGCCACCAATCATCACCGACCAGCTCGCGGCCCAGTGGTCGCGACCCACATCCTGGTTGATCCGCGGCGTCCGGCCGAATTCACCCATCCAGACGATGCAGGTGTTTTCCAGCAGGCCCCGTTCGGCCAGGTCGCTCGTCAGCGCGCCAATCGCGCGGTCGAGCACTGGCAGCCGCTGATTCTTCAGCGTGTCGAACACACCCTGGTGCAGGTCCCACCCGCCCAGGTCGACTTCGACGAACGGCACACCCGCTTCGACCAGCCGACGTGCCATGAGGCAGCCCATGCCGAACGGATTCCGGCCCTGGCCCATGCCCATCATTCCCATGCGGCCCGCGCCCATGTTCGACGGGACGCCGCAGTAACGCTCGACCATTTCCGGCTTTTCTTCGTTGACCCGGAACGCGGTCATCTGCTTCGAGGTCATCAGCTTCACGGCCTTGCGGTAGACGTCCGCATGGTCGGTCGGCGACTGGCCACGGTTCGAGTTGATGAAGCCGGTCTCGATCGTTTCGAGCATGCCCAGACGATTCGAGAACCGCTGGTCCGAAACGCTGTCCTTCATTTCGGCGTTGCGGATGTTGCCGCTCGAATCAACCGACAGCGGGGCGTGCATCATGCCCATGAAGCCGGGGCCCATGCTCGCGCCGTTCACCGACACGAACGAGGGGATTTCGAGGTCTTTGCGAGTGTTCCGCAGTTCGTAGCTCACCACCGAGCCGAACGCCGGGTGGACGACCGTCGGGTTCGGGACGTAGCCGGTGTGCATGTAGTACCGGCCGCGCATGTGGTCGGCTTCCCGCGTGCTCATCGAGCGGACGACCGACAGATGCTTCATCTGCTTGGCCGTCTCGGGCATGTGTTCGCTGATCTGCAGGTCGCCAGACGTGCTGATCGGCTTGAACTCGCCCCCGTTCTTGGAGCCGGGCTTGAGGTCCCAGATGTCGATCGAGGGGGGACCGCCGCTCATCCACAACAGGATGCAGGCCTTCTGGTTTTTCTTGACCGTGTCGGCGTTCGCACTGAGGTGCGAGAGAAACTGCATCCCCGGGATGGTCATCGTGCTCATCGCCAGGTGCTGCATGAAATGGCGACGCGACATGCCATCCGGCGTGCGCAGGGACTCGAAACTCATGGCCGTGACTCCTCAGTTACCCGTAGGTTTCTCAAAATACCCTGAACTGTATTCTCGCTTCGCCAACACTGTTTTCGCTTCGCCAACCTTTACGTCTTCGTATCCCAAGGCACCGGGCTGATTTCACCCCGATGACTCTGCCATTTTGATCACTCTGCCCCAACCCACCGCAAATCACATGCAAATCACGGACCATTAGTGGTTGAAGATAAACTCATTCGAGTTGAGCAGCGCCCAGTACAGGTCCTGGTAACCTTCGACCGGGGACTTCGACTGACCCATCAGCTTTTTCGCAGCGGACGCCTCGCGGGTCGTCGGGTTCCGGCCGAGCGTCGCGTGGTAGAGACGGCGAATCTTGTCGCCTTCCTTGCCCCGCGGATCGTTCAGAATGTCGCCCAGCGTGCTCCCCTTCTGGCCCGACAGCGCACTCCGCACGAGTTCGCCGTTCATCATCATCAGGGCCTGCGGAATCGTCCCGTCGAACGTCGTGGCTTCGTCGTTCTCGTCGGTCCCGAAGGCCAGCACGAACTGCTGCAGCCATTCCTGGCGCTTGCTTTCCGACTGCTCCCAGCTCGACTGGCCCGATTTGTGGGCATTTGTCGCGATGATCAGCGAATCGTACAGTTGCTCGGCGTTCATCGACTTCAGATAGACCCGGCTGAACTGCGGGGTTTCACCGGCTGCAGGATTGTCTTTCTTGTTCGTTTCCCCGAACCGGGTCGTCAGGTTGTAGGCCTCGCTGTTGCAGATCCAGCGGATCAGCTGCTTCAGGTCAAAGCCGGATTTCGCGAACTCGCTGCCCAATCGCTCGAGCAGAGCGGGATGCGAGGCGGCATTGTGCGGGCCCATGTCGTCGACTGGCTTGGTGAAGCCGTAGCCCAGGAAGTGGCCCCACATCCGATTCGCCATCGCTTCGGCGATTTCCGGCTTTTCGCCAGAGGTCATCAGCTTGGCCAGTTCCTTGAGGCGGTCGGTGTTGAGGTCTTCCACCCGCGTGCCGTTGAACGTCGGGTAAGCGACCTGCATCAGGCCGTTCCGCTTTTCGAAGAAGTTGTCGCCCGGCGCATCGCCCTTTTCGAGGACGGCGTAATCGAAGTCCATCCGCCCGGTCTTTTCGTTGTACTTCTCGACTTCCCGCTTCGTCGCCTGCTTGAAGAAGCTGTTGAACTCCCAGAACTGCTCCTGCTTCCAATCGTTGAACGGGTGATTGTGGCACTGGGTGCACTGCACCTGCCGACCGAGGAACAGCCGGGCGGTGATCGCCGTGGCTGGGATCGCCCCGTCGTTGAGGTGGGCCATGAGGAAGTTGGCCGCGCCGTTTTCCTCGAAGTGACCTTCGGCCGAGACGAGGTCGTAGACGATTTTGTCCCAACCCTTGTTCTTGGCGAACGATTCCCGCAGGAACTTTTGCAGACCCGACCGGCTGATCCGGTCCGGAGTCTGGCGGCCAATCAGGAGGTTGGTCCAGATCGTCGTGAAATTGCGGACGTAAGCCGGGTCATCCAGCAGTTCGTCGATGAGCTTGGAGCGCTTCGCCTTGTCTTTGTCGGCCAGGAACTTCTCGACCTTTTCGGCTTCGGGGATGTGGCCGAGGATGTCGAGGTGGACGCGGCGCATCCACTCGGCGTCGTCGGCCACATCGGACGGGCCGATGTTGTTTTCCGTCCAGCCCTGACGAATGCTGGTGTTGACGAAGCCGATCAGCTCTTCGGCCGAGCCGGTGTAGCCCGTCGAGTAGACCTTTTCGGGCAGCTTGACTGGTTTGGGAGCGGCCTCGGCCTTGGGAGCAGCCGCAGGCTTTGCAGCCCCCTTCTTCGATGCCGCTTTGCTGTCCTCCGATGCACCTTTCGAACTGGACGCGGTCGAATCTGCGGCCGAGACCAGCAGGGCCGGGACCAGTGCCGCCACAAGGGCGACACAGCCACCCAGCAGGCTCGCCTTCAGGAGTGATTCCGACCGCCAACTGCTGCTCGACCGTGACATCTTCCCACTCATCGAAGGCCCCTTCTTGATGACGTTTCCGACATGTCGACCCGACACGTCTCTTCCAGTCGGTTTCCGACCAGCAGTCTCGGTCTCGAAGTCTCTGATCTGAAGACTCAATGCCGAATATCTGTCCTGAGTTGCTGTTCCGGTAGCATACCCTTCTCGGCTCGAAGCTTCGCCCATCTGTATGAGCAAGCCCCGTGCCATGGTTTGATCATCCACAATTTGGCGTAGTTTTTCACGTCGAATCTGGTCACTCTGGGAAGATTCTGTCCAGATTCAACGGGGGCGGACTCTCTCCGCAACGAATCCAAACGCCGTAGACAAATCAACACAAGGGACGGTGGCAACCCCCTGCGCCGGATTGGTGAATTTTGCGGCGCTGCAATTTGCGGCGCCGCAAAATGAGGCGCGCTTCCCTCTGTGAGCTTCGAGCGGCTTAACCGCAAAGTGAGTTCGACCAGGCATGGGAGAATTCCCTGCGGCGCGAATTCGCCGGCGAGGCATCCAGACGGGATGAACAGGATTTGGGAACAACCCATGATTTATGTGTGTATTGTCAGGACAAAAGCCGTTTCTGCAGCGTAAAAATCTGGAAGTTGGTGACCAGTTCTTGCCGGTCGTGACCTGGATTGTCCGTGGACTCGGAATCGAACCCGTTTCGATTGTCCCGACACGGTATAACTTCGACCTCTGAACATAGAGATACCAGACCAACCGTCGCCCCATTGGAACCAGGTACATCGCTCCGAGACCGCAGTCTGGGGAGGTCTGATCCGGTGTGCCGACCAATTCAACGACGCCCCCTGACCACAGACGGCAGTTCGTGATGCCCTTCTCGCAGCCTTCCCCGCCATCGACCGGACCGGATTCGGAACGGGGCTCCCTGCGCCCCGATCATCCGCTGGCTGGCATGGCCGGTTCGATTCCGGGTAGCGAGGTGCTGCTGATCACGGTGCTGAATCGGATCGTGGCCGAGACCGGGGCTCAGGTCGGCTTCTTCTGGGAGGCGCGTGACGACCGATTTTGCTGCCGGACCAGTTCGGCCACAGGTTTGCCGCCGGAGGTTGTGCGGGGAAGCATCGGAGCGGAAATCGTCGATGGGTATGGAAGCCTCGGCAGAACCGAGCCGGTCAATTGCTTCCGGAAAGTGACGGACCTGGCCGCAGAGCCGTGCTACCCCCGAGTTCCGCTACTGGAATTGTACCGGCTGCAATCAGCGCTGTTTGCCACGCTGACCGACCACACCGGCCCGGTGGGCATCGTCGAGTTGCTGTTTACCAATCGGCTGTCCGCGCTCCATGCAACCGTGGACTCAACCTGCGAACGATTGACAGAGATTGGGCAGATCGTCTCGCAATGCCGTCAATTGGATGAGTTGAGCCGGCGGTCTGAGGCGGCGCGGCACGCCTACCTGTCGGGGCAGTGCGGTAGCTGGGTTCTGGACTACCAGCAGACCGAATTTCACCCCTCGGCGGAGTGGTGTCGTCTGGTTGGTTCAAAACCGGAAGCAAACCACGGCAGTCTCCTGGAATGGGAGAACCGAGTTGATCACCGCGACCTGGAGGTTCTCCGCGAGCACCTGTTCCGGGCGGCACGCGGTCAGTTGGAGCGGCTGGATATCTCGTTCCGCATGCGCTGTTCGGATGGCCTCTACCGCCGGGTGTTGCAGCAATCGAGGCTGGAGCGGTCCGCGGCGGGCGAACCGGCGCGACTGGTGGGGATTCACGTGGTGCTGTCGGATGCCCACGATGCCGACCTCACCGGCTCGTGGGGTCTGCGGGCTGAGCAGGTGTCACTGCTCTCCCCCGCGGGCGTCTTTCACACCGGTGTCGATGGCCGGTGCCAGTATGTGAATGATCGCTGGACAGAGATTTCGGGGCTGTCCCGCGAAGAAGCGCTGGGCGACGGTTGGGCCACGGCGCTGCATCCGGGCGACCGCGAGCGTGTTCGCCTGGCCTGGCAGGAGGCGACGCGAACCGGGCAGGTGTTTCGCGGAGAGTACCGCTTCGTCGACCGGAAGGGGGATGTGCACTGGGTGCTGGGACAGGCGCTGGCGGTCCGGTCGCCTTCCGGGGAAGTGACCGGGTACATCGGCACAATTACCGATCTGACCGACCGCCGCGAGATGCTGGCGCGGGTCGAAGAGCGGGAGCGGCTGTATCAGTCTCTGGTCGAAACGACCGACACGGGGTTCTGCATCGTCAATTCGGTCGGTACCGTCCTCGAGGCGAATGGCAACTACGTCCGTCTGATTGGTCGGAACAGTTTGGCCGAGGTGGTGGGACGGAATGTGCTCGAATGGACCTGGCCGGGCGAAATGGAACGGAACCGTCGGGAAGTCGCGGCCACGTTCGAGCGGGGATACGTTCGCAATCTGCGGATGACCTACGTCAATGGTTCGGGAGAACGGATTCCGATCGAGATCAATGCCACGGTGATTCACGACCAGGCGGGACCGCGGGCGATCGCCTTCTGCCGGGACATTCGCGACCGCATTGAAATCGAGGCTCGACTGGAACAAACGGCCGCCCAACTCCAGTTTCTGTCGCGGCGTCTGCTGGAGATTCAGGAGAACGAGCGGCGAAATCTGGCCCAGGAACTGCACGATGAAATTGGACAGGTGCTGACCGCGGTGAGCGTCAATCTGAAATCGCTCCGGCACAACGCGGTGAATCCGCTCGCGGAACGACTCGATGACAGCGTGGCGCTGGTCGATGCCTCCATTCAGCAGGTTCGGAATCTGTCACTCGACCTGCGTCCCCGCATGCTCGATGACCTGGGGCTGGTGCCGACTCTGCAGTGGTTCATCCAGCGATTCCAGATGCGAACGGGAATTCAGGTCGACCTGGAGCTGTCGTCACAAATCTCGCGGTTTGCCCCTTCGGTGGAAACGACCTGCTATCGCGTGGTCCAGGAGTCGCTATCGAACATCGCCCGGCATTCGGGGGCCACGCACGCGGCCGTGCGAGTTGAACTGCGGAACGATACGATCAGATTGCGGGTGGCCGATAACGGCAGCGGATTCAATCCGGTCGAAGTTCTTGATCGTCGCCGTCTGAATCCGACTGCGGGTCTGCTGGGAATGCGTGAGCGGGTTCAGCTTCTGGCGGGCAAACTGACGGTGGATTCGACAGTGGGTGGCGGGACAACAATCGCGGCATCGTTTCCGCTCGCCGAGCCGGAAACGCTTGAGTTCAAACTTCCAGAAGGTTCACCATGACTCCCGTTCGCATTCTGCTGGTCGACGACCACGATCTTGTTCGAACCGGAATCCGGCTGGTGCTGCGGCATCTACAGGATGTCGAAGTGGTCGGAGAGTGCGGAGATGGCCGCCAGGCCGTCGTCAAGGTGGAAGAGCTGAAGCCCGACATCGTGCTGATGGACATCGTGATGCCCGGGCTGAACGGGCTGGATGCCACCGAACAGATCGTCAAGAAGTTTCCGGCGACACGGGTGATCATGCTGTCGATGAACGCGGCGGAAGAGTACGTTCTACAGTCGCTGCACAGAGGAGCCTCGGGCTACCTGCTGAAAAATGTCTCGCCCAGCGTGCTCGACGAGGCGATCCGGACGGTCCATAGCGGGCAAGTCTATCTGGCGAGCGACGTCTCCCGGCGGATGGACGGCACGATGATCGGCCCCGGTGGCGATCAGAACTACGAGCGCTCCAGCTACGACCGGCTCACCCCCCGCCAGCGCGAAGTGCTCCAGTTGATCGCCGAGGGGAACAGCACCAAGGAAATCGCCCGCAAGCTGGATATCAGCGTCAAGACGGTCGAGATGCACCGTGCCCAACTGATGGCCTCGGTCGATATTCACGACGTCGCCGGCCTCGTGCGGTATGCCATTCGTCGCGGGATCGTCAACCCGCAGCTTTAGCTGAAGTGGTTTCTCACCACCAAGGCACGAAGGCACCAAGAGGAACGAAGAGAGCACGTTCGGGCGCGGGAGACGGTCGGCTCGCCTCGGTTTCTCCTTCCCCTGCCTTGCCTTGGTGCCTTGGTGGTCAACGTTCCATCGCGCCCGGACCGGATGTCAGCCGATTCGTCTGTTCACGGTTGGTGCGGATCGGTTTAATCTCGGCGGACAGGTTTGGCGGGTCCCGCTTTGATCCCGTTCCCCACAATTTCTCACGGCATGACGACCCATGGACGGGCGGCCCACTCTTCGACATCGCTGCGAGTACATCGCCTTCCGGACGGTCGCGTCGGTGGCCCAGGCTCTCACGCCGGGCGGTTGCCGAGCGGTGGCGACGGCCCTGGCGACGCTCATCCTCTGTCTGCCGCGCAGACTGACGCGCTACCACGTGGCTGAAGCCAATCTCAAGAATGCTTTCGGCCCCGACCTTCGCCCGGCACAGATTCGCCAGCTGGTGCATGGGATGTGGCGACATCTGTTCCTGCTCGTGGCGGAGATGCTGCAACTGCCGCGGCGGATGCGGGTCGAGACCGTCACCGATCTGATCCGGTTTCGCCACAAGCGGGAGGTGGTGGCGGCGCTATCCAGTGGTCGGCCGGTGCTCCTGCTGAGTGGCCATTTCGGCAACTGGGAACTTGCGGTCTCGGTGTTTGGACTGTTTGGGTATCGGATGGGCGTGATCGGGCGGACGCTCGACAACCCCTATATTGAACGCTGGTTTCGAGCGTTTCGCGGTGGAACAGGACATGTGCCGCTCGCCAAGAAGGGAAGCTACGAGGACATGCTCGCCCTGCTGTCGGGCGGCGGGGCGCTGGCCCTGCTGGCGGACCAGGACGCTGGGTCGGGAGGCGTATTCGTCGACTTTTTTGGCAAACCGGCCTCGACCCACAAATCGCTGGCACTGCTGGCCCTCGAGTACGACGCGCTGATCTGCGTGGGCTACGCCCGCCGTCTCGATGGCGACCTGACCCGCCACGGAATGACCCGGTTTGAACTGGGCTGTGAAGCCGTAGTCGATCCCCGCGACTGCCGGTCCAATGATCCCGTGCGGGAGGTGACGCAGGCCTACACGCGGGCTCTGGAAGACGCGATCCGCCGTGCCCCCGAGCAGTATTTCTGGGTCCACCGTCGGTGGAAGACCGAGCCCGATGCCCGCGCGAAAAAACGCCTCGCTCGCAAGGCCGCGTGAGATAGCGGGTCGCGCCTGCCGCGAACGAAGCTCGTGACGGAAGGTAGCGGAAGCCGTGAGGCTTCCCCCGCGGCGACGCGGCTTTTCTCCAGAGGCGCTGTGGTTCGTCCAGAGTTGGACTGGCCGTCGCGTTGCGACCGCGACTGAGTCGAACCGTGAGCGTGTGTCGTGGGAACGCTCACGCGTTCCGCTACCAGAATGTGGCGGACGCTCCGAGATGGGGGCGTTTGCGGTTCAGTCGCCGCCGCCGGCGGAGTCGCCATCGACGTTTCGCCACTTGAGCGCCCGGTCCATCGGCTCGATTCGCAGGACGACCTTGCCATCCTGGAAGATGCGGACGGTGCCCGTCGATTCGGAGACGGCGATCGCGATCGCGCTGGTCGCTTTCGAGATTGCCGCCGCCGCCCAATGCCGCGAACCAAGGCCCTTTGAGATCTGGACATCGGTCGCGGGGGCATCGAGATTTCGCCCGGCCGACATCACGACGCCATCGGCCCCGATGATGAACGCGCCATCGATCTGGGCCAGTTCCTTCACGCTCTCGCGGACGCGCGGGTCGCGAATATGGCGTTCTTTCGGGCTGTAGCCACGAAAGGGGTCGTGAACCTGTTCGTGTGACATTTGCAGCACCTTGCGATGCTGGCCCACGACAAACAGCGTTCCCACCGGCTTCCCTTCCCGCCCTTCCCGCCCAATCTCGACGGCGAGGTCGACAACGGTTCGCAGTGTTTCCAGCGGCACCTGGGTTTCCAGACGCTGCAAGTCGCGCGAGGTGAGGCGCGTCAGGTGCTCGTCGAGACTGATGACGCTGATTGTGTCGATGTCGTGCTGTTCGAACCCGGGGTAGAGGCAGACGACCTTGTCGCCGGTCTGCAGCAGTTCGTCGGCGATCGCTTCGAGAAGCGCCTGGCTCAACTGCATCCGCCGCGTTTCCGGTTCGTGCAGAAGTTTGACGAGGTCGACTTTGTCGTCCTCGGCCGCCTTGACGACGTTGTCTTCATCGGTCGCGACGACGAGCCGGATATCGTCCAACTGGCGGCGGATATCGGCGAACGGATACGGCGCGTCGCACAACAGCACCACGGCCTGCGCTTCGCTATCCCGGACCAGTTGCCCGGCCAGCGAGAGCAGCGCTCCAAATTCCACCGACAGTTCCGCGCGCTTGATCCCGTGCACCAATCGCCACCTCCACGTTGAACTTCTCGGGTTGAACTCACCGGTCGCGAGGGGAACTGTCACCAGTTCCGCTACGAGGGACGCGGCTTGCCTCCGGGTGCTGACGCTTTCGGCTCCAGCTTACGACGCGTTGCGACCCAACTTACTTTGTCACGGTGGCCGGTTTTGGTTCCGCGGCAATTGCTGCGGCCGGGATGGTTTTCTCGGAATAGGTTCCCGCCGCCCGCAGCGAGGTCTTGGGGCCGAACGGATTGACGACGGTCCGATCGACCGACGAACTTCGCCCGGTGATCAGGCCGGCCGTGAGATCGAACGTCAGTTTGCCCGACGTTTCCCGCTGAATCAGTTGGGCGCTCAGGGCCGGGTCTTCGATCGGCGTGAGGATCGACGTGCGAAACTCGATCGTCGCGTCGTTCCCGTTCACCGCGGCCAGCTTGTACGTCCGCAGCATCGAAACGCGGAGCGGCAGTTTGTCCTGCGTGACGATTTCGATCTCGAACCGCTCTTTCCAACTGTCGCCCACCGAAACGGCCTGTTCGGGCAGCGGGACCATGTACGACTCGGGCGAGGCATCGGGATTGCTGCGGGACGCTCCGGTGGACGGGGTCGACTTCGTCACCTCGATCACCTTGCCCAGCGGACTGAACCGGATCGTCGCCTGTGGTTTGCCCACGACTTTGTGGACCTGCTCATACTGTTTCGGGCGGAGTGCTTCGTCGTCGCTCTGGTAGACGACGGCCGCTTCGTCGCCGTACTTGGCTTCGAGGCGGACCCAGTCGATCGTCAGTTCCAGGTCGCCGGCACCGTCGGGGGTGACGGAGAGCACGCGGAAATGCTTGCGCGAGCGGGAGAGATTCTTCGTCGTCTCGCTGACGTCGCTCACCTGCGTGGTGATCTCGCCATCGTGAGAGACTTCGTAGTGCACGATCTGTCCCGCCTGGAACTTGTACCGCAGTTGGTACGTCTCGGCGGCGAGGGCCGATCGGTCGCACCAGACCCCGCACAGTCCCACGGTCAACAGCATCCAACTGGCGCAGCGTCGCGTCATGTCCCACTCCACCTTCCCTGGTGTCCGGCCACATGCTTCTGGCCTTCGATTCGCCCGCGCTGCCCGATTGATCGATTCGACCTTGCGGCGCAGCCCGGCCCACGCTCCGTCGTGGTGCGGTGAGATAGCAGGAACCGGCCTGCCCGACGAGAGCAGTTTTTGCTCCGCCCGCAGCCAGGGGACGAGCTGAATGCGAAGAGAGAGTTTTGGTTCACCACCAAGGCACGAAGGCACCAAGGAAAGGCAAATCAAGGCGATTCAGGAAAGTGGTCTTGAGCCAACAGGGCAAAAGGCTCGACGGATACCACAATCGCTGTCGCGCAATCTGATGGCGGGTTATCTTGCGGGGGGAGCGGGAGAACTCATCCCGCGGGCGCTGCCGCCGTGCGGCGGCTTTCGGTCAAGACTCTCCCCCGCGAATCAAAGGGCGTGAACATGATTGTGACCACCGCCAACGAGATCGAAGGCCGGGATGTTTGCGAGTACCTCGGCATCGTACGGGGGATCGTCGTTCGCACTCCGACCGTGTTTCAGGGGATCGCGGGAGGGCTGAAGAGCCTGGTTGGGGGCAACATCGAAGCGTTTGCCGACGCCTGCGAAACCGCCCGGCAGCAGGCCTACGACCGGATGATCCAACACGCCGAGGAACTCGAGGCCGATGCCATCATTGCGATGCGCTATGACGCGACCGGCTTCGCCCAAAACGCGACGGAAGTGCTCGCGTACGGGACCGCGGTCCGCTTGCGCTAGCCGCCCGCAATCGGTGAAGCAGACGGTAGCGGAAGCCGTGAGGCTTCCGCCGTGCGGTTGCGACCCGCTTGGTACATGGCGTTTACGAGCTCTGGCAAGATCAGAGTCGAATGCGGGGTTGGGCGTTGGGGGAACTCTCACGAGTTCCGCTACAAGGCAACATGACGTTTGAGCCGCATTAGCGTTCGGGCTTGGGCACCCGGCGGCGTCCTGGCTTTGGCACGCTGCTGCCGCCCTGCCCTCCCCCGGCGTCTTTGGGAATGCCGCGGCCTTTGCCGCCTCGGCCGCGGCGCTTGGGGCCGACGGGCTGTTCGTCTTTGGCGAGTTTCTCGACTTCGGTCAGAGGCTGGCCCATCTGGGCTTTCAGCTTAAGGATCCGGTCGCGAAGCTGGGCCGCCCGTTCAAAGTCGAGCGATTCGGCCGCCTCGAGCATTTCGCCCTCCAGCTCCTGCAGGAACTCCTGCGTGACGAACTGCTGCTCGGATTTGATCCCCACCGCCTCGGCTGCGACCCGCTTGGCCTGAATTTCTTCCTCGATCCCCTTTTTGATCGCTTTTTTGATCGTCGCCGGGGTGATGCCATGTTCGGTGTTGTAGGCGACCTGCAATGCCCGCCGGCGGTTCGTTTCGTCGATCGCCTTCTGCATGCTTTCGGTGACGGTGTCGCCGTACAGAATCACCTCGGCGTTCTGGTTACGGGCCGACCGGCCGATCGTCTGAATCAGGCTGGTCTCGCTCCTCAAGAAGCCCTCTTTGTCGGCATCGAGAATGCAGACGAGCGACACCTCGGGCAGGTCCAACCCTTCCCGGAGCAGATTGACGCCGACGACGACGTCGAAATCGTTGGCCCGGAGTTTTCGCAGCACTTCGACCCGCTCGAACGCATCGAGTTCGGAGTGCAGCCAGGCGCAGCGCAGGCCCGATTCCTTGAGGTACTCGGAAAGGTCCTCGGCCAGTCGCTTGGTGAGCGTCGTCACGAGTGTCCGTTCGTCGCGCTGAATGCGAATCCGGATCTGTTCGACGAGATGCTTCACCTGTCCCCGCGCGGGGACGATGTGGATGACGGGGTCGACCAGACCCGTCGGGCGGATCACCTGTTCGACGACTTCGCCTTCGGTCTGACCGAGTTCCCAGTCGGCCGGGGTGGCCGAGACGAACACGGTTTGCAGGTTCTTGCCCCGCCACTCCTCGAACTTGAGGGGGCGGTTGTCGAGCGCGCAGGGCAGCCGGAACCCATGCTCGACGAGCGTGGTCTTACGGGCGAAGTCCCCGTGAAACATCGCATGAATCTGCGGGACGGTCACGTGCGATTCGTCGATGAACATCAGCGCGTCTTTGGGGAAGAAGTCGTACAGGGTGAACGGCGGTTCGCCCGGCTTTCGCCCTGCTAGCGGCCGGCTGTAGTTTTCGATCCCCGGGCAGTAACCCACCTCCTGCAGCATTTCGATATCGAACCGGGTACGGGCCGCGAGCCGTTGGGCTTCGAGCAGTTTGCCTTCCTTGCGAAAGTACTCGAGGCGCTCGTCGAGCTCTTTCTGGATCTCGTCGATCGCCATCAGGATGCGGTCCTGGGGCATGACGAAGTGCTTCGCGGGGTAGATGTAGAGGTCGTTCACCCGCTTGATCTCTTCCCCCGTGAGCGGTTCGATGAACGAGAGCCGTTCGATTTCGTCGCCCCAGAGTTCGACGCGGTAGCCGAACTCTTCGTAGGCGGGCCAGATCTCGACGACATCGCCTCGCACGCGGAACTTGCCGCGGGTGAACTCGTAGTCGTTGCGGTCGTACTGAATGTCGATCAGTTTCTTGAGCATCTGATCGCGATCGCAGGTCTCGCCCACGCGAAGCGCGATCATCATTTCGATGTAGTCCTTGGGCGATCCCAGCCCGTAAATGCAGCTCACGGTGGCGATGACGATCACATCCCGCCGACTGACGAGCGCGCTTGTTGCGAGCAGCCGGAGGCGGTCGATCTCTTCGTTGATCGAGGCGTCTTTCTCGATGTAAATGTCCCGCTGGGGGATGTACGCCTCGGGCTGGTAGTAGTCGTAGTAGCTGACGAAGTAGGCCACCGCGTTGTTCGGGAAGAACTCGCGAAACTCGGAGTAGAGCTGGGCGGCGAGCGTCTTGTTGTGCGAGAGGACGAGCGTCGGCCGTTGCAGTTTCGCGATGACGTTGGCCATCGTGAACGTCTTGCCCGACCCCGTCACCCCGAGCAGCACCTGATCCCGTTTGCCCGACGCGATCGCCTCGCAAAGCTGGGCAATCGCCTTGGGCTGGTCGCCCGCGGGCTGGTACTCACTGACAAGTTCGAACTGAGGCATGAATCCACCCGCGACGCGAAACAAAACGCTCGCGGTATTCTACGCCCCGCACGGGTAGCGGGCGATGGGGGCTGGGCCAGTGCGTTCCGGGGATTGCGCGTGGGTCGATTCTGGAAGGCTCATTCACACAAAGACGCGAAGACGCAAAGGAAAGGCCGGGAGAGAGGGACCATTCAGTGCGTCAACCGCTGGTGCGACGGTACGGATGAGAATTTTGGTGGTGGGCGCCTGCTGGGTGTGCTCAGGATTGACGTGGGGATTAAGACACTGGTTCTCCAGGCCGATCAACGCAGGAAGACCAGTTGGCGCGCCTCAATCGGTTCGGGCGGTCCAAGAGGAGGCCGGTTGAACTTGCTTAACCCGGCTGTTCCTTTGTGTCTTTGTGTCTTTGTGTCTTTGCGTGAACGAGCCCCAACAGAATGGCAAACGCCGTCTGGCCCCCCGCGTCCACGTGCACTACGGCTGCAGAAAGCGCTCGGCGAGTTGGTTCGCGGTGAGCGTGCGTTCGTCGACCGTCAGTTTCGCGCCGACCGCCTGGTAGACGTCTTTCAGCGGCGCCAGCTCGGCCGCGGGAACCGCCGCCGTTCCCGAAATGACGAGCGGGGCTGGTGCGGACAGAGCCGCGAGGCCGCCGAGTCCACCGTAACGCAGCGCTCCCGGCAGCATGTTCGGGTCGCCGACCGCCGTCAGTTTCGAGAACCCGAAGCCGCCGACGTCAACGACGCAGCGCCCCACGCGGTCGTCCGCGAGACCACGCGCCAGCAGCGACCAGACCCCGCCCTCACCCCGGCCGACAAGATGCACCCCCGTCACACTCGGATGCCGTTTGATCGCGGTGATCGCCGTCAGCAGGTCGCGTACCCGCTCGGCCAGAAGCGACCGGTTGTAGCCGTACGTGTAGCCGGGGAATCCTTCGTCGACGCGCTGCGTGCTGCGGAACTGGGGACCCGACACAAACTCGCCCGTCAGGAACAGGTCGACCCCGGCCACGCCATACCCGGCATCCAGCAACCGCTTCACGTGGGGGGCGGGTTCGCCCGAGGCCGACAGCAGGTGCGACTTGCCCTCGGGTTCAATCCAGACCACGACTTCTCCATTGAAGCCCGCTGAAGCCAGCGTGGTGACGGGGACCTGGTCGCCCGAACCGGCTCGCGTGACAAGCGCCTTGAACATTTTGCCGCCCGAGAACTCTTCTTCTTTCACGAGCTGGGCTGGCAGGACGTCTTCCCGGCGCGGCAGATCACTCAGAATCACGGTGGCGGCCGGTAGCAAGAATTCGCGATAGGCAGCCAGCCCGGCGGCGTCTTTGGGCAGCTTGGAAGCAAATGCCTCTTGCGCCTGAGTCCGCCACTGCTCTTTGAACTGCTCCAGCGACAGTTCGTTTTTCGGGCGGGGATGCTCGGCGTCGAACACGGTCAGCTCGGCTGGGGTGAGCAGTGGAAACTCTCGCTCCTTCAGCAGGTCATCCCGGCCTATTTTCAGATGCTCGTTGAACCAGGCGTACATCATCTCCCGCGCCACCTGGTTGTAGTTGTGACCGAACTCCGGCCAGGTTTCGGCGTGGACCTTGTCGGCCGCCCCGTAGAAGCCCCAGATGGTTTTCATCTCCGGCAGCCCCTTGGTTTCGATGTCGATCGTCCAGTCGTTGGCGGCCGACATTGCCAGCGGCTTGGGAGCGAACATCGAGGCGTAGGCGACGTTGTTCAGCCCCAGTCGCAAGAACGGCGCATTCTCGCAGACGCAGCCTCCCTGCATCGCCGTCCCGACCATCACGGCGGGAAACGCGGCTGCGGGACGGGGATCGATCGCGCCGAGAACGAACGTCTGCGTGCCGCCGCCGCTCGAACCGGTCACGCCGATTCGGGTCACATCGACATCGGGCAGGCTCATTAGAAAATCGAGCGCACAGATCGAGTTGAATGTCTGCACGCCCATCAGGCCTTGCAGGTGCAGCAGGGCCGTCACGTCGCCAAACCCGGTTCGGTGTGGCATCGACTGGCTGTCGGCGTAACCGA
>JAIXZD010000113.1 GCA_027489895.1 Planctomycetaceae bacterium
AAGGGAAGACAGATCGAGACGTGGTGGCACGATTCTCAGGCGAGCCGACCCTGGCAGGGGTCGGTGGTTTTCTATGCGTTTCAGTTGCTGGCGTCGCGATTCCCCACTGTTCACCGACCCCTGACAGGGTCGGCTCGCCTGACTGAACTGTCTGACATCGGGAAGACCGGTTGACCTTATGATTCGCACCAGTTCGGGGATCGCCTGGAAGCAGCTCAGCTATCACAAGGTGAAGCTGGCGGTCGCGGCGGCAGGCGTCGTTGTGGCGGTGATGCTGATGCTGGTTCAGCTTGGCATTCGGCAGGGGGCGATCGACAACAGCGTGGCGATTGCCAGGCGGATCACTGCGGACCTTGTCGTCGTCAGCCCGAGAACCAAGACGATTTTTCAGTCGGCCCAGTTTCCCCGTCGGCTGCTGTATCGCTTGCCCGCGCATCCGGCCGTGGAGCGCGTGCAAGAGCTGTACATGAGCCAGGCCCGCTGGCGGAACCCGTGGGAATTGCGCGAGCATCCCATTTCGCTGTTTGCGGTGGATCCCCGCGATCCGCTGATGAACTTTCCCGGCTATTCGTCGCGGGCGAGTGAGCTGCTGGAAGCCGATCGGGTGATGTTCGATGGCATGAGCCGCACGAGCTACGGCCCCGTCGTCGCCTATTTAAAGACGCACCCCTGGCTGGAGACAGAGGTCAATCTCCGGAAAGTGCGGGTGATTGGCACGGTGGATGTGGGTGTGTCGATCTCGGCGGATGGCAATCTGTTCCTGTCGCCAGCCAACTTCATCCGCCTGTTTCCCGCGCGGCCGGTCGGGTCGATCGACCTCGGGTTGGTGCGCCTCAAACCGGGCAGCGATGTCGAGCAGACCCGCAGGGAACTCGAAAGTTATCTCGGCAGCGAGGCCCGCATTCTGACCAAGCAGGCGATCGTGTCGGCCGAGGAGTTGTTTCTGCGGGAGAATGCACCGGTCGACTTCATCTTCGGGATGGGGGCGGCGGTCGGGTTCTTTATCGGGTTCGTGGTCGTCTACCAGATTCTCTACACCGAAGTGACCAATCACCTGCCTCAATTCGCCACGATGAAGGCGATGGGGTTCTCCGACTTCTATCTGCTGAAGGTCGTCCTGAGCCAGGCTGCGATTCTTTCGGTGCTGGGCTACATCCCGGGTTACTTTCTGGCGATTGCCCTGTATCAGGTGGCGACGAAGGCGATTCAGATGCCATTCACGATGACCGTGGAACGGGCAGTGATGGTAGGGACGCTCACGCTTTTCATGTGCATGCTGTCGGGATTGATCGCCCTGCAGAAGGCGCGGACCGCGAACCCCGCGGATGTGTTTTAGGGTTGTGAGTTCGGCCTGGACGAGTTCGATCAAGGCGAGCCGACCCTGTCAGGGGTCGGTGGTTTTCGCTCGTGCTGGCGTTTCCATTACCGATTGACGTTGCTCACCGATTCCACCGACCCCTGACAGGGTCGGCTCGCCGGATCTTGCGTGTTCAACGGCGTGTTCTCGATGATCACGACTGCTTGTCGGACCGGATCGCGATGTGGTGGGCCTGGGCCGGGTCGAGGTCGGGGTAGTCGGTTCGTAGATGGGTGCCGCGCGATTCCTTGCGTTCGCGGGCGGCGGCGATCATCAGTTTCGAGACGAGCAGCATGTTCTGGAGTTCCCACCCCTGAGGGGTCGCGAACTCGCGCGGGCCGACGTACTTGTCCCAGAAGTCGACCTGCTTCCCGGCCGATTCCAGCCCCTGTTCGTCGCGGCGAATCCCGACATCGCGCCACATCTCCGACCCGAGCGAATTGCGCAGGTCGACGAGATTCAGCTCTTCGTCTTCGTGCGGATGCTTGGGCCGTTCGCTGACGAGGGGCGGGGCGGTGAGGGTATCGGGCATGTCCGCCGCGAGCAGGGCGGCGTTCATGCCGGTGTGCAGTCCAAACACCAGCCCTTCGAGCAGGCTGTTCGAGGCGAGGCGGTTGGCACCGTGCAGGCCCGACGAGGTGACCTCGCCCGCGGCCCACAGTCCGGGAACCGTCGTGCGTCCGTCAGGGTCGATCGTTGCGCCGCCCACCATGTAGTGCGCGCCGGGCCGGACGGGAACGAGGTCGCGGGCGATATCAATCCCGAAGTCCGAGCAGACCTTGCCGATGTGCGGAAACCGCTCGCGGACGAACGTGCCGTCGAGATGCGTCAGGTCGAGATAGACGCAGGGGTGCCGGGTCTTCTCCATCTGGGCGACAATCGCCTGGCTGACGACATCGCGCGGGGCGAGTTCGCCCTGGGGCGAGTAGTCGGCCATGAACCGTTCGCCGCGGCAATCGCGCAGGTAAGCCCCTTCGCCACGGACCGCTTCAGAGATGAGATGCCGGGAGCTCCCCGCGATGTAGAGCACGGTGGGGTGAAACTGCATGAACTCCATGTCGCGCAGTTCGGCCCCGGCCCGAAAAGCGACGGCGTGCCCGTCGGCGGTCGCGATGGGGGGGTTGGTTGTTTCGCGATAGACCTGACCCGCGCCGCCTGTCGCCAGGATCGTCTGCTTGGCCCAGACCAGCGTCTTGCCATGATGCTTGTTCCAGACGAGCGCGCCGCGACAAGCGCCTTCCCAGGTGAGCAGATCGATGACGAACGTCTGCTCCCAGAAATCGGCGTTGTCGAGCGATCGGGCGCTGGCGATGAGGGCCCGCATCACCTCTTTCCCCGTGGCATCGCCCAGCGCGTGGGCCACGCGGCGATGGCTGTGCCCGCCTTCTCGCGCGAGCGATAGCTCGCCATTTTCGGTGTCGAAGATGGCGCCCCAGTTGATCAGTTCGTGAATGCGGGTGGGGGCCTCGTGGACGACCATCTCGACGATCGAGTTGTGGCAGAGGCCCTTGCCGGCGGCGAGGGTATCGGCCACATGGTTCGAAAAGTCGTCAATCGGATCGAGTACTCCCGCGATGCCGCCCTGCGCCCAGGCGCTATTGGAGAGGGCGAGAGCATCTTTGCTGATGACGATGGATTGCAGGGGTTGCGGAATGGCGAGGGCCGCTCGCATCCCGGCGATCCCTCCGCCGATAATGAGGACATCGGTGAACACGTGCGGGACACGGCGCGGATGAAACCGCGTGAGATAGCGGTGGGCGGGCGTCACGGTCAGGATGGGGCAGGTGGCGGGTGACGGCACGAGAACTCTTTGCGACGGGGACGGGCGTGATAGTCAGCTTGAGCACGACTCTGCAGTATACGCGCATCGCCTCGGCAACCGGGAGTAGCGGAAGCGGTGACGCTTCCCAAAGGCCGCGCCACCTGGACGGATTTCTCGCCGCGTTGAAGACGGGCAGTGCCGGTTGCAACTTCCGTAGCGGGGGCCGGGACGAAGGCAGGTTCAATGCGGGGGAAGCGTCACCGCTTCCGCTACGGCGGGTTGGCGGGCGGTTCTGCTTTGCAGGCAGACGAGTTCGTCTCGCCTTGATTGCGGTGGGCGTTCTGGCGGGGTGCATTCTTCCTGGCGGCCTGGCCTTCGGTCAGGACGAGAGTCGGCCGGGCGCGCCTCGCGCTGCAAAAGCGTGGGCGCAGACGCTGTCGGTCACGTGGGATGGGGTCGAACTGGGGGCGGCGGTAGAGGGAGTCTCCCGGCAGCAGGGGGTTCCGGTGTTGCTGGATCGTCGGATCGACCGTTCGCGACGGGTTTCGCTCACCGTGGCGGACAAGACGGTGCGGGAGCTACTCGAGGAAGCGGTCGTGTTCTCGCGGGCCGAGTCGAGCCTTGTGGGCGAGGTGCTTTATCTGGGCCCACCCGAAAGGGCCCGCTGGCTGCGGTCGGTCGTCGAGGTTCGATCGGACGAGTTCTCGCGGATGTTTCCGCTGATCGCACGGAAGCGACGGACGCTTGTTTGGGAGGATGTCTCGGAACCAGCGGAACTCGTTGCGACCTGGGCTCGCGAGGCGGGGGTGACCGTTCGCAACCTGAACGCGATTCCGCATGACCTCTGGCCCGCGTTTCCGGCGACGGAGACTGCGCCCGAGTTGTCGTTCGTGGAAGGCGTCTCGCTTTTGCTCGTCGGGTTTGATCTGGCGATTGCCTGGCAGCCCGACGCGGCGACGCCGACCATTGAACTCGTCCCGTTTCCGGAACGCATCGAGTTCACGAGACGGTTTCCCGTTCCCCGCGGGCAAGCGGCAGGTCGTCTGGTGGATCGCGCGCGGGCGGAATTCTCGGAACGGGAACTCGACTTGCGGTCGGACAAGACGCAGCTTGTGGCGACAGGGCGCGTCGAACACTTGGAGGAGCTGGAGCGCTGGCTGGCGGAGCCTGGGGGGGTGACCCGTCCGGGGTCCAATCCGGTCAAGCCGGTCGAGGACATCAACGCCAAGCGGTTCACGCTGGCGATCAAGGATGTGCCGCTGAAAGCACTGCTCGAAACGCTCTCCAAAAATCCCGATGCGAAGCTCGTCTTCGACTTCACCGAGCCGGAACTGGCGAACGCGGGCGTGATGTTCGACCGGCGGATTTCGATCGAGGTGAAGGCTGCGACGGTGGATGAGTTGCTCGCGGCGATCGGGAAGGAGCTGGGCCTGACGTTCGAGCGGGAGGGGCGGCGGGTGCGGGTGAAGTGAGCCATGGGTGGGCAGTGCCCACCCTACGGCTTTGGCCCCGTGCGGAGGCGCTTGAGCAACCAGAGGGGCGGGCAGAGCAGGGCGAGGCCGAGCGAGAAGTTCCAGGCCAAGACCTGCTCGACGGCGAGCAGGTACATCGCGGCGTAGAGCAGGCCGCGGGAGAGGCCGCCGCCGCGCTCGACGACGGGGCCACGCGCCGGGGTCGTCGATTTTCTCCACTCGGTGAGGTAGGTGACGCCCAACCCCTGGGCGATGTCGCCCAACAGTTCCGGCTCGGCGAGCTTCGCGAGATCGCTTTCCACAGTGTCGAAATTGACGGCGAGCAGATCGGTCGGAAGTTCCACGCCGGAGAACCGGGCGGCGTACAAGCCGACCTGGTCGGTGTCGTCATACCGCCAGACGGCCAGTTGTCCTTCGGCCTGAATGAGGGCGGGGCGTTCTTCTTCGTCGGGTCGACGAATGACGGCCGACAGATCGAGCCCCCCGGTTCGAACGGTCTTTTCCAGCGGCATCCCGACGAGCAGCGGAGTCGTGTTCGTCCGTCCCGAAACGACAAACAGGACCAGCTCCTGCATCATCGGGACGAAGCTGGGCCAGAAGGGCCAGGTCGTCCACGAGCCATCGAGCGTTGTGGTGCAGAGCACGACTCGCCCCGCGCCGACCCGCTGCTCGATCAGGGCCGGATCGCGGGTTTCAAATCGGAGCGGGGCCTTGGCCGTAGAATCGGGGGCGAGCAATGTGCGGATGTAGGCGAAGGTGCGCGTGGTTTCCAGGCCGGCGTCCGGGTTGCCTTCGAACGCACTGACGAGCGGGTGCGAGGCCTCGTCAACGAGGAAGTCAAACGTTTTCTCCGATGGGGCGTCGGCCGGGCTTGGCACTTCCGTGGCCCGGTCACCTGCGGCGCCCGGAGAGCGACCCACCCGGTCGAGCAACTGGGCGGGGAGCAGCCCCTGTCCGTCTCGCCAGAGCAGGGCGTTGTAGTCAGGAATCGCGACGGTGTCGCCCAGCGAGATGACCAGCCCGCCGCCCGCGCGGACATACGTCTCCAACTGCCGCACCTCGGCCGGGCTGAACGAGCGGACATCGCAGACAAACACCGCCTGAAACCGGGCGAGATCAGTCCCCGCAAGTTCCCCATCGGAAATCACCGTCGGCTCGATCGCCAGCCCGGTTGCGGAGTCGGTCCCAGACCGCGGATTGAGTGCCAGGTGCAGAAAGGCGACCGACCCCGAGAGGGGACCTCGGTCCGTACGACCGGCGACCAGCAGCACGCGGAGCTTGTCCTGGACATCGACGGCGAGGTAGCGGGCATTGTCGAGCGGCAGGTCATCGTCGGGCAGTCGCGCGACGACGCGCTGCAGCCCCCCGCCAGAAAATGTGATCGACAACGTCTCCGACCATTCTTCCCCGGCAGGAATGCTGGCCCGCCGCTGTTCGACCAGCTTGCCCTCGACGAGCAGCTCGACCGGCACGTTCGAGAGCTCTTCGCGACCAAAGTTCCGCACCGAGACGCGGACCCGCGCCGGTCTTCCAGCCACCGCGAGCGGATCGGCCAGCGACAGGCTGGTCACGGCGGCGTTGGGACGGTTCGCGACACCGACATCGAGGAAGACGACTCGACTGGATGCGTCGAGCTCCCGCAGCAGATCGCGCAGCCGGGCCTGCTGCGCTGGGTCGGATGGCTGCCAGGTCGCCTGCTGAAAATCGCTGACGATGATCACTTCCTTGCGGGGCAGGGCGGGGATCGATTTCAACAGGTCGACAACCTGCGCCAAGGCCCTCGGCGCATCGGCTGGACCATGCGGCAGCGACAGCCCGTCGATCTCTGCGGCGACGGCACTGGGCTGATAGGCGGGCGACTTGATGAGTGTCTGCGGGGGCAGGGCCGAGAGTCGGACGAGTTGCCAGGCGTCGCCCTGCAGCGACTCATCAACAATGCGCCGGGCGGTCTGACGGGCGCGGTCGAACAGCGTCTCGCCACCGGCCGAGACCGCCATGCTGGCCGACGCATCGAGGACGACAAT
Organism: Planctomycetaceae bacterium; assembly: GCA_027489895.1. GTDB lineage: Bacteria > Planctomycetota > Planctomycetia > Planctomycetales > Planctomycetaceae > JAIXZD01. The sequence continues at coordinate 6,616 of JAIXZD010000113.1, forward strand.
CCTGTGGGTCGGCACGTCGGCCTGGAAGAACGACCCCAGGGTTTCGAACGTCGGGCGGGTCAGTGCGAGCGTCACCACGACCAGCAACAATGTTCGCACCGCGAGCAACAGCCACTGTTCCATCTGCATCCGGCGGGAGTTCTTGCGGACCGCTGCGACCAGAAACCGCATCGCCGCCCAGGTCGTTTCCCGATGTTTTCGGCGGCTGAGCAGATGGATCAGGATCGGCGCACAGGCCCCGGCGAGCCCCCAGAGCAGCCAGGGCGACGCGAATCCAAAGGCCAATAGCAACACCGACGGGTCCAACAGCACTCCAGCAATCGTCACAGGATGCGGGCAACGTGGACTTCCGCAGGATGGGGAAGAGAACCCGCACAGTGCATAATAGCGGAGCGCTCAAGATGCATGCGAATCCGGCCCGCGAAGACGATTCCACCTCAGGGCCCCAAGGCAACCCAGGCAAACGCACGCGCTGGCGGAGTGTTTCAGGAGAGACGGACAATGCGTCAGACGATGTGGGTGCCGCGATTCGGTTGGATTGTCGGGCTGTTGCTGGTCATCACGCTGGCGAATGGTGCCCGTGCGGGCGACGAGACCGAACGACTGGCCGAGGGGCTGCGGCCGCTGATCGCCGCTCATCAGGGCGTCGTCTCGGTCGCGATCAAGCATCTCGAACTGGGGACGACGTTCCTGCATCGCGAGCACGACCCGCGACCGACCGCCAGCTTGATCAAGGTCGCCATCATGGTGACCGCGTATGACAAGATTGCGAAAGGGGAATTGGCGGCCGACAAACAACTGACGCTCACGGCGGAGGACAAGGTGCCCGGCGCGGGGATTCTGACGCCGCATTTTCAGCCGGGGTTGAAGCTGTCGCTCCGCGATGCCATCCGCCTGATGATTGTCTACTCCGACAACACGGCGACAAATCTGGTCCTCAAAGAGATTGGCCTGCCCCGAACGTCCGAGCTGTTCGCATCCCTCGGTTATCACGAAACCCGGCTGCATGCATTCGTGTTCCGGCCCGAGAGTTCTCTCGACCCCGATCGGTCCCAGAAGTACGGATTGGGCAGCACGACAGCCCACGAACAACTCCGCCTGTTTGAAGCGCTCTACCGCAAGCAGTTGGGAACTCCGGAACAGAACGCCGAGATGCTGGAGCATCTCACCGCCTGTGACGACCACGCGCGCTTCACGCGGTATCTGCCCGAGGGAGCGCGGGTGTCGTTGAAGACAGGGAGTGTTGCGGCCGTGCGCACGGCCGCAGGGATCATTCATACGCCCGGCGGGCCCGTCGCCGTGGTGGTGCTCACCAGTGAAAACAAGGACCAGCGGTACAGCGAACGCAATGCGGCGGAGCTGCTGACAGCGGAGATTGCCCGCATCGTCTACGAGGTGTTTGAGACGCCGCCCCCCACTTCGAAAGAAACGCCTCCTTCGGGCGATCTGGCCGTCGGTGCCAGCGGTGATCTGGTCGAGTCGGTGCAGCGGACGCTCAACGCACGGCTCAGCCCATCGCCCCGTCTGAGTGTCGATGGTGAGTTCGGTCCGACGACGCGCCAGGCCGTCGCCCGGTTTCAGAAGTCGAAGAGTCTGAAGGAAACCGGCATCGTCGATCGCGA
>JAIXZD010000055.1 GCA_027489895.1 Planctomycetaceae bacterium
ACGGCTCGTGCAGATCGACATCCGCCGCGACCTGATGCGCCTCGGTCGAGACCTTCTCCCGGTCGGCGGGATGGGCCGCATGCACCCGGACATGCTGCCTTCCCAGCTTGATCGTTCCCGTTCGGTCGACTGGCGAAACCTCGTCGGCGCCGCGCCCCGAGTTCGCCACGTCGCCCACCAGCGCCCCGCCATGCAAGGCGCTGGCGATTTCCGCCGAGGACGCCTGTGCGACCACACCGTCAACGGAAGATCGGTCGGCTGAACCGGCCTCCGCAGCCGCGGGAGAAGCCGCTCGCCGCGACCGCTTGTCTGCGGGAACGAACACGACGGGTGAGTCGCAGTGGTCGCGAACCGACAGAATCTGTTCTCGGTCGGTGAGAACCAACTGTGGCTTGATCCCCGATTTCTCGAGCAGCGTCGCCCCGATCAGCTCGCCCAGCAGGAACGGCTCGAGCGTCGGGCCGTAGAGCATCACCTGAGTGGCATTGGGGCGGACCGGGAGCGTGCACTGGAATTCGAGGGGTCGGCCGAAGTGATTCGTCACCAGCAGGCCACCCACGAATCCGCGATCAGGCAGTTCAATCGCCGTCAAAAATCCGAGCCGGTACGGTTCGGGTTTGCCGCTCGCCATAAAGAGGTCACTCGCAAAGTTCTGTCGGTCCCGTCGGTAGACGGGCGCCCAAACTGCGGGACAGGCGTCGTCTGGCGATTCTGCCGTCTGCACCTGTCACCCGGTCTTCATCGACCTGCGCGAAGGCCTGACTTGAGCTGCCCGATCGGGAAGATTCGGGAAAATCCTGCCGCTTACGGAAAAACCCCTCAAGGATTGCTCCGCTTCTGCCGAACGTGCCGCCTTCGACAGACCTGCGTCCATTGTCCGTCGGCAAATCAGGTTGCCAAAAAGCCGCAGCCTGCAAATTCGTGACCTATTGTTGGGTGTTGTCTGGCAAGCATTGTCGCGCCAACCCACAAACCTTCCCCTGTCCACCGGACTGCGGCCGTCATGATTCGAACCCTTCTCTCCTGGACGTCCAACATTCTCGTCCTCGGGACGCTCGCCGGCGTCGCCGTCTGGGGCCACGAAACGGATTGGACGTTTGTTCATTTCGTCCACCACGGTCACTCCGAGGCGGCCCCCCATGCCTCGCTCACCGTTGAGCCGGCCCGCCCCGTCTCGTCCAAGGTGGTGACCATCGCCGATCAGGAATCGGCCGGGATTCTCGGCATCGCGACGGGCCAGGTCAGCGAGCGTACTCTTCCCGAAACGCTCTCCGTCCACGGACAGGTCACCTACGTCCCCGCCCGGCTGGCCCAACTCTCGGCCCGCGTTCCCGGCATCGTCTGGAACGTCGCCAAAGAAGTGGGCGACCCCGTCCATGAAGGCGAGATTCTTGCGATTCTCGACGCCGTCGAAGTCGGCCAGGCCAAGGCCGAGTTCCTGCAGACTCTCGTCGAAGCCGAACTGCAGAAACGCAATCTCGAACGGATCGAAGCCGCCCCGGATTCCGTCCCCGAACGGGTCCGCCGCGAAACGATCGCCGCCCACCGCCAGGCCCGTGTCGCGTGCTACAACGCTCAGCAGAAACTGATCAACCTCGGCCTGCCGATTCGCATTCAGGACCTCGACGGCCTCACCGACGAAGCCCGCGCTTTCCGCATCCGCTTCCTCGGCCTGCCACCCGAATTCATCGCCAGCCGCGATCCGGAATCGGTCACCGCCAACCTGATCCCCCTGAAGGCCTCGTTCGACGGGGTCGTCATCCGACGCGACATCACCGAAGGGGAAGTGGTGACGCCCGACCAGCCCCAGATCGCCATTGCCGACCTTCGCTCCATGTGGATTCAGCTCGAAGTTCACAAAGAAGATTCGTCCCGGATTCGCACCGGACAGACGGTCGAGTTCTCGGCCGATGGACTTCCCGCGACGCTCCGCACCACGCTCACCTGGATCAGCACCGAAGTCGACCTGAAGACCCGCACCGTCCGAGCGATCGCCGAAGTCGAGAACCCGCTGCTCGAAGCCTCGTCCTCGGGGGAAGGCAAGCGGTTGCTCGAAGCCAATCTCTTCGGGACAGGCACGATTCGCCTCCGCGATAAGCCCAATGCCACGGTCATTCCGCGGTCGGCTGTCATCTGGAACGGCAAGCAGCATGTCGCCTTCGTGCCCGTCGCGAATGCCCAACCGGACGGCTCTCTCCAGTACGAACCACGCCCCATTCAAACCGGCATCGTGACCGACGATGGGTTTGTCGAAATCGTCACGGGGCTCGACACCGGTGACACCGTCGTCGTCAGCGGGGCCGACCTGCTCAAGTCGGAACTGCTGCTTCGCGAGTTGCGTGGCGAGGCTGAAGTCGCCCGCCAGCCCTGATTCACCGGTTGAAGTGAACCACGCGATCCAGACGGCTCACCCGGGCGAGCAAGACCCGCTCGCCCGGCGTGTGCCACTGGCTCCGCCAGTGCCCTCTGCAAGCCGACGGAACACGGCTCCGTAAAACGCCAGCTCCCCAGGCAGTACGTTCCAGGTCGCCCTGGTCAACACCACAACAACCGCGACACACAACGCTCTCCCGGCGTCTCCCCTCCCTCAATTCGAGAAACCGCTCCCACGCCATGCTCAACGCTCTCATCGCCACCTGTCTGCGACACCGGCTGTTCGTGCTCGCCGGCGTCTGCCTGCTGAGTCTCTGCGGCGTCTGGTCGCTCACCAAACTCAATGTCGATGCCTTCCCGGACACCACTCCGGTCCAGGTCCAGATCAACACCGTCGCCCCCTCCCTCGTCCCCGAGGAAGTCGAACGGCTGATCACCTTCCCGGTTGAGTTGACCCTCACCGGCCTTCCCAAGCTCAGCCAGCTCCGCTCGATCTCTCAGTTCGGGCTGTCGCAGGTCGTCGTCACGTTTGAAGACGGCGTCGACATCTACTTCGCCCGGCAGCTCATCAACGAGCGGCTCTCCACTGTCGAGATGCCGCCCGGAATTCCAAGGCCCGAAATGGGCCCGGTCTCGACCGGCCTGGGCGAAGTCTTTCACTATCTGGTGATGCCTTCGGGACCAGCCGCCCCCTCCCTCACGGAACTCCGCACCCTGCAGGACTGGACGATCCGTCCCGCTCTCCGCACCGTGCCCGGAACCGCTGAGATCAACTCTTGGGGCGGGCTCAACAAGCAGTACCACGTCCTCTTTAACCCCGACCTGCTCCTCAAGCACGACCTCACCTTTCAACAGGTCGTCGAGGCGATCCGCTCCAACAATCTCAACGTGGGTGGCGGGCAGATGAATCGCGGCGGAGAAATGCTGCTCGTCCATGGCGTGGGCCGGACCACGAACGTGGAACAACTCCGCGAAATTGTCATCACCGCCCGCAACGGAGTGCCGATTCACCTCCGCGATATTGCCGAGGTGACCATCGGCCACGAAATTCGCCGCGGAGCCATCTCCGCGAACGGGCAGGGCGAAGTCGTCCTCGGCCTGGGCTTCATGCGGATGGGTGAAAACAGCTACGCTGTCACGCACCGCATCGCCAATCGCTTCAAGCAAGCCACCAGCGCGCTCCCGCCCGGTGTCGCCGCCGTCCCCGTCTACAACCGCACCGAACTGGTCGACCAGGTGATCGCCACGGTCCGCCGCAATCTCTGCGAAGGGGCACTGCTGGTTGTCGCGATCCTGTTCATCTTCCTCGGCAACCTTCGGGCCGGGCTGATCGTCGCCAGTGCGATTCCCCTCTCCATGCTGTGTGCCTTCATCGGGATGAGTTACTGGGGCATCGCCGCCAGCCTGCTCAGCCTGGGGGCCCTCGACTTCGGCCTCGTCGTCGATGGCTCGGTCGTGATGATCGAAAACGTCATCCGTCGGCTGTCCCGCAATAAAGACTCCAAGGTCAGCCGGGTCGAACTGATCCGCCAGGCCTGCTCCGAAGTGAGCAAACCCAGCATGTTTGGCGTGTTCATCATCATGGTGGTCTACCTGCCGATCCTCACCCTGGAAGGGGTGGAAGGTAAACTGTTCCGCCCGATGGCGCTCACCGTCATCTTCGCCCTGGCCGGTTCGCTCGTCCTCTCGATGACCGCGATCCCCGTCCTCGCCAGCTTCCTGCTCCCCCGCAATATGAGCAACCGCGACCCGCTGCTCGTCCGGTTGCTGGGCCGCCTCTACGCCCCGCTGCTGCGACTGGCGATGGCCCGCCCGCTGATTGTTCTGGGCACGACGTTCATCGCTCTCACCTCGGCCGCCTCACTGGCGACGGGCCTCGGCACCGAGTTCGTGCCCCGGCTCTCCGAAGGCTCGATCGTCGTCGGGATCGTCCGTCCGCCGGGAACCAGTCTCGAACAATCGATCGACATCAACACCCGCATGGAAAAGCTGCTCCTCGAAAAGTTCCCGCACGAAATCTCCCACATCTGGAGCCGGCAGGGTTCGCCCGAAGTCGCCACCGACCCTGGGACGATCGAATCGACCGACCTGTTCATCGCCCTCAAGCCCCGCTCGGAGTGGACCCGCGCTCACAGCCAGGAAGAACTGGTCAGCCTGATGCAGCCCGAGGTCGCCCGCTTCCCCGGACAACTCTGCTGGTTCTCCCAGCCGATCGAAATGCGCATCAACGAGATGCTCTCCGGCTCGCGGGCCGATGTCGCCGTGAAACTCTTCGGTCCCGATCTCGACACCCTCGTCTCCAAAGCTCAGGAAATTGAAACTGTCCTGCGTGCGGTCCCAGGCTGTGCCGACCTCAACACCGAACAGATCAAAGGCCAGCCCGTCCTGCGGGTGAAGATCGACCGCCAGGAAATCGCCCGTCACGGCATCTCCGCCGAATCGGTGCTCGACGTCATTGAATCCAACGGTGGAAAGGTCGTGGGGGAAGTGGTGGAAGACCAGTTGCGGTTTCCGCTCATCGTGCGACTCACGCCCGAAGCGCGAAAATCGCCTGGCACTCTCGCCAGCATCACCGTCGCGACGGGAACTGGTGAACTGATCCCGCTCTCTCGCGTGGCCCAGATCGAAGAAATCCGCGGTGCCCGCTGCGTCTCACGCGAATGGGCCACCCGCCGCGTTCTGATCCAGTGCAACGTCCGTGGCCGCGACCTGGGTGGCTTCGTCCACGAAGCCCGCGAAAAACTCGCCTCGCTCACGCTGCCGCCCGGTGGTTACCGCGTGGAATGGGGCGGGCAGTTCGAGAACCTCCAGCGCGCCTCGCGTCGCCTGCAGATTGTCGTCCCCATGGCGATGATCCTCATCATCGTCCTGCTCTACATGACCTTCCACAATCTGTTCGACTCGCTGCTCGTGTTCACCAGCGTTCCGTTCGCCTGCATCGGCGGGATCGTCATGCTGATCTCCCGCGACATGCCGTTCTCGATCAGCGCGGCTGTCGGGTTCATCGCCCTCTCGGGAATCTCGGTGCTCAATAGCCTCGTGCTCGTCGAGTTCATCCGCCATCTGCGAGACGAGGGGATGCCGCTTCGCGAAGCGATCATCGAAGCGGGCCTCACCCGCCTTCGCCCCGTCCTGATGACGGCTCTCGTCGCCAGCCTCGGGTTCGTCCCCATGGCCCTCAGCGATGGAATGGGAGCGGAAGTGCAACGCCCGCTCGCGAGTGTCGTGATCGGCGGCGTGATCAGCAGCACGATCATGACGCTGCTCGTCCTGCCCGTTCTCTACTGGCAGTGCGCGGTCCTCACCGGCCGTCATCTCCGCCCCGCAGGCCCCAGCCTGCACCACGACCACACCGACGCCCCGACTTCCGAACCCGCCACCGCCCTGGCCGTGTAGGGCTCAGTGAATCGATTGGGGTCCGGTTGCGTCAGAACAGAGCAAGTCAAAAGTGATTGTGTCAGGCGAGCCTGACCGGTTCCTTTGACTGAAACCGATTGACCGACGGGTTAGTCGGGCGCGCACTGCCCACTAAAGCTCTCCCGCAACCAACAACGCATTCACCCAGAAAACAAAACCGGCCCGAGGTCGCCCCCAAAGGGCACAACCTCGAGCCGGTTTGTTTCGTTCTTCCGTCCTCACCGCCAATCAGCGCCAAACGCCCCGCACCATCAAACCCGCGCCGACAGAACCTTGGTGCCTTCGTGCCTTGGTGGTGAATCAGAACTCAGACCTATTCTTCTTTCTTGTCGCCGCCCGAGATCGAATCCAGCAGCGTCTTGGTCTGCTCGCGGGCTTCGGTGTACTTATCCCGGCCTTCTTCGTCGCCGTCCTTGATGAACGCCTGCAGACCTTCGGCCTGCTCTTTCATCAGCCGGTTGATCTCGATCATCTTCTCGAGCACGGCTTTGTCATCTTCCGTCAGTTCTGTTTCCGCCAGTTCCTGCATCTGCCCGCTGACCGCGTCGATCAGGTTGATGCTCAGTTGCAGCAGTTGGTGCGACTGATCTTTCTTGTACACCTTGCCGGAGAACGAATCACCCACCATGCCAATCGACACATGCGTCTGATACGCAAACCCGACCGCCAACCCCCCCACGGCCTTCAACGCGGGGTTGTTGTCGCCCTCTTCCGCGGCCCGCACAACCTGTGGAGTCGTCACGAACGAAGCCACCGACAGCCCGCCCATCGCGGCCGCAACCAGTCCAATCGAAATCCAGCGACGCATTCTGCTTGAACGAACCGACACAGTCTCAACAGCCATGAAGTTCCTGACGTGAACCAGAGGGAACGGGGCGGATCCGTGAAGTCTCCGGGGCGGCGATCACTGCCCGGGAACTTGAACACCGGAACCAGAACGTCAATCGGTTGCGGAAATCTTATTCTTGAACTTCTTGACGCTCCAGACCTTCCGCGCTAAATATAGGGGTTGGCTGTGCCGAGGAAGACGCCCAAGTGGGCTCCGTTCCGAGGTTCCCGACCGCCTTGTTGTTGCGTTGGGAACCGGTTTCTTGCGATGATAACGGTTTGGTCGCGGTTCGTCCGCGAAACGGCTTTCCTCACCGCACCCCCTTCACATCGGCATCGCAGCGAGAGTCCTGGCTTTTTATGAAAGGTTCGCCAATCGAAACGCATCGTGTGAACGAGCAGATCCGGATCACGCCGGTCCGCGTCGTCGACCATGAGGGCAAAATGCGGGGTGTGATTCCCACGCTCGACGCTCTCACGATCGCCCGCGAGAATGACATGGACCTCGTCGAAGTCGCGCCGGACGAGCGCCCGCCTGTCTGCCGGATCATGGATTACGGCAAGTTCAAATACGAGCAGGGCAAGAAGAAGAAAGACGGAACCAAGACCCACCAGCAGCAGCTCAAGGAAATCCGTCTCCGCCCCCGAACCGGTGACCACGACATCGATTTCAAAATGAAGCAGGCCCGCGGCTTCCTCGAAGATCGCGACAAGGTGAAAATCAGCGTCACCTTCAAAGGCCGCGAAAACGTTCACCAGGAACTGGGCCGCGCGCTGATCCAAAACGTCATCGCCAAACTCGAAGACATCGGCAAAGTCGAAAAGATGCCCATGTTCGAAGGCAAGACGCTCACCGCAGTCATCGCGCCCAAATAGCGGCCGCCTGACCATTCTGGCGAGGAACGGTTCTCCGCCCGCCAGCAGCTCAACACGGCATCCCCGGCGGCTGACCCGACGATCCCCTCGTCGGGCCGCCCCGGCGCGACATCGTTTCCGCGCGACCGTAGCGGAAGCCGTGAGGCTTCCCCCGCGCAGCGGCCCCCACCCTCACGCCCGAAACAGCTCCGCCGCCGGAGGCGTTTCACTCAACCGCTTCGCATCCTGCGGGATCAGTTCCGCCAGCTTGCGGACGATGTCATCCGGACTTAAGCCCTCGGCCTCGGCATTGAAGTTCGTCATGATCCGGTGCCGCAGCACCGGGGCCGCGACCGCGCGAACATCCTCGGTGCTCGCATAAGGCCGGCCGTTCAGGACCGCCCGCGCTTTCGCCCCCAGAATCAGATACTGGCTCGCCCGAGGCCCCGCCCCCCAACTGACATACCGGGTCACGAACTCCGGTGCGCGGGGCTCGCCCTTCCGTGTCAGCCGCGCAAACTGCATCGCATATCGAATGACATGGTCCGCCACGGGCACGTTCCGCACGAACGCCTGCAGCTCCGAAATGTCCGCCTCGTTGAGCACCCGCGACACTTCGGCCGTCCGCGTCCCCGTCGTCTGCCGGACAATCGCAAACTCTTCGTCCTCGGCCGGGTAATCGACGAACACATTGAACATGAACCGGTCGAGCTGCGCTTCGGGCAGCGGATACGTGCCCTCCTGCTCAATCGGGTTCTGGGTCGCAAGCACGAAGAAGGGGGCCGGCAGCTTATGACGCACGCCACCCACCGTCACCTGCCGTTCCTGCATCGCCTCGAGCAAGGCCGCCTGCGTCTTCGGCGGCGTCCGGTTGATCTCGTCGGCCAGCACGACCTGGGCAAACACAGGCCCCGGCAGAAACTTGAACTGCCGCAGTCCCGTCGACCGGTCTTCCTGAATCACTTCCGTCCCGGTGATGTCCGCCGGCATCAGGTCGGGTGTGAATTGCACCCGGTTGAACGACAGCCCCAGACAATCGGCCAGCGTCCGAATCAGCAGCGTCTTGGCCAGCCCCGGCACGCCCACCAGCAGCACATGCCCGCCCGCGAACATCGCCACCAGGAGCTGCTCGATCACTTCGTCCTGACCGACAATCACCTTGGCCAGCTCGCTTTTGACCGACCGAAACGCCTCCGCAAACCGCTCCAGGGCCTGCAAGTCCGGTTCGACGACTCCGCCCTCGGTGGGCGGCAACTCTCCAGCAACATCCAGCGGCTTGAACGACACGATCGACTCACCGGGGCAGGGGGGATCACCCGGCGGACCAACCTCCACCAGGCCAAACTTTCTCCGTGACATCGTAGCGTCCCCACCCCCGCCCGTCCCCAACAACGTCCCGCCACGATCCGGTAGCGGAAGCGGTGACGCTTCCCCCGCGCAGCGGCCCCCACCAACCAACTCGCTCCCACACACCGTGCCCCGTCATACCAATTCCACTAGACTCCGACCTCCCCAGCCACTCCTCCTCGACACACCGGAGTCGCCCATGCGCACCACGCTCCTCGTCCTCGCCTCCCTGCTTCCCGCCAGCCTCGCCCACGCCGAAGTGACCCCGCTCACCCTCACCGCCCCCACGCCCTACCAGGTCGTCCAGCGTTCAGGCTACGACCCGAAACAAGCCCATCACAACGCCCCCGGAGGCCCCCAGCTCGGCCACGCCGACCTCGTCGTAACCGCAGCCAGTCCCGTTCCCGAAGGCGCCACCCTCGAAGCCCGCACGGTCCTCCTCGACGCCGCCTACGGCAAACCCGTCGACTGGACGACGCTCGACGCACAGGCCCCGCGACTGCGCGTCCCCGCTGGCGGCTGGTACCGCCTCGAACTCCGTCACCGCCGCGGCAACGAAACCATCGCCGCTGGTTCCGTCGAACCGGTCGGCGTCGGCGAGGTTTTTCTGATTGCCGGTCAGTCCTATTCGACCAACACGAACGACGAACCGCTTAAGGTGACCGAGCCGCAAAGTCGAGTCGTCGCGTTCAATAACCGGACCAACACCTGGCAGATCGCCAACGATCCTCAACCCGCCAGCGACCTCAGCCAGCGCGGCTCGATCTGGCCTCCGGTGGGCGACGCCCTCGTCCCGCTCCTCCGCTGTCCCGTCGCCTTCGCCAACGCCGGTTACGGTGGAACCTCGATCGCCCAGTGGCAGCCCGGCACGCCCCTCTACACGTTCCTCGAACAGACCGGCTCCAAGCTCGGTCGATTCCGGGCCGTCACCTGGCAGCAGGGCGAGTCCGATGTGATCCTCAAAACCAGCCTCGACCAGTACCAGACCGGTCTTCGCACGCTCCGCAGTGCATCGGCGAAAACCTGGGGCTTCGAGCCGACTTGGCTGCTCGCCAAATCGACGCTCCATCCCACCGTCTACGATGACAAAGAGCATGAAGGTCGCATCCGCGAAGCGCTCGACCAGCTCTCGCGGGAACCCGGCTTCCAGCCCGGCCCCGACACCGACCACCTCGGCGGCGAGAACCGTGGCGACGCCAACTCCGCCCGCCACTTCTCGCCCATCGGCCAGCGCCGCGCCGCCCTCCTCTGGACCATCACCTTCTGGACCGAAATCCACCGCCAATCCCAGAAGTGATTCCCTCTTCCTCCTGTAGCGGAAGCGGTGACGCTTCCCCCGCGCAGCGGCCCCCACCAAACCGCCCCACCAATCCCCCTCCCAAAACCTCACCCCTCCGACCGCAGCACGCGCAGCGTCATCCGCCCCGCCACCCCCACATACACCACCGCCCCCACCACAATCGCCGCAATCGTCGACCCGGGCACCCCGGCCAGCTCCAACCCCAGCCGCGACTCCATCGCCACCACACCCGCCAGCCCCGCCCCCACCGCAGCCACCAGACTCGTCTCCAGAAACCGCGCGCCCACACCGCGCCCCTTCCTGGACGGACCCGTCGACTCGGCATCCGGATCCGGCTCGGCCGCGCTCACCCGCCACGCCAACAGGACAAA
>JAIXZD010000090.1 GCA_027489895.1 Planctomycetaceae bacterium
ACGGATCGAAGTCGAAGACACCGGCGTCGCGGCCATCCGCTTCAAGAACGGTGCCCTCGGGACCATCGAAGCGACCACCAGCGCCTTCCCCGGCCTGCTGAAAAAGACCGAAATCCACGGCACGACTGGGAGCGTCATCGTCGAACAGGACGACGTCCTCTTCTGGAAGTTCGAGAAAGAGACCGCCCGCGATCGCGCCATCCGCGAGAAGTTCGCCCAGAAAGTCGGCGGGGGCGGCGGCGCAGGCGACCCCAAGGCCATCTCGTACAAAGGCCACTACGAACAGCTCAAGGATTTCGTCAAAGCGATCCGCACTGGCGGAAAGGCCCGCGTCGACGGAGCCGATGGCCTGAAGAGCGTCGCCATCATCCAGGCGATCTACAAAGCCGCCAAAACCGGCAAGAAAGTCACGCTCTAAGCGCCCCGCGCACCCCTGCAGCGCCCCGGCGAGCCGACCCTGTCAGGGGTCGGTGGAAACGCGAACATCGGGAGCGACTCGCCCCCCTCCTTTGACTTTTTCCCTTTTCCTTTTGCCCTGCGCAGCGCTCACTCGTCGCTCGCCCCAACCGGGTCCGTCCCCAGCATCCAGAGCAAAATCCCCTTCGAGACATGCATCCGGTTCTCGGCCTGCGGGAAGCAGATGCTCGCCGGGCTGTCGATCACGTCGTCGGTCACTTCCATCCCCCGCTTGGCCGGCAGACAGTGCATGAACTTCGCATGGGCCGGGGCGAGTGACATCAGCTTCGCGTTGACCTGATACGGCGCGAACACCTGCTTCCGCTTCTCCTGCTCGGCTTCCTGACCCATGCTCGCCCAGACATCCGTGTAAATCACGTCGGCCTGCTTGACCGCCTCGGCCGGGTCCCGCACCAGTTGCGGCTTGACCCCTCCCAGCTTCCGCTGCAGCGTGTCGAGGAATTTTTGAGGCAGCTCGTACCCCACCGGGGCCGACAGCACGAAGTTCACCCCCAACTGCGCACAGGCCACCGCCAGCGACCGCGCCACGTTGTTCCCGTCGCCCACAAACACCAGCGTCCGGCCTTTCAGGTCGTCGAACTCCTCCTGCATCGTGAACAGGTCGGTCAGCGCCTGGCAGGGATGCCCCTGGTCCGACAGCCCGTTGATGATCGGACACTCCGCATACGCGACGAAATCATCGACCAGCCGATGCGAAAAGACCCGCATCACGATCCAGTCGGAATAGCCGCCGATCACGCGGGCGACATCGGAAATCTTCTCCCGACCCGTCAGCCCCGCCTCCGCACACGACAGAAACAGCGACGAGCCACCCAGGTGGGCAATCGCCGTCTCGAACGACAGCCGGGTTCGCAGCGAGGGCTTCTCGAACAGCAGCGTCACCACGCGCCCATCCAGGAGCCGCGGCCGCGATCCCTGGTTCCAGCGGCTTTTGAGATCGGCCGAGATGCGGAAGATCTCCTCGATTTCATTGAGTTGCAGGCGAAACAGAGAGTCCAGATGTCGCATGAGCCGTCCTTTCCACTCGCTGCCGCCCCGGACCGACCACATCAGGCCCCAGGCAGCCAAAAGGCGTCGCCACGACGCCCCCTGAAAACAGAACACCGCCGATGGCCGCACTAGGGCCGCCATCGACGGTCGGTGTCTTGAATTGTTTGCGCCGGGAACCAGAGGTGGTTTCGGCGAACTGTCAGCGTACCAGCGCCGAGCGGCTATTTCACGCACCCGGCAGGTCGCGCAGCACTTCGCCAATCACCGCCATCCCCTCGTCCACCTGCTCCGCCGTGATGTTGAGCGCCGGCAGCAGCCGGATCACCGTGTCATGCGTCACATTGATCAGCACGCCCCGCTCCATGCACTTTTGCACGCAGGTCGTCCCCGGAACGTGCAGATCGATCCCGATCATCATCCCCCGGATGCGCGTCTCCCGAATCACCGGCAGTTCCGCCGCCAGCCGGGCGACATGACCGGCAAACCGCGCCGACATCGCCTTCACATTCTCCAGCAGATGGTCGTCTTCAATCGTCCGGATCGTTGCCACCCCGGCCGCCATCGCCAGCGGATTCCCCCCAAACGTGCTCGCATGCTTGCCCGGCTTCAGGTACTGCGCGATCTCGGGACGGGCCATCACCACCCCGCACGCCACCCCCGCGCAGACCCCCTTCGCCATCGTGAGAATGTCCGGCTGCACGCCCCACTGCTGGTAGCCAAACCACGTCCCCGTCCGCCCCATGCAGGTCTGCACTTCATCGAACACCAGCAGCAGCCCATGCTCGTCGCACAGCGCCCGCAACCCATGGATGAACTCGTCGGTGGGGATGTTGATCCCGCCCTCGCCCTGGATTGGCTCGATCAGAATCGCCGCCGTCTCCTTGTCGATCAGCCGCTTCACGCTGGCGAGGTCATTGTGCGTGGCATAGCTGAAGCCCGGCACCATCGGCCCCAGCCCTTCGTGGTACTTGGGCTGGGCCGTCGCCGTCACCGCCGCATACGTCCGGCCATGAAAGCTGTTCCCGAACGTAATGATCTTGAACTTCCCCTCACCCGTCTTCGCCAGCCGGGCGAGCTTGATCGCCCCCTCAATCGCTTCCGCCCCCGAATTACAGAAGAACGACTTCCCAAACCCTCGCTCGCCCAGCAGCTTGGCGAACTCGCCCTGCGCTTCGGTGTACCAGGTGTTCGGAATGTGAATCAGATGCGCGACCTGCTCCTGGACCGCCTTGACGACCTGGGGCGGACAATGCCCCAGAATGTCGCAGCCCCACCCGGGAAACAGATCGAGGTACCGCTTCCCCTCGGCGTCCCAGACGTAAGAGCCCTCTCCGTGGACCAGCGAAATCGGATAGCGGTTGTAATTCGCGATCACATACTGCTGAAACGTTTCGATCGTCGCCTGACTCGACTGGGTCGCCGCCGGATGCACGCCTGAATCTCCTGCTTCAATTCGCCAATGGAACCCCGGAAACAGACGTCATAGACGCACGCCCACCCCCGGAGGATCACCCGATTCTGATCGTCCGCCCCAAAAAATTCGACACCACCCCCGATTCCCACCCCGCGAGCCTCCGCACACAGTCGAATCGGGGGACTTAATTCACCACCAAGGCACAAAGGCACCAAGGAAAGGCAGGTTCAAGGGACAACTCCCGCGTTCCCGCAACAGGGACCATCGGCCCCTCCCACCTCACCTCCCCCTGACCCGCACCCAAACACCAAGCCAACTCCAAAATCTGACCGCGTCCCTCCCCTCCACCAACCCCCGCTGGTCCAAACACCAGCGCTTCCTCACCCGCCCTTCCACCTGCCTTTCCTTGGTGCCTTCGTGCCTTGGTGGTTCCACACCCCTCCGTGGTTTCTCCCGCCGCGGGCTGGCGATCCCGTCGCCCTTCC
>JAIXZD010000085.1 GCA_027489895.1 Planctomycetaceae bacterium
GCTTGGACCGCCAGGGGCCTTTGGTCAAGCGCGTCCAATGCGTCTGCTGCGAGGCGCTCCGGACGACCACTTGCCCGAACATCCCGAGCAGTTCCCCCAAACGTGCCGCCGCCTCAGTCCCCGTAACATTCTCATGCCGAGCCTGCGTTCCCACCCGCACTTCAAGCTGCAGGATCTTTTGCCCTCGCGCGACAATGGGCCGAGCGACCACCTTGGTCGGTCGCCCCGAACCCAAATTCCCATCGGCGCCCGCGCCACGCTTTGGGAGCGAGAACGAGGCCGAGACCAGTTCGTCCTGGGCGAACAGCCCGGCGATTTGTGCCGCCGGATCGTTTTCAAATGCAGATCGCGTCATCGCATGAGCGCCGAGATCTCATCAGGGGTAAAGCGGCGCTGCAGCCGCGCCCCCAACTGCGACACGATCCGGGCCGCCGCATGCGACGCCAGATGACCGGCCTGCTTCCAGGTCAGCCCGTTGGTGATGCCATACAGCACCGCGCCAGCATACATATCGCCAGCGCCGGTCGTGTCGATCGCCTGCGTGTCGACGCCCTCGACGGGAATCACTTCCCCGGCGTGCATCAGAATCGAACCGTCCGCCCCAAGCGTCAGCGCGACGTTTTCGCAGTGGCGATGCAGCTCGCGGGCCGCTTCGATCGGATCATGCTTCTTGGTGAGACTGCGGGCCTCTTCCAGATTGCAGAACAAGAGGTCGACATCCGACTCGATCAGCGACCAGAACTGGTCCCGGAACAGCGTGATCAGGAAGGGGTCGGAGAGCGTGAAAGCGATTTTGACGCCATGCCGCTTGGCCAGTTCCATCGTGCGAAGGGCCGCGGCTCGCGTGGAATCGCCCGTGAACAAGTACCCTTCCACGTACACGTACTTGGCCTGCGCCAGATGCGATTCGTCGATATCCTGGGGCGTCAGCGTCGCCGAAACCCCCAGGTGCGTGAGCATGGTCCGCTGGGCATCCGGCGTGATCAGGATCACGCTCGTCCCGGTCTGTCCCGCCGCCAGCGGGATATCGATACTGACGCCCATCGACCGCATGTCGCGAATGCAGAACTGCCCCAGGGCGTCGTTGCTCACCTTGCCGGCGTACGCTGCCCGACCGCCGAAATCGGCCACGGCGATAATCGTGTTGGCCGCGGAGCCGCCCGCACAGCGCGAGATGTCCGCGCCGTCCAGTTCTCCCAGCACCCGCAGTTGAGCCGCTTCATCGACCAGCGTCATGCAGCCTTTGGAATACCCCAGCCGTTCCAGCAGACTGTCGGGAACGCGGGCCTGAATATCGACCAGGGCATTCCCCACTCCAAACACATCAACCGGCATGGCCGCTCCCTATGGACTTTTAAGAACGTGCAATTTTCAGGACGTGAAATTCAAACGACGAAACTCAGGCGATCCGCGAAGCCGGAAATAACACCACGATTCGATCTCCAGCGGGATCCAACCACCCGGCGTGAAATGGTCGAAAGGTGCTGATCTCGTCCCCGTGGAAAACCGCATCGCAAGTCGCTGCTGAACACAGGCCCCGTGTCTCGGCGAAGCACCAGAGAATAGAGCCTGACTCCCACGAACGCGAGCAGGTGTCGCCATCACCGCACGCTTGGGATGCCCAGAATTGCCTCGACGCAGCGAAAGCAGGAACCCCCCCTGCGCGGTAGTGACTTTTTCGGGCCTCCCGTGAGGTCACGGTGGAAATCGTGCCAGGGCCAGTACTAAAAATCCGCAAGATCGTTACCGTTTGGCAATCATTGACGGTCGTTGATGAACTACTCTATAAATATGTGATGAAGGTCGCCTGCCGCGACGATCATGCCGAGTGCGGCGTCTGGACCTGACCTTAGGTCCCCGCCGCTCCCGCCTGCCAAAAATCCTGCCTCCTGCCGTGCCCGCCAGAGGTGACTTATGCTGACCGTTAATGGACCATCGACACGCTACTGCGATGGAATCTCTCGCCGCAGTGCGCTCCGCATCGGGGCGCTTGGCTTCGGGGCCGGGGCGCTGACTCTTGCCGACCTGTACCGCGCCGAGGGGAGTACCGGTGGCCGCCATAAGTCGGTGATCAACATCTTCCTGGGCGGCGGCCCTCCCCATCAGGACATGTGGGACATCAAGACCGACGCGCCGCCGGAAATTCGCGGCCCGTTTAAACCCATCGCGACCAACGTCGCCGGCATCGAGATTGGCGAAGTCTTTCCGCAGATCGCTGCGATCATGGACAAGTCGGTCGTGATCCGGTCGGTCGTCGGGGCCGAAGACCGGCACGACAGCCACCAATGCATGACGGGCTGGAACTTCAACGATCTCGCTCCCATCGGTCGTCGCCCCAGCCTCGGTGCCGTCGCTACCAAAGTGCTCGGTCCGGTCGATCGATCTGTGCCGGCCTTTGTGGGGCTCGCCAATGTCGGCGTCTGGAAGAACCCAGGCGGACCTGGCTTCCTTGGCCCGTCCTTCAGTTGCTTTCAGCCCGACGGCGAAGGCATGGCCAACATGAAGCTCAACGGCATCACGTCCGATCGACTCGGTGATCGCCAGAAGCTGCGGCTCAGCCTCGACCAGTTCAAGGCCGAAGCCGATGCAACCGGAATGATGCGGGGCGTGGATGCCTTCACCGCCCGCGCCTTCGACGTGCTCACCTCCAGCAAGCTGCTCGACGCACTTGATCTGACCAAGGAAGATCCGCGCATCGTGGCTCGGTACGGCGACGGAAAGCCCTACCAGTTCCAGTACGACGGCTCCCCAACGATCAACGAGCACCTCCTCATGGCCCGCCGTCTGGTGGAAGCCGGTGTGCGGGTGGTGACGTTGTCCTACGGCCGCTGGGATGCTCACGGCGACAACTTCGGCATGGTTCGCGATCACGGCGGCAAGCTCGATCAGTGTCTTTCGGCACTGATCGAAGACCTGTCGCTCCGCGGCATGCTGGACGATGTCACGGTCATTGTCTGGGGCGAGTTCGGACGGACGCCTCGCATCAACGCGAACGCTGGTCGCGACCACTGGCCTCAGGTGAGCTGTGCCTTTATGGCCGGTGGCGGGTTGCGCGGAGGTCAGGCGATCGGCACGACCAATCGCCTCGGAGAGTACGCCAAAGACCGTCCCGTGCACTTCCACGAGATCTTTGCGACGCTCTATCGCAACTTGGGCATCGCCCCGGAATCGACCACGCTCTCCGATCCGACCGGCCGTCCCCAGTACCTGACGACCATGTCGCCGATTCGCGAAATCTGCTGAACAGGGCTCAGCGCTAAGGCGCCAACCAGGCTCCTTGGCGAGGACATCCCGGCACAACGCGTGTCCGACCGATTCGCAACCAACAGTGACCTCCTTGGGGCCGGAAGCGTTAGCGCCCGGAGATTCCAGCGCCCGACACGCCCAGCAGCCACTCAACGACCAGAGCACCTCGTGCCGGACCGCTGAGCGGGCGTGCTCCAGACGCAACCGGTCGGCCAGTCGACGCCCGGACGTTCGCCCCGCCTCCTTCTTCACGTGACGTTGACGGTTTCTTCACACAACGCCGTTACGGTGAATGAGGTGTCGGGAATTCCAGCCCGCCGGTGCGCCCGTCCTGTCCGATGAGAGAGTGTGATCGCGTGTCGACTGTAGCGCCATCACCAAAGTCGCCCCTGGCGAGCGGCCTGCCCTCTCCGAACCCCGCTTCGCCCGACGAGCCTCACCTCGCTCCGGCCCTCGACACTCGGCTGGCGCTGGCGGTGATTCTCGGCGTCTTGGCGGCTGGCTGGTGGCTGCGCTGGCTGGCGCTGACAACCGCCGGTGCCTTCTGGCGCGACGAAGCCCACTCCGTCTTCATGGCCGCCGATTGGGCCAGACCGCTCTATGCCGATTCGTTCCCGAATCTCTGGCTGGCAACGCTGCGGACCTGGCTGGCGATCATCGGGGCCGATGCCGACGACTTTCTCATCCGCCTGTGCGGTGCGGGGATCGGGGCGCTCGTTCCCGTCGCGGCCGTCTGGTCGACGCGCTTGCGTCCAGGGGACATCCCCTGGACGGCGCTGGCCCTGCTGACACTGCACCCGGTCGTGGTAATCTTTGGCGGTGAAACACGCGGGTACGGCCTGGGGATTCTGCTCGGCCTGATGATGGCGGGCACCATCGCCCGGCTCGCCCTGCTGGACGAGACGCCCCTCCGCTGGAGCCTGGCCCTCATCGCCACGCTGCTGGCCGTCCAGGCGTCGTTCACCAACAGTCCCGTCTGCGCGGGGTACATTTGTGCCGGCTGCGCCGTCCGGTTGATCAA
>JAIXZD010000229.1 GCA_027489895.1 Planctomycetaceae bacterium
ACCGACTACATGAACTGGCTCATCGAAACCAAGGACGGCCGGTCGCTCGCGGGAATGATCACGCGCGAAACCGCCACCACGATCACCGTCCAGTTGCCCAACGGCCAGACGATCATCCCGATGGAAGACATCGAAACCCGGGCCCGGCTGGGAACCTCCCTCATGCCCGAAGGGCTGATCGACCCGCTCTCCGTCGCGGAAGTCCGCGACCTGCTGGGGTACATCATGAAGCCCTGAGCGTTGCCTCCGTCGGGTTTGTCCATTGTCCGCATCCCCCGAATCATCGAGGAACATCATGTCTGCATTGCGTTCGATCGGACTCGCTCTGTTGGCACTAGTCCTCGTTTGCGGTTCCACAGCGGCGGACGATATCGGCAGCTTCGACGGCGCGGTCTGGCGGTTCGGGATGACCCCTAAGGGGGGCGGCAAGAAGTTGCGGGGCGCGTTCCGCGTCAACAACCATGTCCTGTTTCAGAAGTCGGATCGCTCCGACAAGGACTTCACCGAGAAGGTCGGCACAAACCATCCCGGAGCGCGGGGCAAAACCCGCATGGTCTTCAACAAGGAGTTCCAGGCGTTTGATGAAGACAAGACCCGACACGAGGCACTGGGCGGCGTCGCCCGGCTGAACATGGATGAGAAGGGGGAGTGGTCCGGAGAATACATCTCCGAGAAGGGCCGCCACTACGAATTTCGCTGCACACGCATTCAGGAATGAAGGCCGAACAGGCGCGGCCAAGGCTGCTTCTTTCGGATCCGTGATGATCGAGATCGACAACGTCACCAAGAGCTACACGCGAGGCGAAACCGTCGTCCATGCCCTGCGCGGGCTGTCCTGCCGCATCGCCAAGGGGTCGCTCACGCTCGTCGTGGGGCCTTCAGGCAGTGGCAAAAGCAGCCTGCTCTATCTCGTAGGCGCCCTCGACCATCCCACGTCGGGCGATATTCGCGTCGCCGGCCGCAGCCTCGTCGGCATGCCCCGCAAGGAGCGCGATCTCTTCCGCCGCGACCAGGTCGGGTACATCTTTCAAAACTTCAATCTGCTGCAAAATCTGACGGCGCTCGACAACGTGCTCGTCCCCTACCTCCCTTCAGGAATCACCGCCAAGCAGCGCACCGAAGGCGCGGAACTTCTGGAGCGACTCGGGCTGGGACGGCGAATGGATCACAGGCCCTCCCAGCTTTCTGGTGGCGAACAGCAGCGCGTCGCCATTGCGCGGGCACTGCTTAAGCGGCCACTGCTGGTGCTGGGTGACGAACCGACGGGCGAACTCGACAGTCAGACCGGCTCGGAAATCTACACCGCATTGCGTGATCTCCAGCGGGAGCAAGGCTCGACCGTCATCATCGTGACACACGACAAATCCCACGTCCGTTCGGGAGATTGCCTGCTCACCATTCGCGATGGACAGCTCGCCGACCAGACCGTCTATCAGTCGTCCCAGGTCAGTCCTGCGGCTTCGTCTGGACCAATTCTTCCCGGCGTCTCGGCATGACGCCCGAATCAATCCACACGCATCTCGATGGACTCGCGAAACCTCCCGGAAGTCTCGGTCGACTGGAGCAACTCGCCGCCCGGCTCTGCGAAGTGCAACAGACGCTCTCGCCGGTCACGCGCCCGCGGGCCTGTGTCCTGTTTGCCGCCGACCATGGCGTCGTCGCCGCAGGAGTGTCCGCCTGGCCCTCCGCGGTCACCACAGCCGTGTGTGAACTGGTGCTTGCCGGGAAATCGGCCTCCGCGGTCATGGCCCGTCAGACAGACACGTCGCTCAGCCTTGTTGATGTCGGTCTGATCCGGCCTCCCCGTCCCCAACACGCCCACGGGACGGTCCCCCTGGTCTCCGCCCGCGTTCGCGCGGGAACTCGAAATCTCGCCCTCGAACCGGCCCTCTCACCTGCTGAATTTCAGCAGGCCTGGGAGGTGGGAGAGCGTGAAGCCCACCGCGCCGTTGAGGCGGGAGCCAAGCTGCTCCTGGCGGGGGAACTGGGCATTGGAAACACTACGGCCGCCGCCTGTGTGACCCGTCTAATTCTCAACTGTGACACCGAGTCGGTCCTCGGTCCCGGCGCGGGAGCAACACCCGAGACGCTCGCCCGCAAGCGCAACGTCATCACCGATTCCCTTCGCTACCGGGTGCTCTATCAGGCTGATTCGCGTGCAGGACTCGCCGCCGTGTGCGGCCTGGAACTCGCGGCCCTCGCGGGCTTTTTTGCTGCGGCCCACGCCCTCGAGGTGGCCGTGCTTGTGGATGGCTTCATCGCCACCAGTGCCGCGCTGATGGCCGAAACCCTCGCACCGGGCACGGTCCGTCATCTGCTGGCCACCCACCAATCTCCGGAACCAGGCCACGCCCTGCAGTTGGCGGCCCTGGGGCTCACGCCCGCCCTCGAAGGCTGGGGGTTGCGACTGGGCGAAGCGACCGGTGCCCTCACCCTGCTGCCGCTATTCGACCTGGCCGCGGGTCTGGTCACGAACATGGGAACGCTGGATCAGGTGCAGGCGCTGCTTGCCAATCCCTGAGCAGCCTTTCTTCAGACCTTTTGGATCAGGCAAGATTTGCGGGTTGCGTGGTTTCGCCGATTACGGAGTTCAGTGAAGTCCGGCCGGACGGAGTACAGTACCGCGGCCCCCTCCGCCGACGAATTACACGCATGGTCGCAGGCGCTCGTTCTGCCGGCCTGCAGCGCTATTACCGTCGGGGGCAGGTCGAGATGGCCCAATCCAATTCCGCTCCTCTGCACGCGACGGAAGCCGCTGCCGAAGACTCGTTTCTCACGCTCCGCATCACGCTGGGCGCGACGCGGTTCCCCGTCCGCCCCGTCCTGAAGGACCGTTTCACGCTCGGTTCCGGCGCGGCCTGCGATCTGCGCCTCGGGGCCGAGTTCCCCAAGCTGTTTGCCGTGATCGTCGTCGCCGCGCCCGAGGTGCTGCTCGAACAGCTCGCTCCGTCTCCCGCACTCTGCGTCAATGGCCAACCAACGCAGAGCGCGGTCCTTGAGACCGGCGACCGCATCCGCCTGGGCGGTATCGAGCTGGAAGCGATCATTCCAGCGGCCACCCGGTTGTCTTTCCCCAGTCCGCTCCTGGGGCGCGTTGTCGAGACCGTCTCCGCGGAAGAGGCCGCCGTCTTCGATGCCGCGGAGTTGTCGGAACTGTCGGCCGCCGACCTTGTCAACTTGATCGAACAGGAAGAGCGAGTTGCCGAGCGCGATCAGGCCGGCCGCGATCTGGGGGCCGAGTCGCTTCTGTTCGAGGTCCGCCGCCGCCATCAGATCGCACGGACCAACACCGTCCACGCGCCGGGAAAAGGTCCGATTGGCCCGCACTGGAATCTCGCCCGCATTCCCCTGCAGCGCGTCCTCGATACCGCCGCCCGCCGCGCCAGTGGAGAGGCCGACCTCATCCAGCGGATTGACGCGCTCCAACTGGAAGTGACCCGTCTGTCCCGTCAGATCGAGCACAGCACCCGGGTCGGATCCGGTTCGGACGAAAGTCGCCCGTCCGCCACCGAGACGCTGCGGCTCGTCAAAGAACGCGGCCAGCTTGTCGGCGAGCTGAACGCCCTGTTCGATCAGGTGGGCGGCGAATCCCGCCTCGCCACGGCGTAACGCCCGCTGAGATCGCGTGAAACGTGTTGCGGATAAGCAGGCGAGCCGACCCCTGTCAGGGGGCGGTGGAACACCGCGTCGATTGCTCGACTCTCGCCCCGCCCGCAGACGTTGTCGACACCGCGACTCGCGTCGCAATCCAGCGTCGAGCCTCCGCGACGGCAGTCTGCCCGTCGCACTCGTCCCTTCGGTTCGTCTTCCCCCCACGTCGCGTTACCATCGCGGTGGCGGACTGTTTCCAGGCCGCCAACTCTGACAACTTCCTTTGAGAGTGACGATCTGCCATGAGCCGAGCGGCCAGTGTATTCACCGGGTGCATGCCCGCCCTGATGACTCCCTGTCGACCCGACCGGTCCCCGGATTTTGAGGCGCTGGTCGCCACGGGACGCGATCTCATCGCCGCGGGGATGCGGGCGGTCGTCTATTGCGGTTCGATGGGGGACTGGCCGCTGCTCACCGATGCCCAGCGGCAGGAGGGCGTCCGCCAGCTCGTCGCCGCCGGGCTGCCCGTCGTGGTGGGAACCGGTGCCCAGAACACGCGGCTCGCCGCGGACCATGCCGCCCACGCCCGCGCCGTCGGCGCCGCGGGGCTGATGCTCATCCCGCGAGTCTTGTCCCGCGGAACCTCTGTCGCCGCGCAGCGCGACCACTTTTCCGCCATTCTGACGGCCGGTGGCGACCTCCCGGCCGTCATCTACAACAGCCCGCACTACGGGTTCCAGACGCGGGCCGATCTGTTTCGTGAGTTGCGACGAAACCACCCCAGCCTGGTCGGCTTCAAGGAGTTTGGCGGAGCCGCAGCTCTCGACTACGCCGCCGATCAGATCACCAGCGGCGACCCGGACCTCGCCCTGATGGTGGGGGTCGATACGCAGGTGTACCACGGCTTCGTCCGCTGCGGGGCCGTGGGCGCGATCACAGGCATCGGCAACGCGCTGCCCCAGGCGGTGCTGCGACTGGTCGCGCTCTGCCAGCGGGCGGCGGCCGGCGATGCGACCTCCCGCCGTCTCGCCCTCGAACTGGAAGAGGCCCTGCAGGTCTTGTCGCGATACGACGAAGGGACCGACCTCGTCCTGTATTACAAATACCTCATGGTGCTTGAGGGCCACGCCGCGTACGAGCTGCACTTCAACCCCCAGGACGCCCTCTCGCCCACCCAGCAAGCCTTCGCCCACGCCCAGTGGACACTGTTCAAAGCCTGGTGGACCAACTGGCCCGGCAAACAAGACGCCTAAACCCCGGCCCCACTCCAAAGACCGTAGCGGAAGCGGTGACGCTCGCCCCGGCTTGTAGCGGAAGCGGTGACGCTTCCCCCCACCCCAAAGAAGCAAAACGGCCCCGGGGGGGAAGGAGTGTCCCCGGGGCCGCCATCCTTTCAGCCGAATCCTTCGGCTGATCGTTGAATTGTCCCGACCCGAGAATCGCAGATCCTGTGACAGATCGTGCGAATCCAGGCCGGAGGGTTATCTGCTGACCTGCACTCCAACTGGTTCGCGGCACCGGGTGAGCAGCCCGGTCATCCGCTCCAGAAACCAGTCTTCGAATCAGTCGATCGGTTGTGGCACCGGGGTCGAGGCCCCGTCACCAATCTCGCCCGACGCGTTGCCCGTCGGGACGAACGGATCGTCTTTCGCCGAGACATGCTTATCCGCGTCGACCTGTTGCGAAATCCGCGTCGACCGCTGTTCCAGAATCACGCGGGCCGCTTCCCGCAGTTCTTTGTCGCTCAGACGGCGGACGTTGCCCAACTGAGTCAGCGGTTGCAGCACCTGGGCCACGCGACCAACGGTCGTTTCCAGCAGAATCAGTTCGGTCAGCGTCTGACGCATGCTGCCCAGCGATTGAATCTTCGTCGCAAACTCTTCCTGGAAGTCAGACAGAATCTCGAAGTTCTGCATCGCCGCGGCGACGGCTTGCGTCTGCCCGCCCAACCGGTCTTTCATGTCCAGCAGACCATCCAGGTTGGAGAACGCCACCGAAAGGTCACCCTGGTGTGCGGCCAGGTCGTCCTGCAGCAGCAGCAGCTTGCCCGCCTTGATCCGCGTCGCATCCACGTCGCCACCGTTCGTCGCGATTTCGTCTTTCATCGCCATGACATTCGTCGCGGCGATCTGCGCATCGGCAATGCCTTCCGACCGGGCGACAAGATCATCCTTCAGGTCGACCAGTTCGTTCGCCGCAGCGCGGGCCTGGGCCACATCGCCCGCTTCCTGGACCAGCCATTTCTTCAGCGAGATCAACTGCTCGAGGCCCATTTTCGACTCAGCGAGTTCAGCCAGAGCGTCGATCGCCTTGGGACCCACATCCTTCTCGGCGACGAGCTTCTTCATCACACCCACCATTTCAGCCGACGATTCCGCGGCCGCCGCGGTCGTGGCCCGCTGGCTGATCATCCGTTCCTGCAGACGCGCCATGTCCGACAGCGACGCGAACGCGGCCGCGGTTTCCGTCGCTTCGGCCTGCAATTCTTTTCGCAGACGCTTCAGATCTTCCAGAGCGGCCTGGGCATCGACCAGTTGACGCTTCTGAGCCGCCAGCCCCGACAGCAGATGCCCGGCGCTGAACACATCCTCTTTCGAGCCGACCAGCGATTCCATATCCCGATGCAGGACCGCCAACTCCGATTGCATCGCCTCGATCCGCGCCACGAGGGGCTGCGCGACCATGCAGAACACACTCACAAACCCGACAACCATCCCGACCAAAAAAATTCCCCAAATCAGCGTATGCCGCTCGATCGGAGAAATGACGGCCGCGCCCATCCCGCGGTCCTGTGCGTTGTCAAACTGGTTCAAGGTATCGCCCTCCGAAGGTAACTTTCCGGCGCGACCGGTCCGGGGTGGTGGGGGAAACACACCCTCAAAGTTACCTCAGTTTTCCCACACCCTAGATATCGCCACCTGCCAAGGCATGGATGAGTGTTAGCTTGCGATGTTCGCGGGGAGATTTCGGACTGCGTCGGGTTGTCCGGATTGGAAGGGACGGCAGACGGTATGAACCCCGTGTGAAGCAGGTCCCCCGCACATCCCGGTGCGATAACGTGGCCTCACGTCGCACCGCGCGATTCACTCGCCCGCGGCACTCCCCAGGTCCATCTGATCCGGCGTCGCAGCCTCTCCCTTCGAGGCCAACTCGTCCAACCGGCTCTGCAGGAATTCAACCGCCCCAGGCTTATCCAGAATGCCCGCCAGCCGCTCCGCATCGGCCCCCCAGCCAATCGCCGACAACAGCGGCGTCGCCATGTGCAGCACCTGCGCGGCCGACCACGCGAGCGGCCGATGCGTCTCCAGCCAGAGCGTCGCGGGAAACTCCATCCGCCGCGCCACGATCACCCGCGCCAGGCGATCGACCAGCTCCCGGTCCTCTGCACTGAACTCATGCGGCGGGTTCACCGCAAACGCATGCCGCAGCGCCTCACGCCAGCCTCTTCGAGTGCGTGCGTCATTCATGGGAGCGGGCTGTTCCGGAACGTCGCGACGCAACGTTTTCAAGCGAATGGATTTGGAGTTCGGCGGAACCTCGGTTTCCGGGAGTCGAGCCCCCTGATTCTGCCATCCGGGACGCCGGGCGACTATGATCAGGACGCGTTTCAACAGAGTTCGGTTACGTCATCAGGGAGTCGCCACTATGCGCTGGGCTGCGCTCGTTATCGGTTTGTGTTTGTGTCTGACCTGCTCGTCGAACCAGGCCCGCGCCGCAGAGCAATGGCTCGACTTCAAGGGCGGCACCGGCCCCGGCCAGGGGAAAACCGTCGTCCTGCTGTCGGGCGACGAAGAATACCGCAGCGAGGAAGCGCTTCCGCAGCTCGCCAAGATCCTGTCGACCCATCACGGGTTTCGCTGCATCGTCCTGTTCGCGCTGAATCCCGAGGATGGCACGATCGACCCCGACAACCAGACCAACCTCGTGGGCTGGGAGCACATCGCGAAGGCCGACCTGCTGATTCTCGGGCTGCGGTTTCGCGAGCCGACCGACGAAGCGATGAAATATTTCGCCGAGTACCTCGACGCCGGGAAGCCGATCATCGGGCTGCGCACCTCGACCCACTCCTTCAACTACTCCCGGAACAAGACCAGCCCCTTCGCGAAGTACGGCTGGACGAGTGCCGAATGGAAGGGCGGTTTTGGTCGCCAGGTGTTGGGCGAAACCTGGGTCAGCCACCATGGCAACCACGGTTCCCAGAGCACCCGCGGCGTGATCGTCGAGACCGAAAAGTCGAACCCGCTGCTCCGCGGCTGCGAAGACATCTGGGGCCCCACCGACGTCTACGGCATCACCACCCTTCCCGAGACCGCCCGCCCCCTCGTCATGGGGCAGATCCTCGAGGGGATGAAACCGACCGACAAGCCGATCGAAGGCCCGAAGAACAACCCGATGATGCCTGTCGCCTGGACCAACGCCTGGGTGGGCCCCACCGGCAAGCCCTCGCGCATCTTCTGCACGACGATGGGCGCCGCGACCGACCTCGAAAGCGAAGGCCTCCGCCGTCTGATCGTCAACGCCAGCTACTGGGCCATTGGGATGGAAGACAAGATCCCCGAGCGGGCCAAGGTCGACCTCGTCGGCCAGTACAAGCCGACCGGGTTCGGCTTCAAAGGCTTTGTGAAGGGCAAAAAACCCGCCGACTACAAGTAGGGTGGGCAGTGCCCATGCGGCGCAGCCGGCGTTGACCTCCTCCAGATTCAAGTTCCAGAGAAAGCGAGTCCG
>JAIXZD010000379.1 GCA_027489895.1 Planctomycetaceae bacterium
ACGAGATGGCTTTGGGGTCGCCTGCGCCGCCGCCCCCGCCGACTTTCTGGGCGAACTTCTCGCGGATGGCGCGGTCGCGGGCGGTCTCTTTCTCGAACTTCCAGAAGAGGACGTCGTCCTGTTCGACGATCACGCTGCCGGTGGTGCCGTGGATTTCGGTCTTCTTCAAGAGGCCGGGGAAGGCGCTGGTGGTCGCTTCGATCGTCCCCAGGGCACCGTTTTTGAAGCGGATGGCCGCGACGCCGGTGTCTTCGACTTCGATCCGTTCGTGGGCGAGGGTGCCGGTGAAGGCGACGACTTCGGCGACATCGCCCATCAGCCATTGGAGCAGGTCGACGTTGTGAATCGCCTGGTTCATGTAGGCGCCGCCGCCATCGAGCTTCCAGGTGCCGCGCCAGCCACCCTGGTCGTAATAGGCCTGGGTCCGCCACCATTTGACGTAGGTGTCACCCAGCGTGAGCGTGCCGAACTTGCCGTCTTCGATCGCCTCTTTGAGGACGAGGTTGGCGGGGCTGTAGCGGGAGGGAAAGATCGTGCAGAGTTTGACCCCGGCCTTGTCGCAGGCGGCGATGATTTTCAGGCAGCGCTCGGTGGTGATTTCGAGTGGCTTCTCGACGACGACATGCTTGCCGGCCCGGGCCGCCTGAATGGCGGGATCGAGATGCGCCCCGCTGGGGGTGCAGATGTTGACGATGTCGAGCCCGGGATGTTTGAGGAAGGCGTCGTAGTCGGTGTAGACCGCCAGTTGCGGGCCGGTGATTTCGGCGATCTTTTTGGCGCTCTCGGGGTTGGAGGTGTGGACGGCGACGAGACCGGCCCCCTTGAGATCGCCAATCGCGCGGGCATGAAACGCGGCGATCATGCCGCAGCCGACGAGTCCGAAGCCCGTTTTTGCCATGAGTGTGATTCTCTGTGCTGAAGTGTGTTGGTCGAAATCACCGACCCCTGACAGGGTCGGCTCGCCGGGCGCGGGGCGAGTCGGCGCGTTCTATTCCAGAACGACTTTGACGACCGCTTTTTTGCCGATGCCGACGATCATCCCCGATTGGATGGTCACAAACTGTTTGCGGTCGGCGATGGGGATGCGGGTCCCAGCGAGGTCGATGAAGAACGCGCCGCCCTGGGCGATCGCTTCCATCGCCTTGCTGGTCGATTCGCGGAGGCCCAGTTCTTTGAGGAGCAGCGCGGCCTGCACCGTTCCTTCGGGCGTGAGCAGGGTCTTCGAGAGAACTTTCTCGGGGAGATTGGTGGGGAGCGTCCCTTCGCCGATTTCCTTCTGCCAGCGGGCGGCGGCGTCTTCTCCGCCGGCGAGGCCGTGGTATTCGGCGATGACCGTTTTGCCGAGAGTCAGCTTGGCCTCTTTCGGGTGACCGGCGAGCAGGGCTTCGACCTGGTCGAGCGGCAGGTCGGTGAGCAGTTCGTAGTACATGCGCATCACGGCATCGGGAAGCTGCATGAACTTCTTCATCATGTCGTAAGGCGACTCGGCGATGCCGATGTAGTTGCCGAGGCTTTTGCCCATGCGGCGGGTGCCGTCGGTCCCGACGAGGATCGGCGTCATGAGGCCGATCTGCTGGGGGAGTTTCTGGTCGAGCTGCAGGTCGCGGGCGAGCATGAAGCTGTAGAGCTGCTCGGTGCCACCCAGTTCGATATCGGCCCGCACTTCGACACTGTCCCACGCCTGCATGATGGGGTAGAGGCACTCGTGGAGGAAAATGGCCTGGCCGGTCGCGTAACGTTTGGCGAAGTCGTCGCGGGTGAGGAGTTGGGCGACGGTCACCTTGCTGGTCAGCTCGAGGACATCGGTGAACGACATCGGGGCGAACCAGTCGCCGTTGCGGACGACCTCGGCCTTGGACAGGTCGACCACTTTGCCGACCTGGGTGAGGTAGTCGACGGCGTTTTTCTCGACCTGTTCCTGGGTGAGGCGGGCGCGGGTCTGGTCGCGGCCGCTGGGGTCGCCCACGAGCGCGGTGTAGTTGCCGATGATGATGACCGCCTGATGCCCGAGTTCCTGGAACTGGCGAATCTTGCGGAGGGGGACGGTGTGGCCGAGGTGAACATCGATGCCAGTGGGGTCGATGCCGTACTTGACGCGGAGGGGCTTGCCGGTGGCTCGGCTTTTTTCGAGTTTCTGGGCGAACTCCTCTTCGGGCACGATCTTTTCGAGGCCGCGCCGGAGGATGGCCAGTTGGTCGGAAACGGGGGGGAAGGTGCTCATGGTGGGCCGATTATGGGGGTCGGCGCGACGGATGCCAACGGAGCGGGAGGAATGCTCGGTACGTCGATTGGAGGAAGGGGGCTGCAGTGGGGAGCAAGTCAAAAGCCAAAAGGCAAAAGTGGGGGTGTTGGGTGGAGGGGGACGGGTGCGAGATGGGGTTGGAGGGGGAGTCGACTTTGGGAGGCTCGTTCACACGAAGACGCGAAGACTCGAAGGAAAGGCGCTGCATGCCCCGCTTCAAATGTTGTGTCGATGGACGATGGGACAGGCGAGCCGACCCTGTCAGGGGTCGGTGAAACAGGGAGCGGGTGGGCGACAGATGCCGCTACCGTCAGTGGCTGCGAGCGGTCGTGTTCCAGGTCCCTGGAGAAGCGTGCGGTTTCCACCGACCCCTGACAGGGGCGGCTCGCCGGGGAGGGCCGATTGGTGTTGCTTTGCGGTGGGGTGTTTGGGGGTTGGTTGAAGCCGGGGAAAGCGTGACCTGCGGGGAGCGCGGGGTCCCTCGCTAACGCTTCGGGTTTCCAAAACAAACACAGCCTCGGTGCCCACCCTACTTGCAGTATTCGCGCCAGAGGAGTTTGGGGAAGAGGAGGGCGTCGCGGAGGTAGCGGCGGGCGAGGCGTTTGGGTTCGGTGGCGACGCGGTGCAGCCATTCCAGTCCGCAGCGGCCCATCCACTGGGGGGCGCGGGCCTTGTTGCCGGCGAGGAAGTCGATCGTGGCGCCGACACAAAGGGCGACGCGGGCATCGAGCCGGGCCGCGTGCTTTTGAATCCAGAGTTCCTGCTTGGGAGCACCCAGACCCAGGACGAGCAGGTCGGGCTGGACGGCGTTGATTCGCTCGATGATTGCTTCGTTCTCGTGATCGTGCTTCTCGAATCCGAGCGGCGGGCTGTAGGTGCCGACGACGCGGACGTGGGGCCAGGCCGCGTGGATGCGGCGGGCGGCTTCTTCGCCGACGCCGGGCATCGCTCCGAGCAGATAGGCGGTGACGGGTTGTTCTGGCGTCGCGGCCGCGAAGAGGGCGGGGACGAGGTCGGCCCCGGTCACGCGCTCGGGCAAGGGGCGACCGAACAGGCGCGAGGCGAGGACGACAGGAAACCCATCGGCGAGGAC
Organism: Planctomycetaceae bacterium; assembly: GCA_027489895.1. GTDB lineage: Bacteria > Planctomycetota > Planctomycetia > Planctomycetales > Planctomycetaceae > JAIXZD01. The sequence goes on from JAIXZD010000379.1 coordinate 3,336, forward strand.
GAGGGCGGCATCGCGGTACGTGGCTTTAAACGCGGGCGACTCGGCGAGCATCACGCAGTGGTCGACGTTGGGCGTGACGACATACCGGCAGGGTTCGCCGGCGCGGGTCCAGCCGAGGATCCGCTGGACCGCCTGGCCCATGGTGAGCGGGTCAATCTTCGCTCCGAAGAGCGAGATCGGAGCGAACTCGCCGGAGGGAGTGACGTTCGAGGCGAGAGGCCGGGCGACCGCGGACTGGGGCGTGGTGCTCGGGGCTTCGTCGAGGGTGTCGAACAGCTCCGATACCAGATCGTGGGCGGCGGAATGGGTCGTGGGGAGGTCGGCGGTGGAGAGGGTTGTCGACATCGGCGGAGAACCTGGAGGGAGGCGCGAAACGTGGTATGTGCGGGGGGCTGGTTGAGTTGGGTCGGATCAGGGAGGCTCGTTGACCACCAAGGCACCAAGGCACCAAGGGCACCAAGGAAAGGCAGGTCTAAGGGCCGGTGAGTTGTGCCCAGCCGTTGGGACCGGCGGGGGAGATTTTCATGGGGTGGTCTGATGTTGCGGGAGGTTCACTGCGTGCGAAATATGTGTGCTACCGGCTCTGACAGGGACGGGTCTGCGTGCTCCCGTTCGCACTGGCGGAGCCAGTGGCACACCATCGATAAGGTCTCTTCTGTCTGAATCACGACGTCAGGCGCTGGGGCATTCCGTGGGGAGGCGGCTGGTTCGGACCCAGGCCCGCTGGCCCCGGTTGAGGAAATAGCGGACGTAGATGGGCAATTTGCGGAGCATGTACAGCGGCGTGGCGAGCAGCGTGGCGAAGGGAATGTCCCGGCGGCAGAAGGCCCACCAGCCGGCGAGGACCGACAGGGTCATCAGGCCTCCGGCACTGGCCAGAACGAGCGGGCTCAGTGGTCCGATCAATCCCCCGTAAGCGGCGAGGCTCGTCGTGACGAGGGCAAACAGCCAGGCGGAGACGAGCAGCGAAAACGGGGGGATGGCGAGGTCGAGGGCGAGCAGGAACAGATCGAGCCGGGCGTGGCGGATCGAACCCCACAGCAATCGCGGGACCTGACGGGTCAGCGTGGCAAGGTGACCTTGTTCCCAGCGGGTGCGCTGGCTGTCGAAGGCTTGGCCGCCGGTGGGCAGTGCGCTCCAGACGCCGACTTCGGGAGTGAAGCGGGCGGAGTGACCGGCGAGGGCAAGGTCGACGCCCCACTGCATGTCCTCGGCCAGATGGTTGCCTGCGTGGGCGAGGGTGGTGGCGAGCGACCAGGGGACGGCCATGCCGGTCCCCATGAGGTGACAGGGGCCGCCGAGCCGGGCGAGGCCGAGCGGACGGACGAGATTCTTGAAGCGGAACGCGAGGGTGGAGAGGCCTCCCAGCGATGCACCGGCGACCTGATTATCGGCGAGGTTCAGGCCCTGAATCGGCCGGTTCTCCTGCAGGGCGCGGCGGGCGAGCGTGGCTGCGGTCGCGGCGTTCACACGGCAGTCGGCATCGAGGAAGACCACGGCCTGGGGTGGGTGGGCGCGGAGCTGTTCGATCGCAAATGCGAGGGCATGGCTCTTGCCGCGGCGGGTGGGGTCGGTCCGTTCGAAGACGGCGGCACCGAGTTCGCGGGCGACGCTCGCGGTGCGGTCGGTGCAGTTGTCGGCGATGACGACGGCCCGCATTCCGGAAGGGAGCGTGGGCAAGAGCGAACG
>JAIXZD010000028.1 GCA_027489895.1 Planctomycetaceae bacterium
AGCCCTTGTATGCTTTGTCCTGAGCGTTCGGATTCCCATCGGCAACCGGAAAGGCGATGTTCGAAGGAGCCGGACGCCTGTGACTTCCAACCCCGACATGCGACTATAGGTCACAGTTTTTGCGAGGCGGCGGAGTTGATGTGTTTTTTCATCAATCTCTGGGTCGGGACCGGTTTTCGTGGTCCCGGACGGGGCGCTGGGGAACCTGCCCGAGACTCCGCGCTCAAATGCCTCTTGGCCGACTTGACAATCCCGGAGAACTGTCTACGCTCGCGAACATGGATCTGTCGACCGCGTTGTAACTGGTGGACAGGACACGAGTTTGGATGGTGGTTGGGTTGAACCTGGCCGTTGAACGGAATGGCTTTTGGACCTGTTCTCGGGCCAGAAAGCCGACAGGCCGCGCTCGTCATCAGCTAGCTCGCCGCTGACGATCGGTCCGCTTTATGGAAGGAGCGCGTGCCATGGAGTTTGGCTCCCCACAGCTTGGGATTGGTCCCGCCGAGCCGGGCACGGCGCTGCCCGATCTGGTGGACCTGACTCCCGCCGGCGCGGGATTGAGTAGCTTGGGCTGCCCTGCATCCGTACTGGCGGCAACGCGGCGGCGCGACGGAGAACTGCTGGTCGAGCGGATTGTGGAACGCATGCAGCGGCGCGTGCGGGGATTGACCGTCTCGGTGCAGGACGATCACACACTGGTTGTGGCGCGGGCCGAATCCTGGCACGTCCGCCAGTTGATCGAGCAGGCGGTGCTTAAGGAGATTCCCGGAGAAGTGCGGTTCGACGTGCAGGTCGGCTCGTAAGCCGGAGTCCACGCACGGATTCGTCGAGAGAATGCCCGGCTTGAGACCGCAGCGGCCAACTTTGGGGTGGAGGCGATTGCCCGTCGATGGTTGGATCGTGAGCGTTGGGAACGCTCACGCGTTCCGCTACGAAACACGCAACCCGTTTTAGCGATTGGCGACGACGGGCGATTGGGGCGCGGTGGTCCGGGCCGCGAAACCGCTCAGGCGACCTTCTTCGTGAACGCGGGCGAGAAAGTCGTCAAGCCGGGGCTCGGGTGTCCAGGCCTTCGAGGTTCGGCTGCCTTCCAAGTTGACTTCCAGCCGCGTGCCGGGGTCGGTCCGGGTCTGGTTTTCGAAGAATCCGGCGCGACGCAGGTCGGCCAGCAGCAGGTCGAGCTGCTGCTTGGGGAAGTCGAGCACCCAGATTTCATCGTCGCGAGCCGACGGGAGCGTCAATTCGTCGCCCGCTTCGCTGCCGAACAGGTCGGGCAGATTGCTTATGGTGGCACTACTGCCGTTCCCGGAGGCACGGGACGGGGACTTGGGAGTCGCCGGTTTGGCGAGATGACCGGCGAGACGGAGCGTGGCACGGGCGAGATCGGGCTTTCCCTCTGGATGGGGGAACTGAATGGAGAGCTGGGCCGAGGTCCAGCGTTCCAGCGGTTTGCCCGAGGCCCGCGAATCGGAACCCGACATTCCCAGACCGGTCGATTCGAGGCTCGCCGTCTGGATGAGGGGTGTGTCGAGCGGAATGTCGCGGTACTGCCCGCTGACATCGTAGGTCAGTTCGACTTCGCGATAATCCGAGATGGGCGCATCGGATGAGCCGAGCATGGCCGGGGTTTTACAGCCCACGGCCGACAGGGCCAGCGACAGCGTGAGCACCCAGACCGCACCGCGCGGGGATCGCTCGAACGACGCTGGCCAAGCCACGTTCATCAGAGATACTCGTGTCTGACAGGATGGAAAATGTCGAGGGCTGTTGCCGGGCCATCCACCGCGACAACCCGGTGTAACACACCGCCGGGAATGCGATACATCTGCCCGGCGGTCAACACGCGGTCTTCATCGCCCACAAAAAAGTGGGCCTTGCCGGAGAGCACCATCCCCATCTGCTCATGCGGATGAGAGTGCTCTGCGACAATCGCCCCCGGCTCAAACTCGACGAAGCTGACGAGCATGTGCTCGCCCCCCATCGCCGAAATCGTCACTCCGGGGAAAATTGTGTGACGCGCGCAGTCTTGTTTATCGACGAAGTACCGACTCATCCCGCACCTCAACTTTCCACAGTTGGTCCGTTTTACAGAACCTGTTGATTTTCAATGGCTTACCGCAGCAAAACCGCACCCCTGCGCGACTGGATCGGGCCGACAATCGATCGCACGACCAGGGAGTAAAATGAACAAAAGTCCACACATCACAGGTGCGGAGTGGATGATTCACGATGTAGCGGAAGCCGTGAGGCCTCCCAAAACGTGCGGTCACCACCCTGCAAAGTCATTCACATTGGGCGCCAGCCGTGCCATTCCGCCCGTCCGGCGAGCAGCTCTTCCAGCCGGAGCAATTGGTTGTACTTGGCCAACCGTTCACTGCGGGCGACGGAGCCGATCTTGATCTGACCCGCGCCAGTGGCAACGGCGAGATCCGCCAGGAACGGGTCTTCCGTTTCGCCACTGCGGGCCGAGATCACCGCGCGATACCCATGAGAGGCGGCGAGGGCGAGCGTATCGAACGTTTCGGTGAGCGAGCCGATCTGGTTCACCTTGATCAGCACACTGTTGGCGACGCCCTGTTCAATCCCCTGCGCCAGACGGTGGCGGTTGGTGACGAACAGATCGTCGCCCACCAGTTGGACCCGGTCGCTCAGCCGCTGGGTGAGTGTCTGCCAGCCGGCCCAGTCGTCTTCACTGACGCCGTCTTCAATGCTGACGATGGGGAACTCGGTGGCCCAGCGGGCGAGGGTGTCGACCAGTTCCCCCGCGTCCAGCCGCCTGTCTCCCGTGGCGGCGAGGCGATACGAGTTCCCGTCGAAAAAATGGGTCGACGCGACGTCCAGGGCGAGGACAACGTCTTCGCCGGGTCGTAAACCGCACGCTTCGATCGCCCGGCAGATCAGTTCGAGGGCGAGGCGGTTATCGGGCAGTTTCGGGCCGTAGCCCCCCTCGTCGCCGACCAGGCGGCCTTCGTAACCGGCTGCTCCGATCAACTGACCCAGCCGCCAGTAGATGCGGACGATCCATTCCAGCGCTTGCGAGTAGCTGCCCGCTCCGTTGGGAATGATGAGGTAGTCCTGAAAATCGAGGTTTCCCCCG
>JAIXZD010000254.1 GCA_027489895.1 Planctomycetaceae bacterium
CCGATCACTGTCACGCAGAAAGAACAGGTCGGGCCCGCCCGACACCATCACTTTTGACTTTTTACTTTTGACTTTTGCCTTGCTCCGTGCTGACGCAGTCGGACAACGATCGATGGACGGAGCACTACCCTACTACGCGATGATCCCGAACGCCTGCGTCAGACAGGCATGCGCCTCGCGGCCGCGGTCGGGCCGCACCACCACCGAAATCCGAATCTCGCTGGTCGAGATCATGTCGACGTTGATCCCCGCATCGGCCAGCGCCTTGAACATCCGCTCGCCAACCCCCGTGTGCGTTCGCAGCCCGATCCCCGCGACCGAGAGCTTGGCAATCTCGCGATCGCTCGACATCTGCACGCCGGCCCACTTCGCGGCCAGGTCCCCCGTCACCTTCAGGCTGGTGTCGAGGCTCGCACGCGGCACGGTGAACGACAGCGTCGCCGCGCCGCCATGACTCTGGTCCTGCACAATCATGTCGACCATGACACCCGCCTGGGCATTCGCCCCGAACACCTGGGCCGCGACACCCGGGATATCGGGAATCTGACGGATCGTCACCCGCGACTGTTCCGAATCGAGTTCGATCTCGCTGACGACGATGTCCTCCATGTTCGCCAGGCGCGCCACGACATCCGTCTCCAGCTCATCGCGCGAGCGGCGAGGCTGCGACACCGGCTGACCGATGCTCGCCGTCGTGGCCGGGGCCTTGTCGAGCCCAAACTCGCGGTGCGTCGCCTGCAATGCCGCGGGCGACGTCGCGCGGTCAATCAGCACCGAAATCTTGATGTCACTCGTGGTGATCATCGTCAGGTTGATGCCCGCCTTGGCCAACCCCTGGAACAGCTGCGCCGCGACGCCGGTATGCGTCTTCATCCCCGTGCCGACGATCGACAGCTTCGAGAGGTTCACCCCGTGCTGGACCTGGCCCGCTCCCAGCGTTTTCGCCGCTTCCTGGGCTGCCGCCAGCGTCTCCGCCAGTTCATCCTGTGGAACCGTGAACGACACCTCGGTCGTTCCCCCGGCCCCGATATTCTGGACAATCATGTCGATCGGAATCTTCCGCTCGGCCATCTTGGAGAAGATGACGCTCATCACTCCGGGACGGTCGGGAATGCCCACCAGGCTGACCCGGGCCTCGCTCTTGGCCAGCGCCACGCCCGTCACCATCGCCGAGGCGTCTTCGGTTTCCGGGGCGATCAGCGTCCCTTCGCCGGTGCTGTAGGCCGGACGGACAAGCGTCGGCACGCGATACTTCTTCGCGAACTCGATCGACCGCGAATGCATCACCCCCGCGCCCAGACTCGCCAACTCCAGCATCTCGTCGTACGAAATCCGCGGAATCTTGCGGGCCTCGGGAATCTGCCGCGGATCGGTCGTGAACACGCCTTCGACGTCCGTGTAAATCTCGCACACATCCGCCTCGAGCACCGCCGCCAGCGCCACCGCCGTCGTATCGCTCCCGCCCCGGCCCAGCGTCGTGATGTTCAGCTCTTCGTCGATGCCCTGGAACCCGGCCGCAATGACCACCTTCCCGCTATCGAGCGCCTTCCGCATCCGCTCGGTGGCGATCGACCGAATTCGGGCCTTGGTGTGGGTCGAGTCGGTCACAATGCCGATCTGGCCGCCCGTCATGCTGACGGCTTGCTCGCCCAGCTTCTGCACGGCCATCGCCAGCAGGGCCACCGATTCCTGCTCGCCCGTCGCCAGGAGCATATCCATCTCGCGGGCCGGCGGTTCGTCGGTGATCTCTTTGGCCAGTTCGATCAGTTCGTCTGTCTTGTGCCCGCGGGCACTGACGACGACCACCACCTGATGACCGGCCCGCCGCGCATCGACGATCCGCTGGGCGGCCGAAAGAATCTTGGCCGCGTTGGCGACACTCGTGCCGCCAAACTTCTGCACAATCAACGCCACGATAATCCACTTCCCGACAAAAGACCCGCTCTCGGACAAAACGACCATTGTCCGCGATCACCAAGGCGGGTCAAGCACGCGCTTTCCAATCGAGCCCCCGCTGCCCGGATCACGCTATGCCGCCCACAGTCGTAGCGGAACTCGTGAGAGTTCCCCGACTCGCGACGACACCAGGCGCTCACGCCGCCCCAGACTCGCCCATCCGCGCGATCCCCGCCGGGGGAAGCCTCACGGCTTCCGCTACGGCCGAACGTGACGATCGCCTAACACGGCCACACGCCGCGAACGCCGCTAAGCCGCGGCCGGAAGCGCAACCGCCTCCGGCAGGCAGCCCAACTGCTGCATATGCTCCTCATACGCCGCAACCACTTCGTCGCAGCGTCCGAGCATCCGGATCCGGCCATGGTCGATCCACAACGCCCGATTACAGAACGCGCGGAGCGAGCCCAGGTCGTGGCTGACCATCACAATCAGCCGCGCCTTCTCGATCATCTCGTGCATCCGCTGCCGGGCCTTCTGCTGAAATGACAGATCCCCCGCGCTCAGCACTTCGTCCACGAGCAAAATTTCCGGGGAAATGGCCGTCGCAATGGCAAACGCCAGGCGAACCGTCATCCCGTTGGAGTAATGCCGCACCGGCATGTTCAGGAACTCACCCAGTTCGGAGAACTCGGCAATGCCATCCATCTTTTTGCGAATCGACCGGGGTGTCTCCCCCTGCAGATAGCCTCGATACGCGATGTTCTCCCAGCCGGTCGCATCCGGTTCGAAGCCGAGCAGCAGGTCGAACAGCGACGAGATCTGCCCCTCGACCTTGCGCACGCCGCTGGTGGGCGGATAGATCCCCGCCAGCAATTTCAGCAGCGTGCTTTTCCCCGCGCCGTTGTGCCCGACAATCGCCAGCCGTTCCCCTTCGTCGACGCGGAACGTCATGTCCTGCATCGCGTGCACCTGCATCGGCGGATTGACCGACGACAGGAACATCC
>JAIXZD010000307.1 GCA_027489895.1 Planctomycetaceae bacterium
CGGCGAAGACCTGTGGGTGCTGGGGTCGCATGTGCTGGGCATCATGCGGACGCTGGCGGGGGGCGACCCGCTGTCCTGTTTCGCGACGGTTCTGGAGCGGGGGCAGCCAGTCACCAAAGGACAGGTGGTGAATGGGGCGGAGGGGATTGGTCCGCTGGCGGGCGACAACGTGCAGGCGCGGTATCAGTTTGCCAATGGCGTGTATGGACAGTTTGGATCGCGGCGCGGAGTGGGGGGCAGTCCCACGCGGTTTGCGATTCAGGTGTTCGGATCAAAGGGGATCCTCGAGATGGAAAGCGGCTACATGCCGCCCGCGGCGATTTTGCGCGACAGCAGCTGGTCGCCCGGCCGGACGGGAAAGGCGTGGGAGAAAATCTCGTCAGCGGGAATTGGCCTGCCGGAACCTGTGAAGAATGGCAGCTACGGAGACGGGCATATCGCGGCGATTACGGACTTGTTTGAGGCGATTGAGATGGAACGGCCGACGAAGTGCTCGGCGGATGACAGCCGGGCGATCATTCAGATGATTTCGGCGGTGTTCGAGTCTCATCGAGTGGGAGGGCCGGTGAGTCTTCCGCTGGCGACGCGGGTGAACCCTCTGACTTTGCTGGGGTAGGACGCGGGGGAAGGCTCACGCCTTCCGCTACGGCCGGGAGGGTGGTTGGGGCCTTTTTGGAAGGCGGTTTACGGGATGAGCGTGCTTCCGCTTTCGTTTTCGACGCTGGCCTGTCCGGGCTGGAACTGGTCTCGGGTGATCGAGGCTGCCAGTCGTTATGGCTATCAGGGCGTCGAGGTGCGGATGCTTGAGCAGGAGACCGACCTGCGGAAGGTGCCGGACCTGGCCCGGACGGAGTGGCCCGCTCGTCGGCGGGAGTTGACTGCTGCGGGCGTCTCGGTCTGCGTGCTGGCGTCGTCGGTTCGCTTTGATCATGCGGCGGCGGACGATCTGGCGGCGCATCGCGCGATGTGCCGCGACTACATCGAGATGGCGGCGGCGCTGGAGTGTCCGTATATCCGCCTGTTTGGCGATGTGCTGCCGGCGGATGCGGCTGCACGCCGGAAGACCCTGGCGCAGATTGCGAATTCGCTGGCGGAGTTGGGACTGGTTGCGGCTCGGGCTGGCGTTCGCCTGTTGCTGGAGACACATGGCGACTTCACGAGCACGCTGGCGATTCGCGAGCTGGTCGCCGAATGGACCGGTGGAGGGCCTCTGGCGTTTCCTGCGGGGACGGGCCTGGTCTGGGATACACATCATCCGTGGCGATTCCACGGCGAGACGCTAGTCGAGACGTGGTCGGCGCTGGGACCGTTCGTCCACCATACGCACTGGAAAGACTCGGCGAGTGAGTCGAATCGGGCACTGACCGAGGCGGAGCAGGCGGCCGAGGCGCATGCGAAATCGATCAATGCGGGTCACCGGGCCGCGGAGTACGCCCTGTTTGGCGAGGGCGAGTTTCCGATCGTGGAGACGCTGGCGCTACTTCGGGATGCGGGCTACACGGGGTGGTACAGCCTGGAGTGGGAGAAAGCGTGGCACCCGCAACTGGCCGAGCCGGAGGTGGCGCTGCCGCAGTACGTCGAGGCGATGCGACGACTGGAGGCGTTGGGTGGTTCGCGGGATTGAGGCACGCGGCGAGTCGTCCCTCCGGGCGCTTACGCTTCCGGCTCTTTTGAATGATTGCAGGGTGGGCATTGTCCACCGTCGCTCACCCGCGATCATCAACCACTCGTCAATTCTTCCGCTCACCAGCCCTTACTGCCGACCACTTCACGTCAACCCGCGGGAAGAAATGCCGCCTGGTGCTTGAACACTGGTGAGCATTGGTGGGCAGTGCCCACCCTACGTGGTCGAACCGGGTCTGGCTGGACTGCGCAGGGCGTGGCCCAGGGTGACGAGACCGACGGCGGCGAGGAGGGCGAGGAGGGGCACGAGTGGTGCCCGCATGCGCTGGTCCGACCAGTAGAGGCTGTGGAGGGCGGTGAAGACGAGGAGCGGAATGGCGAGGGTGATGGCCGTGGTGCGGTCCCCCTTCCAGAGGACGGTGAGGCCGACCAACGCCGTAGAAAAGAGCAGCGCGTTGAAGAGCGCAATGGCTGTGAGGACGAGTGCGGGCAGCGGGCGCTCGGCGGTGGATCGCGGCGCGAGGCTCCAGAAACGGCCGAGAAGCGACAGGCCTGCGCGGAAGGCAAGCGGAGGATTCTCACGGATGTTTGCCCAGGCGCGTTGTGAGCAGGCGGTGTCGCGGGCGAACTCGTCGTCTGCGGCGATCCCCTCGGCCGCGAGGTCCTGGTCCAACTGCTGTTGCCATTGCTCGAGGGAGTCGCGTTCCCAGACCGCGCCGGATGGGCCGTTGACCACCTCCGCGTAGTAGACGTCGTTGTTTCCCAGCAGCAGGGTGTATCCGCCGTGGGTCGTCGTGAGCAGTGGACGGCCGAAGACGAGCTGATTGCGAACGGCCCAGGGAGCGAGAGTCAGTCCGGCGACCAGCCCGACGACCAGCAGAAGGGTTTTTTCCGACAACGGGACGTTGTGCCTGGTGAGCAGCGAATGCGGCGAGGGATGGTCAGAGGAACGACGGGAGGTGCACAGCGACCAAGCCAGCCCCAGAGCAATGACAGGAAGAAAAATGGGACGGCAGAGCAGGCCGAGGCCCGCCGCCAGGCCGGCGACGCACGCCAGGGTGATCGTGGTCGGTGGTGAGAGGAGCGTGGCGATCCAGGCGACGAGGAGCGTTGTGGCGAGGGTCTCAGTCATCGCGAGCGCGGTGTTCGCGAGGGAGAGCGGTTCGAGGACAACGAACAGCCCGGAGATGAGTCCGACTGCGGCACCGTCGAGAGGCGACGTTCCCAAGCGAGTTCCCAACCACCAGGTGATCCCCACGGACAGGCTTCCGAGGAGAGCCTGCGCGACGCCCAGGGCGAGCGAACCGCCGCCTGACGCGAAGATCAGGGCGACGAAGAGGGGATAGGCGGGCGGGCGGTAGGCGGTTGGGGTGTGGCTGCCGGGAGAGACGAATCCGTCACCCGCGACCAGTCCGCGGGCAAGGCCGAGGTAGGCGTCGCGGTCGTCGTCGAGGCTTGTTCCCAGGACCGCGACGACTGTCAGTCGCAGAACGAGCGCGAGGCCGACGACGACGAGTCCGGCGAGCCAGCGAGCGCGGTGGGGATGTGAAGACGCCATACGCCGAATTGGCCTTTTTGCGCGGTTGATGAAGTCGAGTTTCGTGACGCGCGTCTAGCGATGCGGCGTAGGGTGGGCACTGCCCACCATGGCTCACCTGCGGTCATCGATCGTAACGCATGCCCCCGGCTTCAACCGACGCGGACTCAGGTGAAGCAGGCCGTGAATCGACATC
>JAIXZD010000103.1 GCA_027489895.1 Planctomycetaceae bacterium
CCGCCCCGTTCTTCGTGATAGGCGTTCGACTCGGTCGCGTACCAGTAGAGCGACTTGCGGACCACCTCGAACCGCACCCCGAGGTCCTGCAGAAAACCGCTCGCCCACGCCCCGGCCGTAATCACGAGCCGCGCCGCCGAAAAGGTTCCCGCGGACGTCGTCACCTCGACCGCCCCAGGCGTCGCCCGCCAACCCAGAACCGTGGGGCCGATCTCGAACCGCGCTCCCGCCTGTTCCGCCAGCCGCGCATGCGCCCGAGTGCACTCCTCGACGCGCAGATAACCGGCCCGCCGCTCAAAAAAAGCCATCGTCCCCTCGGACAGCCGATAGCCCGGAAATCGTTCCGCGAGATCAGACTCACATAAGCGATCGATCGCCAGAGTATGTTCAGCGGCACTCCGCAGAATCCCTCGAATGACGTCTCCGTCTTCGGGCCCCACCTCGAGCAACCCCGTCTCATGATAGAGCCGCTCGCCCGTAGCGTTCGACAGCTCCTCCCACAGATCGTACGCCCGCCTCAGCAAGGGGACGTAATCGGGATGCTCGAAGTACGCGAGGCGAATGATCCGCGTCGCCCCATGGGAACTGCCCCGATCATGCCCCGGCGGAAACCGGTCGAGCCCGATGACGCGCAGTCCACGGCGCGCCAGGTGATAGCACGCCGCCGCACCGACTCCGCCCACGCCCAGCACAATCACATCCGCCGTGGGCATTCAGACCTCACCGCAACCAGAACCGAACGCTGATCTCGTCGTCACGTGCTCGATGGACAGGTACATGGGCTGCGTAAAAACACGGGCCTCCGGGCGCTAACGCTTCCGGCTCCCCTGCTTCCACACCACAACCCAAAACACCAAGGCGTCGCTCGCCTTTCCTTGGTGCCTTTGTGCCTTGGTGGTTCTCTCTAAGCCAGCAGCTTGTCGATCACATGGGCCGGTTCGACGCCCGTCAACCGGTTGTCGAGCCCCAGGTGCTTCACCGTGAACCGTTCGTGGTCATACCCCATCGTCTTGAGCACCGTCGCGTGGAAGTCACGAATGTGGACCGGATCTTTCGCAATGTTGTACGAGAAATCGTCGGTCTCGCCGTAGATCGTCCCGCCCTTGATCGCTCCGCCACCCAGCCACATCGTGAAGCAGCGCGGGTGATGGTCGCGGCCGTAGTTCTCGCGCGACACCCCGCCCTGCGAGTAGACCGTCCGTCCGAACTCGCCGCCCCAGATGATCAGCGTGCTGTCCCAGAGTCCCCGCGATTTCAGATCCTGCACCAGGCCCCAACAGGGCTGGTCGACGTCTCGCGTCTGGTCCTTCATCCGGCCTGCGAGATTGCCGTGATGGTCCCAGTTGTTGTGATAGACCTGAACAAACCGCACGCCCCGCTCGATCAGTCGCCGCGAAACAAGGGCCGTGTTCGCAAACGAACCAGGCTTTTGAACATCATCGCCGTAGAGGTCCAGTGTCGCTTTCGATTCACTGGCGATATCCGTCAGCTCGGGAACACTCGCCTGCATGCGGAACGCGAGCTCGTACTGCTGAATCCGCGTGCGCGTCTCGGGGTCTCCCAGTTGCGCGAGCGTCATCTCGTTCAGGCTCTTCAGTCCATCCAGCGTCTTGCGACGCACATCGGTCGAAACCCCCGGCGGGTTGTTGATGTACAGAATCGGATCACCCGCCGCCCGGAACGAGACCCCCGCATGTTCGCCCGGCAGGTACCCCGCCTGCCACAGCCGGGCGGAGATCGCCTGCACCTGCTCCTGGTTAGAAGGCTTGGCGACCAGCACGACAAACGTGGGCAGATTCTCATTGAGCGACCCCAGGCCATACGAGGCCCACGCCCCCAGACACGGCCTTCCGGTGATCTGGTTCCCCGTCTGCATGTACGAGATCGCCGGTTCGTGGTTGATCGCCTCGGTATTCATCGACCGGACGAACGCGAGATCGTCGACCATCTTCGAGGTGTAGGGCAGCATCTCCGTCACCCACATGCCGCACTGGCCCTGCTGGGTGAATTTGTACTTGGACGGCGCGATCGGGAACCGCTTCTGGCCCGATGTCATCGTCGTCAGCCGCTGGCCATTCCGGACCGATTCCGGCAGGTCCTTGTCGTACCAGTCGTTCATGACCGGCTTGTAGTCGTACAGGTCGAGCTGCGAAGGGCCGCCCACCATGTGCAGGTAGATGATGTGCTTGACCTTGCCCGGAAAATGCAGCGGCACACCCGCATGGCCACCCGCCGGAGCCGAGTTATTCGCCGCCGCCGTACCGGCCGACCCAAGCAAAGTCGCTAGCGACGCCCCGCCCAGCAGGTGCGACCCCCGCGAGAAAAAATGCCGGCGAGTCAGATTCAGGCGAAGTTCATCGAGAAGTTGCATGATGGTCTCTCTTCAGTCGAGGTCGCATTTTGAACGGATCGTATTTGCACAAAACAGGCTGATCGGCAAACTCCGGGGCACACACCCCGGGGATGCGACGCCGTTGTCTTCAGGTCTACTTACAAAGCACCTCGTCCAGGTTCATCAGCTCATTCGTCAGCATCGTCCACGCCGCCAGTTGAACCGGGTCGATAGCCGGATCAGCCTTCGCCTCGCCCACCACCAGCAACTTCGCGGCCTCTTCCGCATGCGCCTGATAGTGTTGGAGCAGGTCCGCCAGCGACGCCTTCACCACCTCGAGCTCCTGGGGCTGGAACGACCGCGCAATCAGCCGCTTCGAGATGAACTCGATCCGGGCGTCAACCGACTCGCCCCCCGCCTTGATCGCCTTCTCAGCCAGCACACGAGCCGCCTCGACGAACTGCGGATCATTCAGCGTGACCAGCGCCTGCAGCGGCGTGTTGGTCCGTTCGCGGCGGACCGTGCACTGCTCGCGGGCCGGTGCATTGAAAATTTCCATTGAAGCCGGGGGAGCACTCCGCTTCCAGAACCAGTACATGCTCCGGCGATAGAGATTCTCGCCGCTATCGGCCTTGTAGTCCCGCGTGTTGCTGCCAATCATCGCGACCGCTTCCCAGACGCCATCGGGCTGGTACGGCCGGACACTCGGCCCGCCAATCTTGGGAACCAGGAGCCCACTGACGGCCAGCGCGTTGTCCCGCACCATTTCCGCATCCATCCGGAACCGCGGCCCGTGGCTCAACAGCCGGTTGCCAGGGTCCTTCTGCAGCTTGGCAGCCGTCGTCGCAGCCGACTGCCGATAGGTCGACGAGGTGACCAGCAGGCGGAAAAACTTCTTCATATCCCAGCCCTGTTCGCGAAACTCAATCGCGAGCCAGTCGAGTAGCTCCGGATGCGAAGGCAGCTCTCCGGTGATTCCGAAATCACCCGAAGTCCGCACGATTCCCTGGCCGAACACTTCCTGCCAGAACCGGTTCACGGTGACACGTGCTGTGAGGGGATGCTCTTTCGCCAACAGCCATTGCGCAAGTCCCAGTCGGTTGCGCGGAGCCCCTTCCGGGAACGCTGGCATCGCGGCGGGAACATCCGGAGAGACCTGATCCTTGCGTTTATCGTACTCTCCGCGTGCCAGCACGAAGGCCATGGCCGGTTCCGGCTTTTCCTGCATGACGTGGGCAATCGTCCCCCGCGTCTTGATCGCCGCCATCTCCCGTTCCAGAGCCTGC
>JAIXZD010000523.1 GCA_027489895.1 Planctomycetaceae bacterium
ACCGCCTGCGTGAACACCACACCAGCGGCCCCCACGCAGATCGTCCCGCCAAAAATCAGAAACAGCACATCGGCAAGTGTCATCGCCGCACCTCGACCCGCTCCGCGATCGTAGGCGTCACGCCCGCGCTCTCGGCCGAAGTCCGCGCGGGAGCAGATCGCTCGCCCAGCGCCGGCCCGATCAGCGTCGTCCGGCCCCGGCCCGGTTGCAGTGCATTCGTCGCGGCGTAAATCACCAGAGGCCACGCCGCCAGGCCCACCAGCAGCACGCACGAAATCGGCAGCAGATACTTCAGGCACGTCGTCATCACCTGGTCGATTCGCAATCGCGGCAGCGACCACCGAATCCACATCTGCACAAACACCAGCGACAGCGACTTCGCCGCAAACAGTGCAAACCCGATCACTCCCGAAATCGCCACCGCCCACCAGGCCGGATTTCCAGCCAGCCCCAGCCACTCCAGCACCGGCACGCCCAGGTGCCAGCCCCCCAGGAAACAGACGGTCGCCAACCCGCTCACCGCAAACATGCTCGCGTACTCGGCCATAAAAAAGTACGACCACCGGATCCCGCTGTATTCCGTATGAAACCCCGCCACCAGTTCACTCTCGGCCTCGGCCAGGTCGAACGGAGCCCGTTTCACGCTCGCCGTCGCCACTGTGAAGTAGACGAAAAACCCGATCAGGCAGAACGGGTCGTGCAGCACGAACCAGTTCCAGACCCAGCCCGACTGCATCCGCCCGATCTCCATGATGTTGACCGTCCCGGCCAGCATCACCGGCAGCAGGCAGCAGAGAGCCATCGGCACCTCGTAGCTGACGACCTGGGCCGCCTCGCGCATGCCCCCCAGCAGCGACCACTTCGACCCGCTCGCATACCCCGCGAAAATGACGCCGATCACCTCGACCGACATGATCGCCAGAATGAAAAACAGCCCCGCATCCAGTTCCATCGCCGTCCACCCGTCACTCCAGGGCAGCGCGATGAACGCCCCGAACGAGCCGATGAACACGATGTACGGCGCCATCCGGAACAGCACCGAATCGGCCGCCGCCGGGGCGAGGTCTTCCTTCTGAACCAATTTGATGCCGTCTGCCGCGCCCTGCAGCCACCCGAACCGACCGCCTACCCGTGTGGGACCGAGCCGATCCTGCAGCCGACCCGCCACTTTTCGTTCCAGCCAGATCAGCACCAGCGGCGCGGCCGCAAAAAAATGGACCAGGATCGCGGCGTGAACCACCGTCGTCGCCAACACCGCAACGTCGCCCGACAGCCCCCAGGCCATCAGAAATCGTGTCATCGCCGAATCGTTCAACATTCCCGAAACAGTCTCGCTCCATCCACATCAAAAACACCGGTCGGGCCCGCCCGACACCCTCACTTTTGACTTTTTCCTTTTGACCTGCAGCGCCCCGCCGCCCTACACGGGCACAGCCGACTTCACCAGCTCCTTGTCGACATCGTTCGCGACAATCACCCCGTAATTCACCGCACCCAGCCAGCCCGACATGATGATCCCCACCGACCCGGCGTGATACAGCCCGCTTATCTGTTGCGGCAGTTCCTTGCTCACCTTCAGCCCTTCGAACTTCGTTCCGAACGACGCCCCCTGCTGGTGCAGCGTGTAATGCTGGAACGTCCGCGGGGTCGAGGCCTCCAGGTAGTCCAGCTTCTCCCGAATGTTCGGCACATACTGCTCGAGGCAGTTCAACGTCCCCTCGATCAGCGCGGCCTTGTCCGCCTCGTACTGCTCCTCCGGAATGTCCACCCAGTCCCGGTAGTTCGCATTCGTCGACGACACAATCAGCCACCGGTCCGACCCAGGCCGCGTCTCAGGGTAATAGAACGAGAACGTTCGGCTGCTCACCTGCTTGCTCAGCATCGCATTCACGTCGAACCCGGAATGCTCCGAATGGAACAGCAGGTCGCCCACGTTGTCGAACCCCATCCCTGGCTTCAGCCCCATGTAAACCTGGCAACTGCTGTTGTTCAGCCGCACCGCGCGAGCCTCTTCCACGTACGCCGGGTCGAGATGCTCTTCCCCTACCAGCTTGAAGATCGTGCTCTTCAGGTTCGCGTTTGAGACGATCGCCCGGCAGCCGATCCGCCGCCCATTCACATGGACCGCCGCCACCTTGCGGTCCGGCGTCACCTCGATTTTTTCCACCAGACACCGAATCCGCAGGTCGACGCCGTTCTTCAACATCTCCTCTTTCATCTTCGTCACGAGCGCATCCGTCCCGCCCTGGAACGTGTACACGCCTTTGCTCATGAAGTTCGAGAAGACAATCCCGTAGGTGATCGCCGGGTCGTCCAGGGTCGAGCCATTCGCATACGTGATCGGCTCCATCAGCATCCGCACCACGTCGCTGCGGCCTGGGAAAAACTCTTCGAACAACTCCCGCGTCGTCATCGACTGGTCGTCGTAAAAGTTCATCCCCCGCGCCCGGTCGAAAAACCGCGTCACCGTCTCGGGGGGAATTCCGAACTGATTGACCAGCTTGCTGGTGAAATCCTCGCGATCAAACGTCGTCCGCAGCGAAAACTGCGGGTTCTCGAACCGGATTCCCTTCAACTGGACGATGCTGTCCGCAATCTCTTTCGTCCAGTACTTCCGGCAGCTCTTGATCATCCCGATGGGAAACCCATGCAGGGAGATATCAAAGATGTGCCCACCCTTCCGTTTGAACCACGTCGCCATCCCGCCCAACTGGTAGTGGTGCTCCAGCAGCAGGACGGAATGACCCGCCCGCGCGAGGATGTTGGCGGACGTCAGCCCCGCAAGACCGCTGCCAATCACGACAACGTCATAGAAATCGCGGGCGTCTTTGAGAAAATCCTTGGGCATGGCAGGCAATGGCTTCGTCAGGGGTTGTGAAACAGCCAAAGCCCGAGTGTAGTCGGGGGGGACAATCGGGGAAAGAAGCCCAGACGATTCAGCGTCCATCGCAATGAACGCCATCCCAGCCATCGGGAGCCGGAAGCGTCAGCGCCCGGAGGTTCGACGTTCCCCGCGAGCCATCACCGCAGAAACCATTCGACTCCAACCGCCCCCCGCCCCGCCGCACTGTTTCGGGGCAAGCATGCCGACCACCGCCCTGCTCTAATTGCAGAGCATGCAGAATAAGGGTGGCCCGACCACCTGGTGGTCGGGTCGCGCAGCGACAGGAAGCCGCACCTTCCGCAATCAACCACCAAAAATCTGGCTTCCTCATCACTCTGAAAAACCCCTCTCCGCGCCCCCTCGCCTCATGTCCACCTCCCCACCCACCTCATCTCCACGCAACCCACTTCTCGCCGCCCCCCTCGCCGCCGTTCGCTTTCTCACCCGCATCCCCGTCCCCAGCACGACCACTTCGAGCGAACAGGCCAGCCGCGACTTGCGGGCCGCCGTCCCATGGTTCCCACTCGTGGGCGCGCTCATTGGCGCAATCACGGCCGCCGCGATCTATGCCGCAGGAAACGTCTGGTCCCCACCGGTCGCTGTCCTGCTCGCGCTGTCGGTCGAAGCTCTCCTCACCGGCGCGTTTCACGAAGACGCCGTAGCCGACTACTGCGACGCCTTCGGTGGCGGTTGGACCCGCGACGACATTCTCCGCATCCTCAAAGACAGTCGACACGGAACCTACGGCGTCCTGGGCCTCACCCTCGCCGTGGCCCTCCGCGCCGCACTGCTGCTGTCCCTGGAAAGTTCGCCCCAGATTCAAGCCCTCGCCCTCATCGCCAGCGCCACGTGGGGCCGGTTCGTCATCGTCGTCCTCATGGCGATTGTGCCGCCGGTCACCGATCGAGACAGCCTCGCCAAAGATGTCGCCCACCAGATGCGCCCGCGCGATCTCGCCTGGGCCAGTCTCGCTGCCCTGCCCGGTCTTGGTCTCTGGTTCCTGCTCGATCCCCTCGGCGGACTGCTCACCCTGCTCCTCACCGCCGCCTTCTTGCTCTGGTATCGACCGCATCTCCTTCGCACAATCCAAGGGGTGACCGGCGATTGCCTCGGCATGTCGTGCTACGCAGGGCAGTTGATCCTGCTGCTGTGTGCAGCCGCCGGTCGCTGATGACGCCTGCAATTGAATTCTGCACCAGGCGTGTTTCTGCACGCGACACGCCTCGGTCGATCTCGTCCAGCCGGCCCCTTACGCCCTCCTCTCTCCGCACACCTGGAATCTGCCCCTATGCGACTGTGGATTGTCCGACATGCGATCGCCGCCGATGCGGGTCCCCCCACCTGGTCCGATAGCGATCGCCCCCTCACCCACGAAGGCCGAGCTGAATTCCGAGGTCTTTGTCGACACCTTGCCAGCCGCGACCGCCGCGTCGAAACCATTCTTTCCAGCCCTCTTGTCCGCGCCCGTCAGACCGCCGCGATTCTCGCTGAAGAAATGGGCCTCACTCCCGAACAGGTCGAAGTGACCGACCTGCTCAAACCCGGCTTCGACCTCGTCTCGCTCACCCAGTATCTCGCGACAGTCCCGGCGGAGTCGGTCGCCGTCGTCGGGCACCAACCCGATTTAGGCTTCGCTGCTTCGCAACTTGTGGGCGGCGGATCATTCGCTTTCGGCAAGGGCCACATCGCCAGTCTTCGGTTTGACGACGCTCTCCGCCCAGGCCGCGCCGCGCTCTCCTGGTTCGTCGGCCCCGAAATCGCATCCCCGGTGTAGGGCGGGCACTGCCCACCAAAACGCACCAGCCCCCACCCACCAAACGCCCACGTCTGGATCGTCCCCCGACAACCACCTCTCCGCCGACCATCTCACCGTGCAGCCCCTCGTCGTCGAGCTCACTCCCGTCCCCGATGTCGCCGCCGCGCTCCGGCGGTTCGCCGACCTCCCTCTCCCGATCCTCTTTTCCAGCGCCGCCCACCAGACCGATCAACTCGGTCGCTTCTCCTACCTCGTCGCCGACCCCTTCCGCGTCGTCTCGCGTGACACCGCGCCCTATCGGTCCGACCCGCTCGCCGACATTCGCCAACACTGGTCGACCTTTCTTCCCCATGTCGTCCCTCAGCCTCACCTCCCGCCGTTCCAGGGCGGGGTTGCCGGAGTTCTGGGCTACGAACTGGGTGGCGCCTGGGAACAAATCCCTCGGCCCCCTTGCGACGAGTTCGCGCTCCCCGTCCTCACTGCGGGATTTTTTGATTGGGTCATCGCCTGGGACCACTTCGCAAATCGCGCCTGGATCGTTTCCCAGGGGTTCCCTGCGACCGATCCAACGGCCCGCGCCGCCGCTGCGCAGGACAGGCTCGACTTCGTTCGCGAGCGACTCATACGCCCGATAACAGCATCCATCCAACCGGCCGCGGACAACGCAGCGAGCGAGCCGCGCCCGATCGCGCACCTTCAGGCCGCCCCGATCGACGCGACGATTGCCAATCTCTTCAGCGACTTTGAGCCGCACCAATACCTCGCGGCCGTCGCCCGCGCCGTCGAGTACATCCACGCCGGCGACATCTTTCAGGTCAACCTCTCCCAGCGCCTGCTCGCCCCCTGGACTGCGTCCCCGCTCGACCTTTACGACCGCCTCCGCCGTGCCAACCCCGCCCCATTTGCCGGGTACCTCGCCTGGGACGACTGGGCCTTGGTGAGCGCCTCGCCCGAACGTTTCCTCTCCGTCCGTGAGGGCTGGGTCTCGACCCGTCCTATCAAGGGGACCCGCCGCCGCAGCCCCTCCCCCGAAGGCGACCTCTTCACCCGCGACGCCCTCCGCGAAAGCGACAAGGACCGCTCCGAAAACGTGATGATCGTCGACCTCCTCCGCAACGATCTCTCGCGCGTCTGCGAGCCCGGCTCCGTCTCCGTCCCCCAGCTCTGCGCCGTCGAAACCTACGAGACCGTCCAGCACCTCGTCTCCGAAGTCCGCGGCCGCCTGCCACCCGACAAAACGCCCTGGGACCTGTTCGCGGCCACCTTCCCCGGCGGCTCCATCACCGGGGCGCCCAAGGTCCGCGCCATGGAGATCATTGCCGAACTCGAACCGACCGCCCGCGGCCCCTACTGCGGCAGCCTGTTCCACTGCGGCTTCGATGGCACACTCGATTCCAGCATCCTCATTCGCACCTTCATCGTCCGTCATGGCTGGGCACAATGCTCGGTCGGCGGCGGAATCGTCGCCCGCTCCGAGCCCGCCGACGAATACCGCGAAACCTGGCATAAAGCCGCCGGAATGCTCCGCGCCCTGCAAGACTGATCCGCTCGCGACCGTCCCCAAGACCGTAGGGTGGGCACTGCCCACCAGCGCTCACCCGCGCTGATCAACCAATCATCGTTTCTTCCCGCTCACCAGCATCCCCCACCACTCCGCGACTCCCCCCCAAAGAACAACAACAGCCGGGGCAAGCCACACGCTCACCCCGGCTGAATCAATCTCAACGACCAACGCAGCGGTCAATTCTCAACCGAGACTAAAACTCGCCCGGCACTTCGCCGCCTGCGCGGGTCGCCAGTGCGTCGTACGTCGCGATGCTGATGTTTTCCGAAATGAACCGCACCGAGCCATCACCCATCAGGTGATGCGCGCCGCCCACATGCTGGCTCGAAGGACCGTAGTCCGACTTGATCGACGCCGCTTCGCTCGCGTCGCCAAACACTGTCGTATCGAAGTACGGCTTGTAATTGATCGACGAAGAATTCCCCGCGAACGTCGGCGGACCAGCCGCCCAGCGGGCCGCCACCGTCGCCGAAGTCCCGTCGATCCAGACCTGCGACCGCTCTTCACGCGTTTCGGTCACCATCATCGTGTTCGACGAGCCGTCGGTAATGTCTTTGAACGATGTCCGCGATTGCGAGTACATCACCCCGTTGGCCGTCGTCGGGCTGGCCAGCGCCAGGACCGTGTTGCCACCGAACGCCACGTAGTTACGAATCGCAAAGCTCGCGAATCCAACCTTCGTCACGTAGTGGGGGTGATCTGAGAACGATTTCCCCGAGTAACTCGGGCAGCGGTAGAACGGAAACTGCTGCTGCGCGAGCGGCTGATTCGCCGGTGCCAGCGACGACACGTTGTAGTTGATCCGGTTGTACGTCGTCGAAGCATCGATGGCCGGCAGGATCAGGCTCGCCCAGCTATGCAGGTGCATCGCCGGGTTCGTCGCGCTCGACGCCGTCCACGCCCATACCCCGGCTGTCGATCCCACGCTCGACGTGCAGCTCGGGGGGAACAGACTGAACTGATCGTGGTAGTTGTGCAGGGCGAGGCCCACCTGCTTAAGGTTGTTCCGGCATTGCGTCCGCCGGGCCGCTTCGCGGGCCTGCTGAACGGCCGGAAGCAGCAGTGCAATCAGAATCGCGATGATGGCGATCACCACGAGCAACTCGATCAGTGTGAAACCCTTGCGACGACCTGACATACCCACCACCAGCTTTCATCCAAACGCGTGCACCCACGCAACCTGCAAACTTCAACGCGCAGGGCAACCCCGTCCGACGCATGACGAGGCCCCAGACAAAATGGTATCCTTCAATTTCGGCCCGAGTCAACGATTGCCGCGCCCAACTGGACGTCAACTCCCCTCCTCTAAGAGCCGGAAGCGTCAGCGTTCGGAGCCGCGCGAGATCGCGCCGATTCGCAACCAATCACCCCTTCACGCGGTACCCCAGCGCTACAAGGGCCTTCCGCACGCGCTCGAGTTGGTCGCCCTGAACCTCGATCGTCGCGTCGGAAATCGTGCCTCCGGCGCCCACCGTCGTTTTCAACTGCTTCAGCAAGGCCACGAGGTCCGATTCCGTCGGATCGAGTCCACGGACGATCGTCGCCACCTTGCCCTTCGCACGCTTCTCGACCGACAGTCGCGCGGTTTGCTTCTCCGGCGGAATCCAGGTCGGCTGCGATTCCATGGGAGGGCAGGTACACGCCGATTCCACCTGGTCGCACCGCTCGCAATGCGGCTCCCGGTCCCAGGCTGTCCCGGCAAACATCCCTGAAGACATCGCGACGCTCTCCCTTCATCAATCGTCGTGCAGGCTTACAACCAAATTGGAGCAGTCGGCGATTTCCCGTGCGACTGTCGTGAACAATCATGGGAACCGGAAGCGTAAGCGCCCGGAGTCCGTGGGATAGGCTTCCAGCCTGTCATCTCCTCATTGGAAAACCTGAAAACTCGACAGGCTGGAAGCCGATCCCACGACAGCCTTTGCCGCCGTGGCCATTGCTCAGGAGTACCACCGGGTCGCCCCGAACTCGCGACGACCTGCGCGGGGCGACGCTCGCGGCTAGTACGCTTTGCGCTGGCGGGAGGAGGGGATGTTCAATGCTTTGCGGTACTTCGTGACGGTCCGGCGGGCGAGCTGGTAGCCTTGTTTCGCCAGTTCGTCGACGAGGGCATCGTCCGAAAGAGGGTCGTTCTTGTCCTCTTTCTCGACGATTTCTTTCAGCTTGATGCGGATGATGTCCCAGGCGACTTCTTCGCCTTCGGAGTTGGTCGTACCGCCGCCGAAGAACCGCTTGAGCGGGAAGATGCCGCGGGGCGTCTCGATGTACTTGTCATCGACGGCGCGGGAGACGGTCGTCACATGGACCCCGACAACATCGGCGATCTGCTGCATTTTGAGCGGGACGATGAACTCGGGGCCCCGATCAAGAAAATCAGTCTGCTTGTCGACGATCACCTGAGCGACGCGTTTCAGAGTGGTGTTCCGCTGTTCGATCGACTCGATCAGCCAGCGGGCCGACTCGACCTTCTTCTTGATGTACTCTTTGGTCTGAGCATCGGCCTGCCCGCTTTGCAGCATCTGCTGCCATTTGCGGCTGATGCGGAGCTGCGGCGTGTACTCATCCTTCAGGCGGACGACGTACTGCCCGTCGGCCTGACGTTCCACCGCCAGATCGGGAAGCACCTGCTGGGCAGGGGCTGGTTCAAACCCGCTGCCTGGATACGGGTTGAGTTGCCGCAGCTCTTCGAGGGCGTCTTTGATTTCCTCGAGCGGGAAGCCTGTTTTCCGCTGAATGATCGGCAACCGATTCTGGGCGAGATCTTCCAGATGATCGGCGATCAACACCAGCAGGATGTCGCGGTAGGGATGCTGTTCGCCGACCTGCAGGAGCAGGCATTCCTTCAGGTCGCGAGCAC
>JAIXZD010000311.1 GCA_027489895.1 Planctomycetaceae bacterium
ATGATCGTTTCCAGGTCGCGGGGGACGCCCGTCTGCACGGCCCGCACCGGGGACGGGGCCGAGGCGAGAATCTGGTTTACCAGATGCCGGCGCGTCGCCCCTTCAAACAACGGCTTGAGTGTTGCCAGTTCGTACAGCGTCGCACCAATGGCATAGAGGTCCGTCCGTTCATCGGCCTTACCGCGAAACCGCTCCGGAGCCATGTACCGCAAGGTGCCCAGCAGCCCCACTTCGTCGGCCCCCTCGGGCGATTCGTCATCGCGTGCCGCTGCCACGCCGAAATCCGTCACATACAGCCGACCCGAACCATCCAGCAGCAGGTTCGCTGGTTTGATGTCGTAGTGCAGCACCCCTTTGGCGTGGGCCGCTTCCAGACCCCGGCAGATCTGCACGCCGATCCGCGCGAACGCCTTCCACGAGTCGCGGGCAATCGCTCGCGCCATCGGCCGGTACTCTTTCCCGATCACCGGCATGAAGCCCGATTCATCCAGCGCCAGTTTGCGAATCTCCTGGTCGCTCACCGGAAACGGACTCGATCTCAACCGGCGGATCAGCCAGTCGAGACTCAGCCCCTCGACCCACCGCATCACGTAGTATTGAAACCCCGACCATTCACCGACCGTATACACCGGCACAATGTTCGGATGATTCAGCCCCGCAATGGTCGACGCTTCCCGCTGGAACCGTTCCTTGCGAGCCGCGAGGTCCGAGACATGTTTCCACGGGAGCATCTTGATCGCCACCCGCCGTTTCGTCCGCAAATCCTCGGCCGCGAAGACGACGCCCATTCCCCCCCGGCCAAGTTCCTTGAGCACCTTGTACGGGCCGAGCTGTTCGATCGTCAGCTTTGTCGGCAGGTTCTCGCGGACGGTGTCGATTTCCTTCTGCGTCTTCCACTCTTCCAGCGAGGCAACCAGCTCCACCAGTTCGCGGAAATCGTCGGCCAGTTCCGGGTAGCGATTCGCATACGCCTCGATGCTGGGGCGGCGTCCCTTGCGGGCTTCGTCGGCAAACTCCGTGAGCAACAGCTCCAGGCGATCACGTGCCGCATCGACCTGATCCGCCCGGGCCACGGGTAACCCCGAGGGACTCGCTTCGGTCGATTCATCATCAAAGGAACTGCTCATGTCGCCATGGTAACCAGTCGCGCCCACCCTACGAACGCTCCCGGGTGACTTCTGTGATCAGCGTTTCGAGCCGGGCCAGCGTTGCGGGGCGGGAGCAGAGCGCCCGGACCCGTTCGCGGCAGCGATTGGTGCGTTGGTCACGTTCCGCCGGATCGGACAGCGCCGCCCGCAGCCCCGTGGTGAGAGCTGCGGCATCGTCGCGTGGAACCAGCCAGCCGCCCTGCTCCCCGTCCAGAATCTCGCGGGGGCCATGCGGGCAATCGGTCGACACCAGGCCCCTCGCACCGGCCGCCAGCGCCTCCACCAGCACACCGGGAAACCCCTCATGGTGCGACGAAAGGACAAACAATTCGGCCCGTGCGAACACCGGAAACGGATTCGGCTGAAACCCCCACAGGTGGACGCGACCCGAAAGCCCCAGCGACTCAACCTGCCGCGTCAGCTCCGGGCGCAACGGCCCTTCGCCGAGCAGATGGAGGTGCAGCGAGGAACGACCGTCTGAAGTCCCTCCCTCGCCAGTGAGCATCCCAAATGCTGCGATCAGCAGGTCAAACCGCTTTTCGATCTGCAGCCGCCCCGCCGCCACCAGATGCGTCGTCCCCGGAGCAACGAACACCGCACGCATCGGTTCGGGCAGCGGCTCGCGGGCGAGCGTCTCAATCCGCTCGAAATCGACCGGGTTGTAGAGGGTGACGACGCGCTCCGGCGCGGGCCGGTACTCCGCCAAAATCCCCTGCCGGACGCCTTCGGAAACGGCGATGACGCGGTCGGCCGTGCGGTACGCGCGGGTCAGCAGCCGCCGCTTCAGCCACCGGTAGCGGCGTTCCTGCTGGTCGAAATCCGATTTCGGGTCGCTGGCGACGGTCGACAGTCGCGGGACACCCGCGCGTGACGCGGCCGGTCCCGACAGCAGCGTCATGTGGTAGGTCCGGTCGTAGACGCAGTCGATCCGTTCGTCCCGCAGGACGGTCGTCAAGTCGGCGATGATGTCCCGCCGCAACTGTCCCGGCAGCCGTCCCACAAGACGCCGCCAGCCGGTGCGAGGTGGATGGCGGTCGAAGCTGATCACCGGAACATCGGCCGGAACCTCTCCGAGCAGCGCCCCGGTTCGGTAGACGAGGTAAAGCAACGGCTCGAACCGGGTGCGGTCGAGCGTGGCGAGCAGGTTGACCACCTGTCGCTCGGCCCCACCGCCACCCAGCGAGCCAATCACCAGCAGCAGTCGCAAACGCCGGGGAGTTTCAGTCAATTCGGCCTCCCCCTGGCCGTAGCAGTCCGCCTACAGGTCTTTGTCAGGCAAAAAAACAGGTCGGGCCTGCCCGACACCACCACTTTTGACTTTTGCCTTTTTACTTTTGACTTGCTCCGTTCTGACGCAACCTGACATGGATCGATGGACGGAGCACTCCACCTACGGCAGCACTTCGCTGTCGAAGACGCGGACCTTCTTCCACGAGGCCTTGTTCTCGTCGATGAACTTGGTGTGGCGGGGGTGGTCCTGGTAGCGGTCGTGGTCGGCCATGGTCTTGAAGACGATGTGCAGGCCGACGTCCCATTCGCGATCGTTGACCGGGCGGGTCAGCTTGTCGGAGACGACGCCCGCGCTGAAGTAGACGGTCCCTTCGTGGTTCGTCAGGTAGGTCTTGCAGGCGTCGACGAGCTTTTGCTTGCCGGCGGCCGAGTTGTCGTTCAGCGCGAAAAAGACGTTGTGGACGATGTGCGGCTCGGCTTTGGCATCGGCAGCCATGGTGAATCCCCAGTTGGTGAACGCGACAACAGACAGGACCGCGGTCAGACCAGCGGCCCAGACGGCCGGGCGAACGAGCGACTTCGGCATGGTTCGACTCTCCCCAAAGTGAAGCGGCGCGGTCGGAAATGACCCGCGAGGGACGCGATTGTGAGAACCCGAGGCCGGGAAGTCAAAACAGCGACCGGGGGGGGCGACTTGTCAAGAACACGAGAGCCGGAAGCGTGACCGTCCGGAGGCAGAGCGATTCCCGCCCGCAGCCAGGTCCCGAAGCAATCAGGAACCACGACCCGCGAGCCAACGCGCGGTGGCTTCGATTGCGCCCGACGCAACCACTGTCGGGATCGGAACGACTGCGTCGCTTGGGGGATATGGGAGTGATGGGATGAACGTCACCATCTTACCCATTTTACCGATTCTTCTTATGTTTTTGATTGCAAACGGTATGCGGGGGGGCTAGCCTCCCTAGGCGCGCAAAATGACTGTTGGCGCGAATGGGTGGTTCCGCGCGCAGAGGTTGCGCGGTTTTTGAGCATTTTCGGGGCTGGCGCGGTCCGACGTCGCGAATGAGATGCGGCGACTGGTTCGAAAGTTCCGAAGCGCGCAAAGAATCCTGGAATGGTGAAGGGATCAATTCGCCAGGCGGCCGCGACAGCGACCCGTTCTGGAGAATTGATCCGGTCAAGTTGTTTCAGTCCCTTGCGACACCCGCAGGCGACGGCGTCTTGCGCCGGTGGGTGTTGGAAGTTCAAGTCATCTGCTGAGGATCTGGCCCCATGTTGCTGATGTCGTGGCTCAATGCGCTGAAGAGTGGCTTGATTCGTGGACACTGGAACAGCCGTCGGCGGATGACCGGCAGCACCCTGCGACGCGGCGACCACGCCCCGGTGGCCGTGCGAACGGAGACGCTCGAAGACCGGGCGCTGCTGGCCATTCCCACAGTCACCAACGTGACGCCGATCACCGGTGGGACGCCGGCCGCACCAACCGTCGCCCAGATCGACGTGACGTTCAGCGAAGCGATTGCGGCCGCGAGGACGGGTGACTTCTACGTTGCGGCTCCGGGCGGAGCGCGGATTCCGGTGACCAGCGTTGCACTCAGCGGCGGCAACACGGTGGCGACGCTGAACTTCGCGACGCAGACGGTGCTGGGGAACTACACGGTCCGGGTGGGGAACATCGCGAGCCAGGCGAATGTCAACGACGTCATGGCCCCGCTCGTGGACTACGCGACCGCGACGAGTTACGTCGTGAACGCCACGGGTGCGGGGCAACTTCGCGGGATTGTCGCCGGCAACTTCAACGGGGATGCGTTTCCCGACGTCGCGGCGCTCGTCGATGGAAGTGTGCAATTCCT
This sequence comes from Planctomycetaceae bacterium, assembly GCA_027489895.1. GTDB lineage: Bacteria > Planctomycetota > Planctomycetia > Planctomycetales > Planctomycetaceae > JAIXZD01. Next base: position 4,232 of record JAIXZD010000311.1, read on the forward strand.
CCCAGGGCAATCAGGCGGCACGTTTGGCGCGGCGACCTCGATTTTCACGCAGGGGGGACTGGGCGGCCTCGATATCAACGCGGCCGACTTCAACAACGATGGCAATCTGGACCTGGTGTTCGTCAACGTCAACACCTCGGTCATCATGCTGAGCGGCAACGGAGACGGAACGTTTTCGAATCCGCAGACCAGAGCGTTCGACGTCGTCGTGGGCATCGACGTGGGGGACTTGAACGGCGACGCTCGTCCCGACGTGGCCGCGATTTTCGCCGCCGGAGTTCCCGGGGACCACGACGGTGCGTTGCTGCTCAACAACCTTGGAGACTTCACCACATGGTCCAACACGACGGTCGACATCCCCGCCGACGTCGAAGCCCGCTCGGCGACCATCGGGGACTTTGAAAACGATGGCGATCTGGACGTGATCTTTGTTCCGGCTGATAACTACGGTGGGGCGACTCCCAGTCCGTATGCGATTGCTCGCAATGATGGTGGGGGGGTGTACACGGTCCTGTCGGGGAGTCTCAACACCCCTCAGCGTTCGCACAATTCCTTCATCTCCTGGGTGGACGTGGACGTCGACGGTCGGGCCGACTTCATCTCGTCCAACTTCGCCGCGACGGATGTGAACTACGGCGACGCCGATGGTACGGGCGCGACCCCCTTCTTCGCGGGGGCGACCCCCATTTCCGGACCGGACAATTTCGCGACTTCGACGGTGCGGACCGCCGACATCGATGGTGACGGGGATTTGGATGTGCTGCGGACGTTGTCGAACTACGGCGGCGGTTCCCAAGCGCTGGAAGTCTCGCGTAACAATGGCGGCCGACTGTTCACGCCTCGAACGCTGAGCTTGCCGACATCCGGAACATCGTCGGTGCTGGACACGCGCGCTGTAAGTCTTGACGGGGACGGCCTACCCGAGTTGCTGGCGGCGAGCGCGAAAGGTGGCGACGACAACAGGTTGTTCGTGTTCAATTCGCAACTTGCTCCGGTCGTCGGAACCGTCACGCTCGAGCCCGCCATAAGCACGACGACACTCGCCGGGAACCAGTTGACGATCTCGGACATTGGCAACGTGGCGAATCTGTTCACCGCGACGGTCGTCGGTGCCAACCTGGTGGTGACCGACCCGAACGGGACGTTCGGCGGCGGCGCGGGCCTGACGGTTAGCCCCGATGGGCACACGCTGACTGTGCCCCTATCCAGCCTGACCAATGGAATCATTCTGGATGGCGGGGGTCTGGCGGACTCGCTGACGGTGGACCTGAGCACTGCCTTGACGGTTACTATCACGTTCAACGGTGGAAACCCGACTTCCGGTCCGGGTGATCAACTGATCGTCACCGGGGGAACGTTTGCGACGGTCACCCATACTCTGACGAACGGGAGCAGCGGCGCGATCACCTACACGGGCGGGCCGACGATCAACTACACCGGGCTGGAACCGGTCGACATGTCCGGCAGCACAATCGGCAATCTGGTGTTCAACCTTCCGGCGGCAGCGAGTACCGCGTTCCTGGAAGACGACGGAACGAGCGGAAACGGCGATTCCCGGTTGCGCAGCGGGAACGGGACGTTCGAGACGACGACGTTCAGCAATCCGACCACCAGTTTGACCATCAATCGCGGCAACGCGGCGGATACGCTGACGGTTGCGGCACTGCCCGACTTCACCGCAAGCGTCACGCTGGGGACGGCAGCGAATCCGTTTTCCAGCCTCACATTCACGGGGGCCGTGACGCTGGCCGCCAACAACAGTCTTGCGGCGAATGCCGCAGGCACAATCAACCTGACGACTGCGGCGAGCGATCTGGCGACCACCGGCAGTGGGTCGCTGACTCTGACGACGGAGCGAAACATCAGCGTGGCCAGCGGGGCCAGCCTGACGGTCACGAACGGGACTGCGACCCTCTCGGCCAACCAGCAGGCGACGCCGACCAGCGGATCGTTCATCGGTGTCCAGGTGGACGGCACGGTGCAGGCGACCGGTACCGGTGTGGTCACGATTCTGGGGAAAAGCGGGACCACGGGTGGGTCACAACATGGGGTCGCTGTGTCGGGGACTGTCTCCGGTGGTTCTGGCGCGGGAACGAAAACGTCGGTCACGGGGGTCAGCAATAACACGTCGGATAACAACGGCCATCATGGCGTGTTCCTGCCCGACAACGTCGCTGGTGCCACGATCACGTCCAGCGGCGGGAATGTGGTGGTCGATGGGACGAGCGGGACAGGCGGGGATTCCCACGGCGTTTTTCTTGGGTTTCTCGGGGGAACGATCGGGGCGGGTGCGACCGGGACCATCACCGTCACCGGGAATGCGATCAGTACCGGTGGCGGCGGGGTGGTGCTCAACGACAATGCGAGGATCCAGTCGACCAGCGGCGATGTCACCGTCAATGCCAACGGCAGATACTTTGGTGTGTTCAACACGGGAGTGATCCGGGCGGGCGGCGCGGGTTCCGGGACCGGAAATGTGAATATCACCGCCAGCGGGACCGACGGGAGTCTGTCGCTCTGGGGCATTCTGATTCGCGGCATCGCCGAGGTGAGCGCGAACAACGGGACGGTGCAGATCGACGCCAGTTTGCCGAACGGCCGTGGCATTGCGTTCGATGCGGGCCCGGCGGGCGCCGGGGGCCGAATCTATACGAGCAGCAACAATGTGATCACTCTGCTGGTGGACCGGATCGAGATTGCCAACAACGGGACCGTGAACTCCGGAACGGGGACAACGACGATCCGTCAACGAACGAACGGGACGCAGATCAATCTGGGCGGCGCGGACGGCGCGGGCGTGCTGGGTCTGACCAACGCCGAGATTTCCGGAATCACTGCGGGAACGTTGCAGATTGGCAACGCGAGCACGGGGACCATCACCACGTCCAGTGCGGTCTCGTTCGGCAACAACCTGTCGCTGACGACCGGGACCGGGATCACGACGACCGGGGGATCGCTGGTGATCGGTGGGCTGACAACGCTGGCCGCGACATCCTCGGGCAATATTGACCTGAGTTCGGCGAGCAACAACTTTTCGACGGTCGTGGTGACGAGCGGGAACGCGGTCACGTTGCGCGATACGAACGCGATCAACCTGGGGGCCTCGACGGTTAGCGGCGGGTTTTCGGTCACGGCCGGTGGTGCGATTTCGGACTCGGGCACATTATTCGTGGGGGGGACGACCTCGCTGACGGCCGGGGCGAATACGATCACGCTGGATACCGCGACGAATGATTTTGTCGGTGCGGTGACGGTGGTTTCGGGCGGCAATACGACCCTGATCGATGTCAACAACCTGGAGGTGGCCGGGGCGACGCTGTCGGGCCAGTTCGTGACGCTGTCGGACCAGATTGAGATCACCGGGACTGTGAGCACCAGCGGGAACAACAACATCATCCTGCAACAGTCCAATACGACCGCCGGTGGGACGATTGGGCTGGGGAACGGAGCGACGGGGAATTTTAATCTGGACGCCACGGAAATCGGGCATTTGTCATCGAATGCGACGGTGGCGATTGGTCAGAACGGCGGCCTGGGCGCGGTCGATATCAACGATCTGGCGCTGGCGGGGGAAACCTTCAACCTGCTGATTAACGGCGGCGCGATCGGACTGGCGAGCGTGACGCTGGCGAGTGGCAAGACGCTGACGCTGACGTCGAACGGGGCGAGCGGGGCGGTGACCGACGACAACGGTGCGGCTGCCAATGTGACGATCAGCGGTGCGAGCACGCTGGTGATCTCGGCAGCGGCGGGGGTGGGTTCTCTCGCCGATCCGATTGAGACGGCCGTGGCGAACTGGGAAGTGGCCGGCGGGACGGGCGGCGTGTTCCTGAGCGATGCCGATGGCGTGACCGTGGCGGGGGTCGGAGGGGTGAGCGGCAGCTCGATCCTGTTGACGGCGGATGGGCTGCTGACGGTTTCGTCGGCGGTCTCGGCGGTGTCGGGGACGGTGACGCTGGTGGCCGATGATCTGGAGCTCGCCGCAGCGGTGACCGGTGGTACGGGCGTTACGCTGCGGCCTCTCGATGCCGGGACGGCGATCACGCTGGGAACGGCCGGCGCGGGGCTGGTCTTGTCGGACACGGAACTGGATTTTGTGTCGACGAGCGAAACGCTCGTGGTAGGTGATGCGGCGATCAATGGCACGGCCACGGTGAATGAGGCGATTAGCACTTCGGGGACATCGCTGCTGAGCGTGGTGGCGGGTGGGACGCTGACGTTCAGCGGGACCGGGTCAATCGTCGAGAATACGCTGCTGTCGCTGACAGCCGGGTCGATTGTGGTGGGGACGAATGTCGGGGTGATTGAGGCCAGTGCGGCCACGGTGAGCGTCACGACGACGACGGGCGCGATTGCAACGGCGGCCGATCCGCTGACGGTCAACGCGGCGACGGGGCTGTCGCTGGCGACGAGCGGCAACCAGAACGCGTTTGTGGACACGACCACGGGAGCGACGCTGACTTCCGCGAATGCAGGCTCGGGCACGGTGACGCTGCGGGGTGGGACATTCACCGCCGGGGCGTCGGACGTCGTGGACAATGCGACCTCCTTGAGTCTGGATGGCGTGGCGGTCACGTATGCCCTGGGAGCGACGAGCGATACGGTCGGTGGGCTGCGGGTCAATTCGGCCTCGCCCAGCGGGATTACCGGGAGCGGGACGATCACCAGCCTGAGCGCATTCGATCTGCAGGCCGGGACGATCGGGGCGAATCTGGCGGGGAGTGTGGCAGTCAACAAGACCGGCGCGGGCGTGGTCCGTCTGGCCGGGACGAACAGCTTCACCGGGGCGTTGACGATCAGTGAAGGGGAAGTCCGGCTGCAGAGCGCGGGGGCGATTCCGACGGGGACGTTCGTCGATCTGACGGACGGGACGGCCCCGGTTTCGCGGCTGACTCTGGAAGTGGCGGCGAATATCGGCGGGCTGCAAGGCGTGGCGAATTCGGTCGTCGATCTCAACGGGTTCCAGTTGTCGACCAATGTGGCCGGGACGGATCGAACGTTTGCCGGGAATCTGGTGGGCGGCGCGGGCAGCAACCTCGTCAAGACGGGTGCTGCGCGGCTGACGCTGACGGGGGCGAACACGTATGCCGGAACGACCGCGGTCAATGGTGGCACGCTGCGGATTGGGGATGGAACGGCGAGCGGGGCGCTGGGGAATCTGGGCGTGACGCTGGCGAACGGGACGACGCTGGAGTTCAGCCCGAGCGCGGCCGGTTACAACGTGGGCAACGGGATCACGGGCACCGGGACGACGACGATCCGGCAGCTCACCGGACGGACGACGCTGCACAACACGAACTCGGTGACCAACACGATCGTGGATGGCGGGCGGCTGGAAGTGGGCGGCGGGACGCCGGGTTCGCTGACCAGCTCGGTCACGGTCAATGCCCTGGGAACGCTGGGCGGGACGGGGTCGATCACCGGGAACGTCAGCGGGACCGGGACGGTTTCGCCGGGAACGAGCCCGGGCATCCTCACGATCAACGGGAATTTTTCCAATAGCGGGACGCTGGCGTTTGAAGTGAATGCCACCGGGGCGACGGCCGGGACCGATTACGACCGGCTGGTGGTCAACGGGACGGTTGATATCTCGGGTGCGACGCTGAGCTTCAGTGGAACAGCGGCCGGGGTGGCCACGAATGCGCTGCTGACGCTGATCGCGAATGATGGCGTGGATGACGTGACGGCGGCGGGCACGCTGCCCACGAACGGGACGCTCGTGAACATCAACGGCGTCAACTTCCGCGTCTACTACAACGGGGGTGACGGGAACGATGTCGTGCTGGTCCAGGCGGGACTGGCCCCGATTGTGTATGTCGAAGACACGCTGTTCGCGGGCTACAACCTGGGCGAAGTGATTCCCGATGCGGACTTCGGGACGGCGGGGAATCAGCCGGCGATCTTCGGGGTCGAGGCGTTCTCGGCCCTGGTGGACGCAATTGCCGGGGCGACGGCGAGCGGGACGATTGTCGTCAACAGCGGAACGTACACGACGGGGACGCTCTCGGGCACGCAGACGCTGCGGGTGACGGGCGCGGATGTCGCCGGGGCGGTGACGATCAACTCGCTGACGACCGTGACGGGGCAGTTCGTGGACATCGTTGGTGCGTCGGTGTTGACGCTGCAGTCGGGTTCGGTTGGGGGCGTCGTACAGGGCACGGGCAGCCTGGTGAAGACGGGGGCATTCACACTCACGCTGGGCGGTGACAATACGTTCTCGGGAACAACGACGGTCAGCGGCGGGACGTTGGCCGTGACAGCAAACAATGCATTGGGCACGATCGCCAGCGGGACGGCGGTCTCCGGTGCCGCGATTCTCGACTTCCGGGGCGTGACCTACACGACGGCTGAATCGGTCACGTTGAATCTGGCGTCGGTGGTCAATTCATCGGCCTCGACCGACAGCAGTTTCGCGGGATCAATCACGCTGCTAGCCGACGGGATTGCGTTATCGAGCAACGCCGCGAGGAATCTCACGCTCTCTGGCGCCATTGGTCAATCGGGCGGGGTTCGCGGACTGTCGATCGGAGGTTTTGGTCGCGTCACGTTGAGCGGCACGAACACCTATACCGGTTCGACGAACGTTCTGTCCGGGCAGTTGACGCTCCAGAATGGATCGGCGATTGCGAACACCGGGGCCGTTTCGCTGAGCTCGAATGGAGTCGTCCTGACCCTGGACGCGAGCGAGACGATTGCCTCACTGACGGGCGTGGCCGGGACGACGATCGACCTGCAGGCCAATACGCTGACCACGGACACGACCGCGACGACCGCGTTCGCTGGGGCAATCAACGGTGTGGGTGGCGCACTGACGAAAACCGGGACCGGATCGCTGACTCTCTCCGGGACGAATTCCTACACGGGAACAACCACGGTCAACGGCGGGGGCCTGACGCTGTCGGGCGGGAACGCGATCGACAACACCGGTGCGGTGGTTCTGGCGGACACGGTGGGTGTGGTGCTGACCTTGTCCAGCAGTGAAACGATTGGGTCGCTGGCGGGTGGCGGGACGACGGGCGGAAACGTGGCGCTCGGGGCGAGTACGCTGTCGACCGGAGATGGGTCGAACACGAGTTATGGTGGCGTGATCGGTGGAACGGGCGGACTGACGAAGTTGGGTTCGGGGACGTTCACGCTGACCGGGGCGAACACGTATGGCGGGGCAACGACGGTCTCCAATGGGTCGCTGACACTGAACAACGCGAGCGGGAATGCGCTGTCGGATTCGACTGCGGTCAATCTGGATACGTCCGGCGCGAATCTGACGCTCTCCACGAATGAGACGATTGGCAGTCTGGCGGGTGTGGCCGGGTCGGGGGTCACGCTGAACGGGACGTTGACGGCCGGTGGAACGAATGCGACGACGGTGTTTGCTGGTTCGGCGAACGGAGCTGGCGGGCTGACGAAGGTGGGGACCGGGACGCTGACGCTGTCGGGGGCGAACGGGTTCTCGGGGCCGGTGACGATCAATGCGGGTGGCGTGACGGTGTCGGGCGGAAGCGCGATCGCGAATGGCACGGCGGTGGTCCTCGCGAATGTGTCGGGGGCGGTGCTGACGCTGTCGACCAGCGAACAGATCGGTTCACTGGCAGGGGGCGGGACGACGGGCGGGAATGTCGTGCTGGGCAGCAATCTGCTGACGGTGGGGGATGGAACCAGCACGGTCTACGGCGGTGTGATCGGCGGGAGCGGCGGTCAACTGACGAAGGTGGGTGCGGGCGAACTGCAGTTGACGGGGGCGAATACGTTCACCGGCGCGACGACGATTTCGGCGGGAAGTCTCACGCTCAACAATGTTGGTGGGGCGGCGCTGTCGGATTCGACGGCGGTGAACCTCGATACGGCCGGTGCGACGCTGGTGCTGACGACGGGCGAGACGATTGGCAGCCTGGCGGGGGTGGCGTCGTCGGTGGTGACGCTGAATGCGAACACGCTGACGACCGGCGGAAACAATGGGACGACCGCGTTTGGTGGAGCGATCGGCGGGACAGGCGGATTGACGAAATCCGGTGTGGGGACGATGTCGCTGACGGGGGTGAATACCTACGGCGGAACGACGACGATTTCCGCCGGGAGCCTGGTGCTCAACAACGCGAGCGGGACTGCGATCAACGATGTGTCGAACGTCGATCTGAACGTCAGTGGGGCGAACCTGACGCTGTCGTCGACGACCGAAACGATCGGAAGTTTGACCGGGACGCTGGGGACGACGGTGTCACTGGGCGCGAACACGCTGACGACGACGACGGCCGCGAACTCGACCATGCAAGGCGTGATCTCCGGAACGGGGGGAAGCCTCGTCAAGAACGGCACGGGCGAGTTGACGCTTTCGGCCGCAAATACCTATACGGGGACGACGACGGTGGGCGTGGGTGGTTCGATCCGCCTGTTTGGCACCGATGGCACGCTGGGTGGCGGAAACGTCTCCAACAGCGGAACGGTGCGGTTTGAACGGGGTTCGCCTTACCTGGTGGCGAACAACATCACCGGGACCGGGGCGATTGTTCAGAATGGGTCGGGGCTGGTGACGCTGTCGGGGACGAACACCGCGGGTGCGGGAACGACGGTGTCGTTCGGCCGTCTCGATGTGAATGGCACCCTGACGAGCAACGTGACGGTGGGCGCGGCGGGTGCACTCGGTGGAACGGGAACCGTGACGGGGAACGTGACCGGGGCCGGGGTGGTTGCTCCGGGGACGAGCCCGGGCATTCTCAATGTCGTGGGGACGTTTGGGCCGGTGGGGTCGCTGGATGTCGAGATCAACGGGATCGTGCCGGGGACACAGCATGACCAGGTCAATGTGACCGGCGCGGTGAACCTGGCCGGGACAACCGTGTTGGTGATTGGCACGTCGACGATTGCTTCGGTGCCGGGGCAGCAACTGGTGCTGATCAACAATGACGGGACCGATGCGATTACGGGGACGTTCAGCGGCCGGGCGGAAGGCTCGACAGTGACGGTGAACGGGCAGTCGTTCGTCATCTCGTACATCGGCGGGCTGGACGGGAACGATGTCACGCTGACGCAGGCCGGGGCGATCACGATTACGGGGACGGCAGCGGGTGATGAGCTTCTGCTGCAGGAAGAGACGATCTCGGGACTGGATTACATCTCGTACTACCTGGGTGGCGTGCTGCAGACGCGGTGGCTGTCGAGCGCGGTGACGACGGTGACGGTGAACGCCGGTGATGGCGATGACCGGCTGACGGTGAACTACGGGGCGACGGGCGGTTTCTTCGCGAAGAACATCACGTTCAATGGCGGGAACCAGGCGACGGCTCTGGGTGACCGGCTGGTGCTGGATGATTCGCCGACGCCGCCGGCGCTGTTCGGGACGATCACGCACTCGTTCACGAACAACAACGATGGCAGCGTGACTGTCGACGGGACGACAATCACCTACACGGGACTGGAGCCGATTGTCGACAACCTCGATGCGGCGAACCGCGTGTTCACGTTCACCGGGGCGAACGAAACGATCTCGCTGACGGCGTCGGGGGCGCAGTCGCAGCTTGACAGCACGCTGGGTGAGAGCGTGGTTTTCTCGCATCCGACGACGTCGCTGACAATCAACTCGACGAACGGGACGGACACGGTCAACCTGACGTCGATTGGTTCGGCGTTCAGTGCGAACGTGACGGTCAACTCGAACTCGACATCGACGGTGAACTTTGATTCGACGGTGCTCAACGTCGGGGCTGGGAACTTTGCCGTTGATGCGGCGGGGACGGTGAACTTCTCCGCGGGTGGGCTGACGACGACGGGGAATGCGACACTGTCGAACGTGGGGACAGGCGGCGTGACGACCAACGCGGCGGGTGTGGATATCGCCGCGAACGGATTGACGATTTCGTCGGCCGGTGCGGTTGGGACGGTGGCGAATCCGCTGCGGACGAGTGTGACGACGGTGACGAGCGCGAGCACGACGGGGGCAGGGTCGGCCATCTTCCTGACGGAAACGGACGGGGTGACGCTGACGAGTGTCACGACGACCGATGGGGCGGTCACGATCGCGGCCGGTGGTACGGTGACGGCGACGAGCGTGACGGCGGGTGGTACGGCTCGCGATGTGCGGATCACGACGACGGGCGGGACGAGCGATATCGCGCTCGGGCTGGTGACGGCTGCGGGCGATTTGGTGTCGCTGAATGCGGGTGGGGCGATCACCGACAACAACGGTGCGTCGAACAACATCGCATCCGCGACACTGGCGTTGCAGGCGACGACTGGGATTGGAAGTACCGACGCGATCGAAACGGCGCTAACGGGCTCGGCGCAGTTCGCGTTTGTCAACACGACCACTGGCGATGTCCAGGTGACGAACACCGGAGCGCTCAACGTGTTCAACGTGGACGGGATCGGCGGGACGGGGGTGAATGCGTCGCGAAACCTGGGTGGTGCGGTCGTGCTGACCGCGAACGCCGGGGACCTGACTTTCATTCAGGACGCGACCGCGCAAACAAACTTCACGATCCGCACTCCGGAAAACGGCGCGGGTTCGTCGGGTCAGAACGACGTCGTCTTCGATACGGCCCTGGTGACTGCGACGACCGGCAACATCGTGATCGAGTCGGGTGACGACATCAACGGCGGAAATCTGGGCGTGCTGAGAACGTTGCATGCTCCGGCGGGTCACATCCGGCTGCGTTCAAGCTTCAACGACGCCGACGCCGACGGCCGACAAAGCTGGGGGACGGCCCACATCGAGGCGGGGACTTACATCGCTCTGGAAGTGGGGGCCGCCGCCGAGGACGTGGCCCAGACAGCCGATTCGCGGTTCATCGCGCCGTCGCTCGAATTGCGGGGGTTGGGGACCGGGGCGAATACGTTCACGCTGGACGGCACGAACAACGATGTCGATACGCTGGCCGGTTCCACCCGCGGCGTGATTCGCTATGTGGACGCTGACGGCCTGACGATCGGGACGGTGACGGGGATCGGCACGACGGTCGGCCTGAGCAACGCACTGGGAACGGCGGCCATTACGCTGACGACCGGCGGGGCGCTGGTGATCGACGACGATGTGTCGGCGAACTCCGGCAGCGCTTCGGGCGCGATTCGCTTCAATGTCACCGGGACGATCACCCAGAACGCGGGCGACGACATTACCGGCTTCGGGCTGGCCCTGTCGGGGACCGGTACGACGACGCTGACGAACACGGGCAACAACGTGGTCGAGTTCGCGTCGAACCGAGATGGGGAGTTGGCCTACACCGATTCGAGCGCCCTGAAACTGGACTCTGTCGCGGGACTCAACGGGGTCACGATGGGGACCAACACGGTGACATTCACCACGACCGGAACACTGGATCATGAAGGGGCCACGGGGAACCTGGTCGCCGGGAATGTCCGGATTCTGGGGAGTGGCGATGTCTCGTTGCCGACGGCGGCGCGAAACGCCGTGGGAACGCTGGCGATCTCGCGTACGAGCGGCATCGTCGACTTCACCGATTCCGATGCCCTGACGATCGGGACAGTGACCGGCACGCTGGGGGCCAGCGCAGGGACGACGAATGGAGTCTTGACGACCGGCAACATCACGGTTGCAACCAACACGTTGGCGCTGACTCTGGATCAGAATGTCACGACGAATACGACCGGCACGGTCGTCCGCCTGCAAGGGGCGACCGACATTGTGCAGAACTCGACCAGCGTGGTGACGGGAGCGACGCTGGGTGCTCGGGCGGTGACGGGATCGATCGACCTCGACAGTATCAATCAGGTTGGGATTTTTGCCTCGGCTTCCGGTACGACCACCGTGTTCCGGAACGGGCAGGCGCTGACCGTCGACCAAGTGTCGGCCTTCTCCGGCTTTACTCCGACAGCGACCGGGATGACGGGGACGGATCTTGAAGTGGTGACGACCGCGGGCAGGATTCAGTTTGCCCGCGCATCGACCGCTTCGGGGACGTTCCGGGTTCAGGCGGGTGGCGGCGAAGTCACGCAGACCGGGGGCTCTGTTTTGTCGGCCGCGAATCTCGGGGTGCGGGCGACCGGAAACGTTGATCTGGACAACGCCACCAATACCGTGAGCGGCAACTTTGCGGCCGTGTCGACGGGAACGGGCTTCATCGCGTTTCTCGACGCGGGCGGATTCACGGTGGGCACGGTCGCGGCCGGTCAGTTCTTCACGGCGGTGACCGGGGTGACGACGACCAATGGGCTGATTGACCTCAACACGTCGGGCAACCTGACGGTGACGGATGTGGTGACCGCGGTGGGGACTGGCCGCAATGTCGCGCTGACGACGACCGCGGGCGGGAACGTGGCGCTGAACGGGATCGTCACGGCGGATGGCGATGTGGTGAACATCACGTCGGCGGGGAACATCACCGATAGCCCGGCGAACACGGTCAACAACATCACGGCGGCGACGGTCAATCTGAACGCGGTGACGGGGATTGGCGCGACGGGGTTGAACGGTGCGGTTGAGACGACGGCGGCTACTGTCAATGCGACGAACACGACGAGCGGGGGGATCTTCCTCAACAGTCTGAGCGTGGTGAATTTCAATAACATCCAGGCGCAGACGGCCGGGGATATCGAGCTGACGAGTTCGCTGGCGGCGACGCTGACGACGGTCAACGCGGCGAGCGGCAACGTGACGGGCGTGGTGACCAGCGGCAATCTGACGGTCGCCACGAGTGTGACGGCCGGTGGAACGGGGGATATCAGTCTCACGACGGTGGCCGGGAACATCGTGCTGACGGGAACGACGACGGCCCTGGCTGACGATGTGACGCTGACCGCTTCGGGTAGCATCACGGGGACGGGGCTGGTTTCCGGGAACACGCTGACGGGACTCGCGGGGACCGGGATTGGCGTGGGGACGGGGAACCGGGTGCAGACGGCCGTCAGTCTGATCCGGCTGAATGCGGCGGGCGGAGATGTCTATCTCAACAACGTGTCCGCGGCACTGACGACGTATTCGCTGGTGTCGCCGGCGGGCGTCGGGATCAATGCGAGCGGGCTGGTGGATCTGATCACCTCGAACGATCTGACGATCGCGAACGGGGCGCGGGTCACCGCCGGTGGGAGCATCACGCTGCAGGGCGGTGCGGCGAACAGCGGGGCAACGATCACGCTGGATGACACGCTCGATGGCGGTGGGACGGAGCTGGTGCTGGGTGGTACCGGGGCCGATGCGATCATCGTCAACGACATGAGCGCGACGAACCCGGTCAATCTCAATGGGCAGGCCGGAAGCGACAGCTACACGGTCAACTACTTCAGCGCGTTCATGCCGGGTGCGACGGCGAACATCAACGTGGTCGATTCGAGCTCGTCGCTGGGGGACAACGACACGCTGAACATCTACGGCACGAATGCGGTGGATGACCTCAACGTGAAGGAAGACACGTGGCTGGGCGGGTCGTTCCGGACGACGATTACGGGTGGGCATACGGGTCGGGTGAATTACATCGCCCCGACGCCGAGCAATGCGCGTCTGACGACGCTGAATGTGTATGGGCTGGATGGGCAGGACAACTTCTTCGTCAGCCCGTCGCGGTACTTCACGATCAACATTTTCGGCGGGACACCGTCGTTCGGGCCAGGGGCGGGCGATGTGCCGCAGGTGGGCCTGGGTGATACGCTCGACTACGATCCGAATGGGCAGAATTTCACGATTGAAGGCCGGTCGATTCTGACGAGCAGCTTCGGCATCGCGGCGCCGAGCCTGCAGCCGGTGAGGTTCTCGAACATTGAAAACCTGCCGCTGCGGGAGATCGGTTCGGGGACGCGGTACTTCGACTTCGACGGGACGTATCCGACGACTCCGCGAACGAACTCGCCGACGCAGCCTGGCTATTCGCAGGTGCTGGCGAGCGACCTCTATGTCGCGGGGAATACGGCATACACGTTCTTGCCGGGCGGGACGACGTATGCGGGCCGCTTGTTTGGCTGGGAGGCGCTGCGGGACAGTTCGAATGTGCTGCTGACCGACGCAAACGGGTTTTACGTTTCGCCGGTGGAGACGTTTGACCTGGCTTCGGTCGGGGCGCTGGCGACTCCGTACGCGAGCCTGCTGCGAGACGGACATGGGTCGGGGTCGTCGAACATCCGGAAGTCGATCTTCCGGTTCGAGGTGCCGAACCCCGGGGCGAATGCGGGCAAGTGGTACGTGGTGTCGGTGAAGGTTGGCAAGCCGGATGGCAATGTCGACCAGATGCGAATCAAGAATGCCGACGATCCGGATCCGGTTTTCTACCAGGCGAACAACATCACGGTGGCGAACCAGCAGTACGGAGAGTTCAAGTTCCCGGTGCGGGCAAATTCCAACGGCGAGATTCGGCTGGAGTTTTCGGACAACGGGGGCGTCGAGCCGCACTGGTATGTGAACAGCCTGGAGCTGCGGCCGGGTCAGTTGCTGTCGTTCGGGTCGCCGCCCACGACGCTCGATGCGGATGGTCAGACGATCGATACCCATACAATCTACGGGGCGATTCCGGGATCCGTGGTGACGATCAGTTCGTCGCTGGGAACGATTCAGATGGGTGGGGCGTTCCCGGACATTGATCCGGCGATGCAAGGCTTGCAGCGGCCCGTGGATGGCAGCGGGCAGGCGCAGTTCCGTCTGCAGCGGGCGAGTGGCCCGGGGCTGGCGTTCCTGCAGTACGACGCTATCAGCGCGATTGAAGGGACGTTCGAGAACACCGGGTTTGGAGAGATCGACTTTGTCGCTCCGCCGACGCGGCGGTTCGACTTCGGGGTCTACGACAGTCCGGTCCAGACGCCGGCATGGGCGCCGACCCAGCCTGATGGCTATGTGCCGGTGACGACGTCTTCGGCGTATACGGCCACGAGCGGGGTTGGGTGGGTTGGTGCGCCGGCACTCAACATCAACTACAACGTGTCGCTCGCTTCGCCTTACGCCAGCCTGCTGCGGGATGCGAACTGGGATACGGCACCACGGCAGTTCGCGATCGACCTGCCGGCGGGGACTTATCAGTTTTCGGCGACCGTGGGGAGCATTTCGGTTGCTGGCCAGAACTTCAGCGTGGTGAGTGGTGGCACGGCGATTGACCTGTCGCAGGTGACGAACTTCTCGACGACGGCCGGTCAGTACAAGACGCTGAACTTCACCGTGACGAAGACGGGGACGGCGCCGCTAGTGCTGGACTTCCGCAACCTCAATTCGGGCTTCCAGTGGTCGATCAATGGCCTGCAGGCGCGGACGGTGGGTGCGGTGACTGCGGTCAGCGTGACGCCGCCGGTTGGGACGGCCCAGGCGGATGGAACGACGGTCGATACGTTCACGGTGTCGGGGGCGGGGATCAGCACGGGAACGCGACTGTTCACGATTGCGACGACGCTGGGCACGCTGTTCCAGATCAACGGGGCGGCGATTGTGGATGCCGACCCGAACTTCGCGGGGATTCAGTTCGACCCGACGAGCGATACGTTCACCGTGCAGGTGACGCGTCCGGGTAGCGCGGGCGTGGCAACGATTTCGGTGGACGAGGTGACGGGGGCGGCGCGAGGCTCGGGTTCGCGGACGTACACGGCGTTCTCGGGACCACGGCAGTACGACTTTGGAACGACGACGTCGCCGATCCAGACGGGGTACACCGGGGTGTTCCCGACGACGATCTACTCGGCGGGGACGGGGTTTGGATGGCTGGCGGCGAACACGTCGGCGGTGGATCGCGGTGTGCCGCCGCTGGCGGCGACGCGGCCTGATTTGACGCGAGACTCGGCGAACGCGCTGTCGGCCGGGACGTTCCGGACGGATCTGGTGCCGAGCACGACGTATGAAGTGACGGCGACGCTGGGCGATACCGATCCGCGGGATGGCGTCAATGTGCGGTACTCGGTGGATGGCGGGGCGACGTTCCTGTCGGGGCTGGTGGGAGTCAACACGGCAGGTGGTGCGCGAGTGCATCGCACGTTCACCGTGACGACGGGTGTCCTGGGCAGCCTGATCATCGAGATTTCGGATGGCGGCGGGACGGCTCCGTCGTGGTCGCTGGCGGGACTTGAGATTCGGACGCCGGTGACGCCGTTCTCGATCACCGGGACGGCGACGGAAGCGGCGAATGGAACATCGATCGACAGCTACTCGGTGACGGGAGCGACGACCGGGGCGGTCTACACGATCTCGTCGGCGATCGGGACGGTGGTGACGGCCGATGCGGATGCGTACTACGCCGGGGTGCAGATTGTCGCCCCGTCGCCCAACTTCTCGGTGCAGATCCAGCGGCCGAACACGGCCGGCGTCAACAGCATCAGCGTGAGCGAGGTGACCGGTGCGAGCCGAAGCGCTGTGGCGTCGACGAATTTCACGGCGTCGGCGAGCCGGTGGTACGACTTCAATGCGGTGGGAAGCCCGACGCAGGCGGGGTTTGTGGGGGTGTCGCCGACTGCGGCGTACAACGTGGGGACGGGATTTGGGTGGGTGTCGACCACGGGGATCGAAGGCAAAAACTTCCCTGGTTCGGGCGATCTGCTGAGCGATCATCAGTGGCATCGAACCGGGGCGCAGTTCCGGCTGGATGTGGCGGCGGCTCCGATCGGACAGACGATTGTGCTGCAGTTCCGCGACCCATTCGCACGGCAGTTCAGCCTGCAGGTGCTGAATACTTCGGGGACGCCGATTCCGTTCTCGGCGGGTGGTCCGACGGTGACGACGCTGGCGTACACGGTGCTGCAGAACGTCAGCCAGACGCTGACGCTGACGCTGCAGGCCGCGGTTCCGGCGGGGAACATTCGGGTCAACTTCATCGGGCGGTTCAGCGTCGCGGCGATGCAGTTCTCGACTCCGCAGTTGGCGGCGGTTGAGTATGTGGGCGACAACGCGGGCGAGATCAGTGCGTCGCAACTGGCGGCGACGGTCGAGGTGGCCAAGGCCCGATGGCTGGCGTTGGGGCTGACGGCGGCGCAGAAGACGGTACTGGCTGAGGCGGACATTCAACTGGCCGACTTCGGTGCCGACCGGCACCTGGGGGTGGCGTACGACGGTCGCACGGCGCGGATTGATGACGATGCGGCCGGTTATGGCTGGTTTGTCGATGGGTCGGCGCTGGATGATTCCGAGTTTGTTCCGCAGACAGGGACGGTGCTGCAGGCGGCGACGGGTGCCGCGGCGGGACAGTTCGACCTGTTGACCGTGGTGATGCACGAACTGGGGAACCTGCTCCGGTTGAGTGGCGCGGGGCTGCCGGAATCGGCGGCGGACCTGATGCTGCCGACGCTGGGCCTGGGGACACGGCGACTGCCAAGTGCGGTGCAGGGCGTTGTGCCGAGCGAGACGGGCACGTCGACGACTCCGGGCGCTAGCGCTTCCAGCTCTGTGGTGGGGGTGGTGCTGGATGACCGGACGCCGTTCGGTCAGACGGTGAAGTCGAGCGTGGTTGTCGCGGGGAGTGTCGAGGCGCCGGAGTTGCCGGTCGCGCTGCCGCGGAAGTCGGTCGAGAATGAGACGACGGATTACGACGCGTACTTCACGCTGGTCGGTAAGAAGGATGACCTGTTGCCGTTTTAGCTCTTCTTGTCAGGTCCGTCTGACGGACGGACTCGGACGTTTCTGAATTTGAGCCGGCCTGGTGCTCTCGTGATGAGAGTGCCGGGCCGGTTTTGTTCTTTGGGGGCGTTGAGGGGGCTTTTGAACCTCCGGGCGCTGACGCTTCCGGCTCCCTGGATTCGATAGGGAGCCGGGTGGGGAAGAGGTGAGCGTGCGGGTTGGTGGGATTGGGAGAGAAAATCTCAGCGGGATGATTGCGGAATGGAGAGGATGCCGTTAGATTTCGTCGAGACGTGGGTTTTGTACCCAATTTGATCTTTAACAAGCCATTGATTGTGGGGTTACAGCCCAGTAGGCTGGAAGGTGCGATGTCGCGGTGGGTTCCGTGGCCGCTCTTTCAGCAATGGGTCGATCGACCGCCATGGCCGCGTCCGCGGAACTGTTCATCACCGGCGAGTTCAAGCGCGTCGTTGACGACCGCTTCCGGATCTCGCTGCCGCCAGAACTGGCGGAGCCGGTGACGGATGAGGCCGGGGACTGCGTGCTGACGAAGGAACGCGCGGGCTGTTTAAGTCTGTGGCGGGCGGGCGATTGGCAGGCGCGGTTCGATGCGGGCGTCGGACTGATCAAACAGAAGATGCAGGCCGGCCGGATGGAGCAGCGGTGGAGCGAGGTGCAACGCTTTGGGCGGCTGCTTTCGACGCGTTCGCGGCCGATTCGATTGGCGAACCGTTCGCGACTGGTGATTCCGGAAGGGTTTCGCGAGTTTCTGGACGTGCCGCCGGAGTCGGAGGTGATGCTCGTCGGCGCGGCGATCTGCGTGGAGATCTGGAATCCAGCGGCGTGGCAGGAACTGCTCAAGCAGGAGATGCCGGAGTTCGGCCCGCTGTTCAAGGACCTGGCGGATTGATTGAAGCCGGGAGAAAAGTCGTTTGGAGGTTGGGAATTGGTGAGCGCTGGTGGACAGTGCCCACCCTACGGCTCGATTGAATGTTGGACTGGTTCCCCCACAACGGGTTTTGATTCATGGGGCAGCCCCCCGACATGCCCGGCCTTGAGAAGAAACAGAGTGACTCACTCGGTAAGTCGTCACTCCCTTCCGCGATTAGGCAGTTGTTCTCGCACCAGGGACGGCTGTTTGGCACGGATGCCAGTTTCTTCTCGGCCGGGCATGTTGTTTCTTTGGGTGCGGCTGCGAGGCAGAGATTTTCTCGGGCGACCGGTGAATTCTTGAGGGAAACCCGATGCGGGGAGCGCGGGGTCCTTCGCGGACGCTTCGGGTTATCAAAACGCAAAGCCTCTCTGTCGATTGCAATTGCAGGACAGGGGAGGGGCGGCGTCCGAGCGCTGCGATTGGCAAAACGGCCTAATTTCGCTTGAGGGCGGTCCAATCGGCGATTGGAGATTGGGCGGGCTGAACGAACAGCACGGCCTTGCCGCCGCGAAAGTTTGGCCGGAGCTTTTTGACGAGATCGACGCGGCCGGACGAAGGCTCAATCGACCCGTCGAGAGAGCGAACGATCACGCCGAGCTGATGCAGGCGTTCGATCTCGATGATGCCGGTCACGTCGCCGGGCCAGATGTCCATTGCGACGATTCGGCCATCATCGCCGGTCTGTGAGAGGCCGACGGCGGCCAGAGCGCCGATCACACCACCTTCGGTACCGCCGAGCCCTTCGAGATGCATGCCGCATTCGATGGCGAGGTGACGGGCCTCGGCCTGAGTGACAATCTCTCGCTGGGCACGCTTCGCGAAGTCGGTCACCTGGGGGGGCACCGTCAGCGCGATGCAAAGCCCCGGGTCGCTTCCGGGGACATACCAGGAACGCATTCGTGCTCGTAGGCGTTCGATGAGCGCGGGCGGGTCGGGTTCAACACGAGGCTCGAGGTGCAGCGCGGCACTTCCATTCTGACTGGTGCAGGGAATCGCGGGGTCAGCGCATAACTGGTGGCGAACGATGCGCACGCAGCGGAAGCGGTCCATCAGGTCGGCCGCGATCTGCATGGCGAGCTTGTTGGTGCCGGGGGTTCCTGGCATGTCGGTGTCGTCGATGCCGACGAGGATCATGGCGAACCGGGTAGTGTGGTGGCGCCATTCGATTGAGAGTCGACCGGCGGCCTGGGGCGGAGGTGGAACCAGAGCAAGCCGCTGACCAGTCCGGCGACGCAGCCGCAGGCGAGGTAGGTGAAGATTGCGGTCGACCACCAGTCGGCGAGGGCGCGTTCGAGGGGCTTGAGCGCGCCCGATGATTTCAGTGCGCCCCGCACGAGAAACGCGAGGAGATTGGAAGCCATGCCAGCCATCGCGCACGAGATGAGCACCGGGAGTTTGACTGCCCAGGCGGTGACATGGCGGCTCGTGGCGAGGGAGAAAGTCACATCGAGGCAGGGACCGATCGTGAGCAGGCTGGTCATCGCGCCGGCACCGACTGGTTCGAAGCCGCCTCGATACAGCATTCCACAAGTGGCCAGAGCGGAGAGGGACATGACCGTCCCGGCGAATTGACGGGGGACCAGCGCCAGCCCCAGGGCGATGGGCGGGACCGCACGGAGGATGGCATGTCCGGGAATCCGCAGACTGACATCGAACGCGATGACGAGTACGGCGGCGAGTGCGCCGCAACCGACCAGGCCGAGCGATTCGATCAGCGAGACCCGCTCACCACGAGTGAGCGGGAGGCGACTTTGGGTTGAGAGGAGTTCGTGAACGACAAACATCTGGCGCGGGACGGGTTCGGAGAAGGAGAGTACGGGGAAACGGCCTGATTTCCTCGGGAGTATACCGAACCGGGCCATGAATGAGGGGCGGCTGACGTGGGAACTCTCACGAGTTCCGCTACCAGGCGACGTGACCGATGCAATGGGAGGTCCTAAGCACTGCGGCGGAAGGGCGTGCTGGCGTGGCGGTCTGATGGGCTGTGGGCGAGGCCGGACTCGAGCCAGGAGAGCGCCTGTCGCGGCGAGCAGAATCGACCGGCCCCTTGAACCACGAATTGTTCGAGATACGCGAATGCGGCTTCGAACTGGGTGGTCCAATCTGGATTGGTGAACACATCGGTCCGGGCGACGGCGACGAGGAAGGGGTCGTCCCGGGTCAGGGCGGCGTGGCAGATGGGGATGACGCGGTCGGCGGGGAAGCCGAGAACGGCGGACAGGACCGGCTGTGATGCCGGCGTGGCGATCTCACAGGAGGTTGCCACGGGGAGGGACCAGACGTTGTGCGCAGGTCGGCCGGGTCTACGAAAGTCGGCTTTCGAGGGACGGAACGGGTAGGTCGGTGTGGCGGTGTAGTCGGGGATCGATCCGGTTGTTCGCTCGTGCGGCGCGAGTCGCTCGACGCCGGGGTGACCTGGCTCCATGGTCAGATCGAACGGGATGGCGAGGGCATCGAGGGTCTGGACCAGACCCTGGCTGAGAAATCGGTCGCCATGTCGAAAGAACTCGGGTGGCCAGCCGAAGGCTTTGAGAAACGTGGCATGAGCGAGCCTGGTGCAGTGTTCGGGCCAGCCTGGTCGACCATGGTCCTCGAGCCATCGGTCCTCGGATTCGTCCCAGCGCCAGGCGTGGGGGTGGATGCCAAAGCCATCGCCTTCGGCCAGCAGTTCGTGGAAGAGTTCGTGATCGTGGTGGAGGGGCCAGTCGGCACGGCCATAGGCGTGGGCGATCTGCTCGTCGAGCCTCAGGGCCCAGTTGAACGTGGCCTGGCGACCTGTGGCCTGCTCGATCTGGCGGCGGCGGGGGCGAATCCAGTTGACGAGGCGTTTGAAGCCGAGCCAGTCGGGGCGATTGGTCGGTGACAGTTCGCGCTGATCGGGCTCGACATCGAAGACGAGGACGATGGGGACTTTACCGAACATCTCCGAGATTCCGTCAGGACAACGTGGCCAACGCGGGGACGGCGTCGTTCCGGGACGGGATCGTTTCAGGATTGGGAGTTGGCGTCGAGGGCGGTTTTGTGCGCGTGCGAAAGGCGGGGGGGGGCGAGCGAAGGATGATTGCGGGTGTGTCGGTCCTGGGGGGCTCGTTCACACGAAGACGCAAAGACGCGAAGGAAAGGCAGGTTGCGGTGCGAGCGTGGAGCGGGCTGGCGAGGTGAAGTGTCAGGGGGGGCG